>NZ_JABAIG010000020.1:0-90820 GCF_012641385.1 Rhizobium sp. P28RR-XV
TGGATAAGACGACAAATCGCCTCGCGATTTGCGTCAATGGCGCGGGGTGGAGCAGCCCGGTAGCTCGTCAGGCTCATAACCTGAAGGCCGCAGGTTCAAATCCTGCCCCCGCAACCAAATACAAAAGACTATCAAGACTTTGTCGGCCTCCTTCGGGAGGCCGAAGTCGTTTTTACCCCCGCAGCCCGCAACAAGCCAAAGCAAACCCCAAGGCGCAGAAAAATATTAAGCCGGGAAATAATATAAATACCTCTCTCAAATTCCCCAGGGCTTTCCTAGCGCGCAACAAGCGGCCACTGCGCTCACAACGCTATCTCTTCGCTCCCAAGCTCCCCGTACAAGCGTCGGCTATGGAGACCATCCCCTGCATCTGAGCAGGTCCAACCGCTCTTGCTGGGATGAAGCCATCTCCCATCGCCTCATCCCTCAAAAAGTATGATCGATGGTGACGCGATCGGAGATCGAGTGTGGTCGGCGAGAGGCGCCTCGTGTAGATCCGTGCACGGATGGGCGTTTCAACCATGGGTGAGTCCGAACCTGGCGTGAATTGCTGGATTGATTGTCTAGCACCTATCTCAACCCAGCCCAGCCCAGCCCAGCCCGCCCGATCCTCGATCGATATGAATATCCGAGACCAGATTTGGCTGCTCGACAAAAAGCAGCTGATATCGCGGCGCGCAATGCTGCCGTAATCCCCGCGACGTACCCCTGCCTGCGATCCCTCTCCAGTCGCAAAGGACTTCCTGATGTCTGTTACTCGCATGAAGCGGCGGCCGGCCGGTATTGCCGCGCTCGCAGTTTTGCTGGTCCTGCCGGCCTGCGCCTCGCAAATCATGAAGAGCTATATCGGCGCGCCGATCAGCAGCGTCATGCTCGATTATGGCCCGCCTGATAACGTTTATGATTTGCGCCAGGGTGAGCGCGCCTATCAGTGGCGCAAGCCGAAGACGCAAGTGGTATCAGGTCAATCCAGCGGTGAAGTCAAGGAAACGCGCCGGGGCAAGCGCTACGAAGTCACCGAAACGCCTGGCTATGTCGAGCAGACGGAATGCTTCTATACCTTCTATACCCGAAGCTCCGGGGCCGATTGGTATGTGACCAGCTTCCGCCAGCCCTCGCTCGAGTGCGAATAGATCCCCTGGCTGCCGGACTCCGAGATCTGAAAGGCAGCTCATGAACTTGGCCGTCATTGCTCGGCCTTCTCAGGAAAATTAGGCCAGACGCGGTGGATACGAATGGTTCGATTGCATGCGGATGGGCGTCTGACTGTCATGATTAAGAACGGCGAAGGGACTGATTCGGGGTTTGATCAGTCATCCTTCGCCGCTCCCGTCGGGCATGTCTTGTCTTGAAAAAGGCATGCCGACCTCTGCAAACTTCGCCGGTCAGAAGCGATAGTTCAGGCCGGCTTTGATGACGTGGTCGTGCACATCGCTCTTCGACTTGCCGGTCGATGTCGTCGTAGATACGTCGTTGGTCATGACGTAGTTGTATTCGACCTTAGCCGAGAGCCCGCCACCGAAGCCCTGTTCGATGCCGCCGCCGAAGAGATATCCCTGTTTCCAGCCGCCAGGACTGGAAACGCCCCTGCCGCCCTCGAATTTCGTCATCGTCAGGCCCGCTGTTCCGTAGATGAGGGTACGATCGAAGGTCAGGCCCGCCTTCGCCTTGGCGGCGCCGCGAAAGCGCTCTTCCACCTTGCCGTTTGGTACGCGTATCTCGTTGTTCCCAAGGTAGGAGCCCTCCAGTTCGGCGCCGAGGACACCTGGGCCGACCTGGAAGTTGTAGCCGGTTTGCACGCCACCGGTCAGGCCCTTGCCGCTGGCAAAGGGGCTCAGTTTCGGCGAGGCGATGCCGCCATGCGCGCCGAAATAGGCGCCGCTCCACTGGAAGGCCGACGGGCGGTCATAGGCGGAGGCATCCGGAGCCTGGTAGGTCGTGAAATCGGCGGCGAAGGCATTGGTCGCGGTCGCTAAAGCCAAAGCCGCGAACAGAATCGTTTTTGCGCTGAGAGACATTGATAACTCCATACGAAACCCATGCGCCATCCTCGGCGCCCGCAAGGTCTCTGTTTGCGTTGGAGAACCGGAAACGGTTCCTGCTTCTCTCCGGTGCCGTCCGTCTTGGGAAACGGATTGGCCTCGGGAGATGCAGGTCATTTTGCTCGCGAGAATTGCGGATACATTGCAGATTTTTGAAAGTATCGAAAAATTAGCAAGTATTTTTAGGTGGTTGAGTAGATTTATTTAATTATATTTTAAGGAAGAGAGGTTGCCGTCAGGCTTGGCCGTCGATCGAAATAGTGTTGTCGAAGGCATGAGCAGCGACATTCCCGCATCCATCATGTGCAATCGGATGCATGCGGCGTCCTCAATATTTACTCCGCTGATTTCGACGGGTCATTCTGGATGCATTCCAGCCAGGCGGCGGCGACGGCTGCCGCCAGCGACAGCAGGAAGACGAGGAGGATGCAGGTGGTGCGGAACGAGGTCAGGCCGATCGCGAGACCCGTCAGCATGTATTCCAGCGGCAGAAACAGCAAGACGACCGAATAGCAAAGACCCGTCACATAGGGCCGGCCGTCGCGCGGCGCCTTCATTTGCAGGATCGCAACGAAGGCGGGGGAGAGCCAGCCATTGGCCAGTCCGGCGACGAGACCGGCAAGCATCATCGTCACTGGCGAAATCTCCATCCACAGGATGCCCATCGAGAGCGCCAGGCCGAGGAGAGCCCCGCAAATGACAGAGGCGGGCGTCGGCGTGGCATGGCGCGATGCCAGATGCAGGTTCATCATGATCGTGCCCGTCGCCGACGCCGCGATGAAGAGGCCGAGCCACGCCACCGATTCACCCTGCAGCCGCAAGGCGGCGGGTACGATGAAAATCTGCAGCGTCATGAAGAAGCCGAGCGCCGCGCTTCCCCAAAGCGCGAATGGCAGCGACACGGCCGAATCGCGGAGCCGTTTCCCGGCATTGGCGATATCGCCGAGCCTTGGCGCCGGACGCAGACGGAATCTTGGCAGGCTGAAGGACAGGAGCATCATCGCGATGAAATTGCCGATGACGACCCACCACGCCGCATCCTTCGGGCCGATGACGGCAATGACGAAAGCGCTGGCCGCGGACGCCGTCAGCAGCATGAGGCCGTCGATCATATCGTCGACGGAACTGGCGGCGGCCGACGACAACCTCGAAAGACGGGCAATTTCCGGCGCCTTCGCTTCGGTGGCGACGGTCGCCGGCCCGTCGAGGATCGAGCCGGTGAAGCTCAGAATGAGGAAAGTGCCCGCATGCAGGAAATCCGCCATGTAGAGGATCGCGATCAGCAGCGACGTCAGCATTCCGACCTTGGCGGAGATGAGCGCGGTGTAGCGGATCCCGAGCATCTCGGCGATATAGCCGCCAAAGACCATGCCGATCAGGAGGACGACGCCGTTCACGAAGGCCACCAGCGCCATGAACACCACGCTGCGGGTGAGGTCATACATGATCCAGGGATATAGGACGGTCGCGAAGGCATGGCTGGCGTTCAAGGCGACATTGCTCAATTGAAGCCCGACGAAAGGCCATCGTACGCTGCGTTGAAGTTGTCGAAACACGATTCTTTCCCCGACGATGGTTTGGATCGTCAGGTTCGGGTCTCTGCCTTGCGGTAACATTACACAGGCTGAAATTTCATGGGGACGGCATCGGCAACCGAAACAGTTCGCGTGCCACCCTCGGCGAAGATATGCCTGGGTTCGAAAGGCCTATTCGCAGCGCCGGCCTGTGGCGCGATCGAAGAGATGCAGCGCATTGGCGTCGAAGCCGAGCTTCAAGCTCTGCCCTTCGGCAATGGCGGTGCGTGGCGGCAGGCAGGCCATCAGTCGCTGCGAACCCGCCTGCGCCGTCACGATAAGCTCGGGTCCGGTCAATTCCGCCACTTCGCAAACGGCCTCAAGCTGGCCCCTTTCGTCGAGGTGCAACGTCTCCGGACGGATGCCGACCACCAGCTCATGCCCCTGTTTGATCTCGGCTTCCGTTGACGGCATTGGCAGGGTGATCGAGGTTCCGTCGATGCGGAGTGAACCCTGATCGGCGGTGGCATTCAGCAGGTTCATCGGCGGCGCGCCGACGAAGGTCGCGACATAGAGCGTTGCCGGATGATTGTAGATCTCGTCGGGCGTGCCGAGTTGCTCGATGCGGCCGTCCCGCATCACGGCAATGCGGGTCGCGAGCGTCATCGCCTCGATCTGGTCGTGCGTCACGTAGACGACCGTGGTCTTCAGCATCTGATGAAGGCGCTTCAGTTCGGTGCGCATCTCCATGCGCAGCTTGGCATCGAGGTTCGACAGCGGCTCGTCGAAGAGAAAGACGTCCGGCTTGCGTACCAGCGCCCGGCCGATTGCGACGCGCTGGCGCTGGCCGCCGGAAAGCTGGCTCGGCTTGCGTTCCAGCAGCGGCTCGATCTGCAGCAGTTTCGCCGCCTCGCGCACCGCCTTGTCGCGCACTGCTGCAGGCACTTTGCGCATTTCCAGGCCGAAGCCGATGTTGCGATGGACTGAGAGGTTCGGATAGAGTGCATAGGATTGGAACACCATGGCGATGTCTCGGTCCTTCGGGTGCACGCCGAGCACGGAGCGATCGCCGATGCGGATATCGCCGCTGGTTGCCTCGGCAAGCCCGGCGATGATGTTCAAAAGCGTGGACTTGCCGCAGCCCGACGAGCCGAGCAGCACCAGGAACTCGCCGCTTTCGAGCGAAATATCGATGCCCTTCAGGGTCTCCACTTCGCCATAGCTTTTGCGGATATTCTGGATTTCGAGCGCGCTCATCGAACGGCCTCCTCGGGTGCTTTAGCCGGGCCATAGCTGCGCGGCAGAGTGGAAATGGCGCGGGAAGCGATCGCGGTCCCCGCCGAAAGGCAGGCTGCAGGCGGCTCGCCGCGGGCAAGGGCGGCCAGGAAGCCGGCATTGAAGACATCGCCGGCGCCGATCGTATCGACGACCGTGACCCGCGGCGCTGTGGCCGAAACGAGGGTGCTATCGGCATCGATGGCAAGCGCGCCGTCCGGGCCGCGCTTGACGACGAAGATGGCGCCTTCTGGCATCAGCGCATGAAGCGCGCGTGCCGCCTCGGCCGGATCGTCCATGCCGGCAAGAGTCGTGGTCTCGACCTCGTTCATCAGCGCGATGCCGCAGCGCGACAGCCAACGCCTGACGGAATCACAATTCGCCTGCGTCCAGCCATCGAGCGGCCAGCCCGTATCGAGAGCAACCGTGATCCGGTGCTTGTCGGCCCAGTCGAACAGGGCGTTGTAGTCACGGGCGAGATTCTCGGTGAGGAAAGCTCCGCACAGCAGGGCATAGCCGCCGGCAAGCCTTTTGCTGTCGAGAACCGCAAGCACGTCGTCGAGACTGAAGTGCGGCAAGTGGCCGCGCGTTGTGAAGAAGGTGCGCTCGCCATCGGGATGGGTGATGCCGACCGAGAGCGTCGTGCCCTCCGGTCTGACAGGCCATTTACTGCTGCGAGCGCCGAACGCGTCGCCGAGCCAGCGTCCGAATTGGTCGCTACCGACGTTGGCGGCAATCTCATAATCGATACCCAGCCCCTCCCAGGCGAGCGCGCTGTTGCCCGCCTGGCCGCCGACGCGCAGCTCGTCATGATCGACGATGACCTCGGTGCCGGCTTTCGGCCATGGCGCTGCAGGCCCTAGGATCAGGTCGATATTGACGTTGCCGATGACTGCAAGCGGCTTCATTCATTCGCTCCGCGTGATCTTGGTGGAGCGCACCGGCGTGCCGGCATTCTCCACCCGCTCGTCGGCAAAGGCGATCATCAGCGATTGGGCGACGGGCAGCATCTGGAAGATGGCGGCAAGGCCGGTTTCCGGTTTGAAGCGCAGGGTGACGCAGCCGGGCACCGGCTCTTCTTCGGAACCATCGAAGACGATAACCGGCGCGCCGGTTTCGAGCGCGGAAACGGCCATGGCCGTCACGAGGCCGGCCGTCGCATCATTGCCACGGAAGAGGACGACGCCGATCGAGGGACCGAGCATTTCCATCGGACCATGGCGCAGCTGGCCACCTTCAAGCGAGAAGCAGGGGCGACGGGAAAGTTCGGTGAGGCCGAGCGCCAGTGCCTCAGCGATGCCCTGCAGGCGGCGGCCCGAGGTGACGACCGTCTCGACATCGGCGAGAGCTGAAAGCGCCGGCGCGATATCGAGCGTCTCAGGCGCGCGAAGCACGGCCAAAGCACGGGCGGGATCCTGCCCGAGGGCGGTGAAGATCGCCAAATGCAGTGCGAAGGTTACGGTGAGGCTGCGGGTTGCCGCAAAGGCAAGCTCGGTGCCGCCGGTGCCGACGAGAGAAGGCGCGGTTCTCGCGAGAAAGGAGCTGCCCTCCAGCGTCAGGCCGAAGGTATCGCCAGTGCCGCCCGTCTCGTTGAACCAGCGCAGCACCTCGGCGCTTTCGCCGGATTGCGAGGTCATGAAGATCGTGCGCCCTTCCAGCGACAGCGGCTGACCGAGCTGTTCGGAGAGCGGCAGGGCGATGGCATCGATGCCGCCGGCGCGATAGAGCGGTTCGACAGCCCGGTTGACAGCGTGCGAGCCGCCCATGCCGAGCAGCAGTAACTTGCCGGTGCGCTTCAGCGATGCGGCAGCCTTGGCAGCCATATCGGCGGCGGCTCCGAGGGAGGCAAGCGCATCTGTATGTTGGCGAACCATTTCGCGGTCGATGGCGGCAAGGCCGGCGGGGCGTGTTTTCTCTTTGGTCATGGTCATCCCTTGACGCCGCCATTGGTCAGGCCCGAGATCAGGGCGCGTTGCATGACAAGGCCGATCAGCACCGGCGGCAGGGCGGCCAGCACGCCGGCAGTCGCGATCAGTCCGTAATCCGAGACACGGCCGCCGGCGAGATCCGCTATGGCGACGGTGAGGGTCTTGGCGCGCTGGTCTGACGTGAAGAGCAGCGCATAGAAGAATTCATCCCAGGCAAGCAGGAAGGCGAAGAGCGCCGAGGTGGCCATGACGGGCATGGCAAGCGGCAGTGTGATGATCTTCAGCGTCTGGAACAGCCCGGCGCCGTCGATCATCGCCGCAGCCTCGATCTCCTTCGGAATGGAATCGAAGCCGGATTTCATCAGCCAGGTCGTGAATGGCGCCAGGATCGTCAGATAGACCAGCGCCAAGCCGAAGACGTTGTTGAGCAGGCCGAGATGGGCAAGGCCCATGTAGAGCGGTACGGCGAGCGCCACCGGTGGCAACATATAGGTGGCGATGACCATGGAAAGCGACCATCCCACGGACGGCGTGCGCGATACGGCCCAGCCCGCGGGAATGGCGAGCGCGATCGCGGCGATGGTCGCCATGCCGGCCACTTCGATACTGTTGCGCAACGACGAGGTGAATGCGGCGCCCTCGCTGTTTTCCAGCGTCGACAGCAGCACTTTGTAGCGCGAGAAATCCGCCGTCTGCGGCCACCAGCGCAGCGGCTTGGCAGCAAGATCGGCAGCCGGCGAAATGCTCATGATGAAGAGCCAGGCGATCGGCGCTAGAATCACGACGGCGAGCAGGATGGCGCAGACATAGATGAAGCAGGTGAAAAACGGGCTCTTGCGTTCCATCAGGTGGCACTCCCCGCGGTTTTGCGGACAAGGGCGGCATAGGCGGCGGCAAGCACCGTGACCAGCAGCGTTACGATAAGGGCGAGCGACGCACCCGACCCCGCTCGCTGGAAAGAGAAGGCCTCCTGATAGACGAGGATCGACAACGTGCGCGTGCTGTTGGCCGGGCCGCCGCGGGTCATGACCCAAATGATGTCGAAGACCTTGAAGGCCTCGATGGTGCGCAGCACCAGCGCTACCATAAGCGGTCCTACGAGGTAGGGAAGGATCACAAAACGGAAACGCTTGAAGGGTCCTGCGCCATCGACGAGCGATGCGGCGGTGATATCGCGCGGCACCGCCTGCAGGGCGGCCAGCGCGATCAGCGCCACCAGCGGAAAATTCTTCCAGCAATCGGCGACGATGAGCGCTGTCAGCGCCGTGCCCGGTTCGCCGAGCCAGGAGCGGTAGGCGTCGATAAGGCCGAGCTGGGTGAGTGCTGCGTTGAGTGCACCATATTCGGGATTATAGATCAGCCGCCAGAGCGTCGCGTTGACTACGGTCGGCAGCGCCCAGGGCAGGATCATCAGCGCGCGCAGCACGCCGCGGCCTTTGAAATCCTGGTTCAGAAGCAGCGCGGCGAGGACGCCGAGCACCATTTCGGCGGCGACGGAGACGATCGCAAACCAGGTCGTGGTGATCAGGGTGCGCTGGAAATTGGAGTTCGCCAGCATCTTGGCGTAGTTGTCGATGCCGACGAAATTGCCGCCGGTTCCCACAAGCTTCGCATCGGTGAAAGAAAGGCCGACCGTGTCGACGAGTGGCCAGCCGATCACCGCGATCATCACCACAAGCAACGGCAGCATCAAAAGCCAGGCGCGGGTTGTCATAGAGGTGCCGGACATGGCGGGCCCCTTCTTTCATTCTTCATGGAGGATCAAGAGAGGCGGGCGGCGACTGGCACCGCCCGATAAGGGTATCAGAGACCGCTGTTTTGGGCAGCCGACTTCAGCGCATCTTCGGGCGAAGACTGGCCGAGCAGCGATTCCTGGATCGCCTGCTGAAGTGCTGTCGACAGTTCCTGATATTTCGGCGTCGTCGGACGCGGATACATGGCGGCGAGGCCGACCTTTGCGGCTGCGATCAGTTCTTCCTGACCCTTCGTCACGGCCGGGTCGCTATAGGATGATGCCCAGATCGGCAGGCTGAGCTTGGCATACTGGTTCTGTGTCGCCTGGGAGGTCATGTAGCTGATGTACTTCCAGGCTTCGTCCGGATGCTTGCTGGCAGACGTGATGCCGAGGCCCATCGAGCCGTTGACGGCCGAAGCTTCGCTCTTGCCGGCAACGCCGGGTGCCGGCACGACGCCGACCTTGCCCGCGACCTTGCTGTCCTTCGGGTCGTTTGCCATGTTGTACATGTAGGTCCAGTTTAGCGCGAAGGCGGCATCGCCGTTTTCGAAGACCTTGCGGACGTCCTCCTCCAGGAATTCCTTGGAGTTCGGGTTGGTGAGACCGGACTTGTAGCTGGTGACCATGTATTTCAGGGCATCGAGACCGCCGCCGGTCTGGAAGTCCGGCTTGCCGTCCTTGATGAAGTCGCCCTTGTAGGCACTGACGAGCGTGGCGTAGTCGCAGATCGCGGCCTCGGCCTGCGACCAGCTCCAGGCGATCGGCGTTGCCAGAAGGCCCTTGTCCTTGATGGCCTTGGCCTGCTCGTTGAGCTCGTCCCAGGTCTTCGGCGGCGCCTTGATGCCGGCCTTTTCCAAGATTTCCTTGTTGTAGAACAGGTACTTGGTATCGAGGATCCACGGCATGCCGTAATATTTGCCGTCATACTGGACCGTCGTCCATGCGCCCGGCAGGACATTCTTCTTCGTGTCGTCCGAGATGCGGGAGGACACGTCGACCAGAACCTTGTTGGTTGCGTATTCGGCCGGCCAGATCACGTCGAACAGCACGACGTCATAGCCGCCGCCGGAGCCTTGAGCGAGCACGGTCTTATCGTGCAGGCCTTCATAAGGGACGAATTCGAGATTGACTTTGATGTCCGGATTGGCCTTGGAGAAGGCATCCGTCATGGCGCGCACATCGGCTTCGCTATAGGCGGCCTGCGCCATGAAGAGGGCATTGATCGTGGTTTCGGCAAAGGCATGCGAGGCGAAGGATACGCCGATCAGTGCTGCGCCGAGCAATGTCTTGTTTAATGATTTCAACATTCCATCCTCCAGTTTTTTTGACAGTCACACGATTTTTTTCCAATGGCGGCGGAAGTGTCGCCATCGGCTGTCGAGCAGGCAATTGGCCGGGCCGGCTGCCGAGCATCGATCGGAGCGTCTTCGGAGCCCCTTGGCTCGCTCAAGTTCCCTGATGAAACTCTCTGGTTTCTTTTAAGTCAATTGTCTTGACTAATTTGTTCTTCAATATTCTATTGGTGTCAAGAGGCAAATGCAGATGAACGATAATCGCCCGATTAGGGCCACGAGCGGAACGAACCACGAAGGCACCAGCGCCCATAACCGGCGGGTGATCATCGATGCCCTGCGGCTCAACGGTGCTCTCTCCCGCGCCGATCTCGCCCGCGCCACCCGCCTGACGAAGCAGACGGTCTCCAACATCATGGAGGAGCTGGAAAACGACGGGCTGGTGACCTCTCGGGAAACGGTACGCCGCGGCAGGGGCCAGCCCTCGACACCGTATGGTCTCGTGCCGGAAGGTGCTTTCGCCATCGGCCTGCAGATCGACCGCCACATCACGCGCGCCATCGCCGTCGATCTCGTCGGCAATGTCCTCATCCGCAAGGAAGCGAACTTGCCGGCGGGCGGACCGGCGACGGGCACGCCCGTCGTCCTGAAGCTGATAGAAGACGTGCGTGCCGAGCTCAGGCAGAGCGTGGCGCAGGCGGAGAAGCGCCTCGTCGGCCTCGGCGCGGCGATGCCGGGTCCGTTCGGTATCGAGCAGGATGAGGCCGACAATCCCTGGATGATGGGCGCTTGGCAACGCTTTCCGCTGCTGGAAACGCTATCGGCCGGAACCGGTCTCAATGTCACCCTGCAGAACGACGCCGCAGCCTGCGCGACCGCTGAGCGCATGGTCGGAGCTGCGCATGGGCTCGATCACGCCGTTTGCCTCTATGTCGGCTATGGTATCGGCGCGGGCCTCATTCTCGGCGGCGAGCTCTATAGCGGCGCGCACGGCAATGCCGGCGAAATCGGCATGGCGTTGTTGGGGGCAGGTGGCCGGCTGACCCAGCTGGAGCATCGCGCGTCGCTTGCCTCGCTCTACGATCACCTCGGTGTCGATCCGATGGCGGCGAATATCTATTCGCTAATAGACGCGCGCGCTGCGGCCGATGACCCCGATATTCTCGCTTGGATCGAAAGGGCGGCGGTCGACCTGCGCTGGAGCGTGCAGATCATCGAAACCATCTTCGATCCGCAGACGGTGATTCTGTGCGGCGGCGCACCCCCGGCGCTGGCAACGCGGTTGATCGCCGCCATGCAGCCGCTCCTGCCTTCCAATGCCGATCGTCCCGACCGGTTGCTGCCGCGCCTGCAGCTCGGCATGACCGACCCATGGGCCGTAGCGCGTGGCGCGGCGGTCGAGCCGATCGGCCACGCCTTCGATCCGCGCTTTCAGGCGATCCTGAAATCCTGATATTTAGGAATGCCGTGGACTGGCGCCGAGACGCGCGAGCACCTTATTCGGAATGCCATAGCGCTGGATGACGTCGCGGCCGTTGCGCAGGCCACAGATCTCGCGGTGGATGAACATTCCCCAGACGGCTTCGGCGGCGGCATCAACCAGCCGCTCGTGTTCCACGCCCAGCTTGCCCTTGGCCTCGCCCTCCTGCAATGCGGCAAGCGCTGCCTCGACCTTCATGCCGTGACGGCCGAGCGAACTCGCCCGTTCCGACATCATCTCATATTCGAGGATCCCGAGGCCGGTCTCGTTCGTCTGCGATGGATTGAAGTTGCGCGGCGGGCGAACTGTCATATCGGACTCCGCATGCTGTATGATCTGCCTCTGCTCGATTTTACACAATTCCAGCTCATTTCCCAAGCGTGACCATCTGGCCTGCGTCATCGTGAGGCTGTCCGCGCGAGTTCAGAAATGCCGGGATTTCGCTGCCACTTATCTGTTTTCGGGTGGCTGGAGAACCTCATTTGAGGTCCAATACGCACATCAGCGCTTCTTCAGAGGCAATCACGCCCGATACTATGAGCGCAATTCAAGGAAAGGATATCGGCATGACCAAAGCTCCGAAAAATGCAGAAAACCACTACGTCTATCGGATCGTGAATTCGCCTGTTGGCGCATTGAAGCTCGTTGGCAGCGATGATGGGCTTGCCGCGATCCTCTGGGACAATGATCGGCCGGGCCGCGTGCCACTGCTGATCGTGGCTGAGGATGACAGCCATCCCGTGCTGCTCGAAACCGAACGGCAGCTCCGCGAATATTTCGCCGGCGAACGGCAGTCTTTCGATCTGCCGCTCGACTTTGCCGGAACGGAGTTCCAGCAGAAGGTCTGGCAGGCTCTGCTTGCCATCCCCTTCGGCGAGACGCGAAGCTATAGCCAGATCGCCACCGAGATCGGTTCGGCAAAGGCGATCCGTGCTGTCGGCGCCGCCAACGGCCGCAACCCGATCTCGATCATCGCGCCCTGCCACCGCGTGGTAGGATCAGCAGGCGATCTCAGAGGATTTGCCGGTGGTCTCGAGCGCAAGGCCTATCTCCTGCGGCTCGAAGGGGCTGATACGAAGACATTCGACTTCGCCGCCTGATCTCTCGGCGATGACAGACGGTATACCATGCAAAAGGCCCCTCCGGTTTCCCGGATGGGCCTTTCACTTTGAATCGACTAGCTATCTCAGCCTTCGAGCCACTTCACCTGTTCCGGCGTCAGCTTGATGTCGAGCGCCGAAAGGCTGTCTTCCAGCTCGGCGATCGTGCGCGGGCCGATCAGCGGGATGACCGGGAAGGCCTGCGCGACGACATAGGCGAGCGCGATGTGGATCGGATGGCGGCCGAGCTTCTGCGCCAGTTCGATCGCCCTGTCGCGGCGGCCGAAATTGCGGTCGGAATACCAGACGCGCACCAATTCCTCCTCATCACGCTTGTCGCGGCCGGCGCGATCGGTGAAGAAGCCGCGGCCCTGGCTCGACCAGGCGAAGTTCGGGATCTGCTTGGCATTGAGCCACGCCTTCCACTCGTCGTCGGATGCGGCGACGCATCCGGCCCAGATCGGATCGAGCATCTCCGCCAACGAGAAGTTGTTGGAAAGTGCCGCCGGTGCCGCCTTGCCGTTCTTCTCAGCATAGGCGATCGCCTCATCAAAACGGGCACGCGTCCAGTTCGAACCGCCGAAGATGCCGCGGATGCGGCCAGCCCTTACTTCGGCATCCATGGCATCGACGAATTCGCCGACCGGAATGTCGGTGTTGTCGCGATGCATGAAGTAGATGTCGACATAGTCGGTCTTCAGGCGGTTAAGGGACTGGTCGAGCTGCTTGCGGATCATGTCCGGGTAGCAAAGTGGCGAATGCGCGCCCTTGCCGATAAGCACGATCTCCTCGCGCGGCACGTTGCGGCTGGTGTGCCAGTCGCCGAAGATGCTTTCCGTCTTGCCGCCGCCATAGACATAGGCTGTGTCGAAGGCGTTGCCCCCGGCTTCGTAGAAGGCGTCGAGCGTCAGCGAGGCGGCGGCGAAATTCGGGAAGAACTCGAAGCCGAGCGTGACGAGCGATGCCGGCTTGGAGATGCCCGGAATGCTGCGCCTCGGGATGCTGTTGCCCTTGGTGACGGTCGCGCCGGCAATGTTCTTCGTCCGGCGTGTTGCCTTCTCCACCTCGTATTCGAGGCCGATCGAGGCGCGCCACTGGTCGAGAACCCTAAGATTGCCGATCGAATCCGCCCAGTTGATGCCGGGATAGGCGAATTCCTTTTTGCCGGCACGGATGGCATCGCCGGCCGCATCGACTTCGAAGGAATAGAGCCAGCGCTCTTCCTTGACCTCGATCGTCTGCGTCTCGTCGCCCTTGATCAGTTCGATCTTGCCGACGCCGCCCTTGTGGCCGGATGCGAACCAGAAGTCGGCAACCTCGATCCGGCCTTCCGAGCCGATGATGCGCAGCGTGTTGTCCTGGTTCGCCATGATCGAGCAGGACACTTCGGCGATGATGTCGTTCGGGAACTTCAGCACGGCGGAAGCCCATTCATCGACGCCGGTCTGGCCGAGATGGCCGACGCCCGAGACCTTGTCGGGATCGAGGAACGGCTTGCCGTCGACGGCGCCGGCGATCAGGCGCGCCATCGATACCGGATAGCCGCCGACATCGAGGATGCCGCCGCCGGCCGTTTCATTGGCAAACAGCCGGTGTTCCGGCTTCACCGTGCCCATGTTGAAGCCGAAGGAGGTGCGGATGATGCGCAGATCGCCGATCGCCCCGCTCTTGATGAGTTCTATCAGCTTCGCCGTCTGCGGGTGGACGCGATACATGAAGGCTTCGCCGGCGAAGACGCCGGCCTTCCTGGCTTCGTAATAGATGGCTTCCGCATCGAAAGCCGAGAGTGCGATCGGCTTTTCGACCAGCACATGCTTGCCGGCGCGGATCGCCTTGATCGCCCATTCGGCGTGGCCGGTATGCGGTGTGGCGATATAGACGGCGTCGATCTCCTTGTCGGCGAGCAGGGCTTCATAGCCGTTGACGATGCGCGCGCCTGGGAAACCGTCACTGAGGCCCGGCTTGTCCGGATTGCGGCTGGCGATCGCCACCAGCTTACCGCTGCGGGAATGAGCGATACCATCGGCAAAAGTCTGTGCGATCCTGCCGGGGCCGATAATGCCCCAGCGGATTGAGGTCTCAGTGGTCATGGAACGATCCTTTCCTAAATCTGCATGCTGTCTTGGGAGGATGGGCAGCGCCTATCGCAATCGGTTGCCGGCGCTGTCGAACAGGAATGTCTTGTCTGCCGCGAGCGCCACGGTGAGCTTGTCGCGGTTGCCCGTGTTACGGGATTCCTCGCGTTCGATGACGATCTGCTCGCCGCCTTCGATATTGGCGTAGATGTAGCTGGTGTTGCCGAGATGCTCCGCGACATCGACGGCGACAGTCATGTCGACCTCGCCGCGCCCGGCTTCGAGGAAATGTTCCGGGCGAACGCCGAGCGTCACCGGCTGGCCCACCTCTAGCTTGGCCGAGGTGACCGGCAGCGTCAGGCGGACGTTGCGCTGGCCCTTGAGCACGATGGCGATGCGGCCCTGCTGATTGTCCGTGACTTCGGCCTGCAGGAAATTCATCTTTGGTGAGCCGACGAAGCCGGCGACGAACTGGTTTGCCGGATCGTCATAGAGATCGAGCGGCGCTCCCACCTGTTCGATATTGCCGCCGCGCAGCACGACGATCTTGTCGGCCAGCGTCATGGCCTCGGTCTGGTCGTGCGTGACGTAGATCATCGTCGTCCCGAGCTTCTTGTGAAGGCGCGAGATTTCGACGCGCATCTGCACGCGCAGCTCGGCGTCGAGATTGGACAGCGGCTCGTCGAACAGGAAGATCTTCGGCTCGCGCACGATGGCGCGGCCGATGGCGACGCGCTGGCGCTGGCCGCCGGAGAGCTGCTTCGGCCGGCGCTGCATCAGCTCCGTGATCTGCAGGATCTCGGCCGCCTGCTTGACGCGGCGGTCGGTGTCGGCCTTCGGATTGCCGTTCATGCGCAGGCCGAAATTGAGGTTCTGCTCGACCGTCAGATGCGGGTAGAGAGCATAGGACTGGAAGACCATGGCGATGCCGCGATCGGCCGGTTCCACGTCGTTGACAACGCGGCCGCCGATCTTGAGTTCACCACCGGTAATGTCTTCCAGCCCGGCGATCATGCGCAGCAGCGTGGACTTGCCGCATCCGGACGGCCCGACGAAGACGACGAATTCGCCGTCCTTCACGTCGAGATTAGCGCCGTGGATGATTTCCAGCGAACCGTAGCGTTTGACGATATTGGTAAGGGACAGTTCAGCCATACGGATCTCCCGGAATTATTTGATTGCGCCGGCGGCGATGCCGGCGATGAAGTGGCGCTGCAGGAGAACGAAGATGATGAGGATCGGTGCCGTCAGCATGACCGCACCGGCCATGATGCCGCCCCAGGAGACCCTGGTGAGGCCGATCAGCGTTCCGAGCGCCACGGGCGCGGTCATCATTCCCGGGCGGGAGTTGATGAGCAGCGGCCAGAGATAGTTGTTCCAGGAGGCCAGGAACAGGATGATCGCGAGCGCCGCCATGGTTGGCCTTGCGAGCGGCAAGGCGATGCGCAGGAAGATCTGCCATTCCTTGACGCCCTCGACGCGGGCGGCGTCAAAGAGCTCGCCCGGCATCATCGAGAAGGCCTGGCGCATGAATAGCACGCCGAGCGAATTGAAGAGCGGCGGTACGATCAGGGCGACCCATGAATTGGCCAGCCCGAAATCGCGGGCCACCATGATGAACTGCGGGATGACGACGACGGAGTAGGGCAGCGTGATCGTGCCGAGGATGATGCCGATGACGCCCGAACGGCCGGCGAACTGGTAGCGCGCCAGGGCCCATCCGGCCATCGAGGTCAGCAGCACCGACAGGCAGGTATAGACGACGGCAACGACGATGGAGATCGTCATGGCGCCGATGAAGTTGGTGTCTGCCTGCAGGTTGCGGACGTTGTCCATGAAACCCGTCGACGGTGTCAGGATGATGCCGGGGCTGAAGATGCCGTAATCGGGCATGGTCGAGAAGACGAACATCATCCAGAGCGGAAACAGCCAGATGATGGCGAGGGGCGCCAGCAGGCCATGCAAGGCGAGCGAGCGGATCAGAGTGGATTTGGACTTCGATTTCATTTCGGTTCGCGCCCCACCCACAGATTGAGAAGAGAAATGGCCACGGCGAGCGCCGCCATCGTGTAGGCGATCGCGGAGGCATAGCCGAAGTTGGTCGACTGGAAGGCCTGGCGATAGAGCAAAAGGCCGAGCGTCTCGGTCCCGCCGCCGGGGCCACCCCTGTTGGTGATCAGATATGGTTCGGTGAAGAGCTGCATGGTGCCGATGACGGATAGGACGACGCAGAACAGAATGATCGGCTTCAACAGCGGCAGGGTGATGTGGATGAACTGCTGGAAGCGGTTGACGCGGTCGAGGGTCGCAGCCTCGTAAACATCCTCGGGGATCGATTGCAGCCCGGAAAGGATGATGATGGCGTTGTAACCCGCCCAGCGCCAGGTGACGGCGATGACGATGAGCACCATTGCGGCATGCGATTCGGCGAACCACGACACCGGTGCGAAGCCGACCGTGCCGATGAGCTTGTTGATGATACCGAAATCGACGTTGAACATCAGACGGAAGACCGCGGCATAGGCCACCTCTCCAACAACGACGGGCGCGAAGAAGGCAAAGCGAAAAATGCTGCGAGCCTTCAACAGCGGTGAATTCAGCAGCACAGCCATGACCGTGGCGAGCGTGATCATGACGGGTACCTGGACGATCAGGATGATCAGCGTGTTTTGAAGCGCGTTGTAGAAGGCTGGGTCGCCGAACAGCCGCCCCCAATTGAGCGACAGATTGAACGTCCACGGATTAACCCGGGTGTTCTGGAACGAGATCAGGAACGAATCGATGATCGGCCAGACCCAGAAAGCGGCGAACACCAGAAGATAGGGTGCAAGGAACGCATAGGCGCTCCGGTTTCGCAACCGCATGAAAGCCTTCTCCTTTATGCGCAGTGGAATGACACGTGACGTCGCATCCCCGCCGCCCTGAGGGCGGCGGGGATGCCGGGCGCGGCTTGGGATGCGCGCCCGGCAGTGTCACTCATTTCGCGAGCGGCAGACCTGTCGCCGAAGCGATCTGCTGGGCCGCGTCGTCGAGCGCGGCTTTGCCGTTTGGATAGCCGCCGGCGAGGTATTTCGTCTGGACGGCCTTTATGACCTCATCCGCGTCGCTGAAATACTGGGTGCCGGGGCTCGGGCGGATCTTCGGCAGGGTGGCGAGGATATCGGCCCAGACCTTTTGCCCACCCCAATAGGGCTGGGGCTGGTTGACGAAGGGATCTTGAACTGCCGTCAGCAGTGACGGCACGAGCCCGAAGGACTTCAGCATGGTCACCTGGCCCTCATTGGTGCCAAGCGTGTATTCTAGGAATTTCCAGGCGGCTTCCTTGTTCTTGGAGCCGCTGGCGATTGCGAGCGACGAGCCGCCGAGATTGGCCGCATGCTGGCCGTCCGCCGTCATGCTCGGCATCGGGTAGACGCCCCATTTGCCGGCGAGATCCGGCGAGGTAGAGCGGACGGTGCCTTCATACCAGCCGCCATAGAGCTGAGACGCCACTTTGCCGGCAGTGTTCGCCTGAATTTTCTCGTTCCAGTTCGCGGCGCTCATCAAGCCCGCGTCCTTGATCTCCTTGACCTTGTCCAGGGCTTTTACGCACGCCGGCTGGTTGACGGTGATGCTCTGGCTGTCATACGAAAAATAGCCGCAGCCCTGTTCATTGGCGAGCATGCGGAACCATTCGGTATCGCCGTTGAGATCGGCCTGCGTCATGATTACGCCCGGATTGGCGGCGGAGATCTTCTTGCCGGCGGCAATGAAATCGTCCCAGGTCTTGATCGTTGCCGGATCGATCCCCGCCTTTTCATAAAAATCGCGGCGATAGAACATGGTGACTGGGCCGGAATCCCAAGGCATGGCATAGGCGGCATCGCCGACCTCAAGTTCGGCACGCTTGAATTCCGGGAATTGCTTCTTCAGTTCATCGTTGTAGCCGAGCTTCGTGAGATCGGTCAGGCAGTCCGGAAAGCGATTCCAGAAGATCGAGGCCTTGTGGTTTTCGATCGACATGACGTCGGGCAGGCCGTCGCCGCCGGCAGCACATGCGGCCAGCATCTTGTCGAAGACCTGCGGGTTGCCGATGTCCTGAACTTCGACCTTGATGTCCGGATATTTTTTATTGAACCCCTCGACCGTGGATTTCAGCGCCGATGCGGCGATGTTCCAGCTCCAGACGGTAATGGTGGTTTGTTCCGCAAAGGCAGAACCGGAAGCGAGTAGGGCCGCGATGGCCGTCGCTCCAGCTAGTTTTAAACGCATTGAAAATCCTCCCTTTTCAATTGCCGTCCGCAAGCGAACGCGCTTAAACTAGCTGCCGGTACGCTTCTGTCTCCTAAAAAGGGAACATCGACTTGGCGAAAAGTAAGGTGGGTCTACGGGCGGTTTATCAGCCGGGTGCGAGCAGCGTCGAAGGGCTGCCGACGATCCTGCAGATGTTTCACAATCATCCATTGCCGATGGCGAAGCCGCATTGGCACGCGCAGGTAGAGGTGAACTATATCGTGCGCGGCAGCGTGCACTACCGCATAGGCAATCACGACCTTACCCTGAAGGCCGGCGAGATCTGTCTGTTCTGGGGAGGGCAGCCGCATCAGCTGGATGAATTGTCCGAGGATTCGATCTATGCGGGCGCGCATCTGCCGCTCGTGCATTTCTTCCGCCTGCGGCTGCCGCTCGATATTTCCGGTCGCCTCATTCGCGGGCAGGCCTTGATAAGTTCGGCGACCGATGCCGCTGACGACGAAAATTTCGCCCGATGGCACCGTTACGTCATGTCGAATGACGGCGCCAAGGCCGAACATGCCGTTGCCGAACTTCTCCTGCGTCTGGAGCGAATTGCTTTCGAACCTTATCGCATGGTGCCGGAGAAGCCGGGAAACCTGGCGAACGACCAGGCCCATCCGCAGTCCTCACGCAGCCTGGCGAGAATGTGCGATTTCATCGCCGATAATTTTCTGGATGACATCGATACGGTCGATATCGCCAAGGCGGCGCATCTCCATCCGAAATACGCCATGAACCTCTTCAAGAAATCCACCGGCATGACGCTCGCCAAGTATGTGAACCTGCTGCGCCTTTCGCGCGCCCAGGCGATGCTGATGCGCGACGGCGCCAATGTGCTGCAGGTCGCCATGGACAGCGGCTTCGGCTCGATCAGCGCGTTCAACAAATCCTTTCGCCACATTGCCGGCATGACGCCTTCCGATTTCCGCCGCGACATGCGCGTACTCTCCGCGATCAACGTGGAAGCCATCGATTCGTCCGCGCGGCGCCCTCCGCAGATTCAGCGCTGACGCCTCTTGCGGTCACCGCCGATCCCGCGCATTGCTGGCGGGAATATTGTCGGCGGGAATGCGGGAGGAGATTTCAATGCGGCGGTTTTCGGCTTGTATCGAGTGGTTGTTTGCGCGTGATGGCGATGTCTTTGCGGATCGCATCCGGTTGGCGCATCAGGCGGGGCTCGATGCCGTCGAGTTCTGGCGCTGGACGAACAAGGATCTCGATGCGATTGCCGCCGCCGTTGCCGAGACCGGCATTGCGGTGTCCGGCCTGGTGGCGGAGCCGATGATCGCATTGACGAGTCCCGCAAACAAAGAGACTTGGCTGAAGGGTTTGCGCGAGTCCGTTGCCGTGGCGCAGCGCCTCGGCGCGCCGGTTCTGATCGCGCAGGCCGGCGATGATCTGCCGGGATTTTCGCGCGCCGAGCAGCGGTCGGCTCTCGTCGCAGCTCTCAGCGCCGGCGCCGATGTTCTTGAAGGATCCGGCGTTCGCGTCGGCCTCGAGCCGTTGAACACGAAGATCGATCATGTCGGCTATTATCTGTCTTCGACGGAGGAAGGCCTGGATATCGTCGACGAGGTCGGCCGCGCCGAAATCGGCATCGTCTACGATCTCTATCACTCGGCCGTCATGGGCGAGGATACGCGTGAGGTCGTCGGCGATCGCATCAACCGGATCGTGCATCTCCATGTGGCCGATCATCCCGGCCGAGGCGATCCTGGTACCGGCCATATCGATCTGGCGGAGCGGCTGGATTGGGTATTCGCCCAGGGTTATCGTGGCAGGGTGGGCCTGGAATATAGGCCGGCGACCAGCGATGCCGAAGCTGTTCGCGCGGTGGTGAAATCGCTCGGCGGCTCTCCGCGAGGATCTGCGTCCTGACCTACACCGGCTCCAATATGCCGAAGACGGCGACGAGCCCGATTACTGCCATGCCGATGACGATCTCGGTGATGCTTCCAAGCCGGAGCGCCTGCAGCGCGCGGTTATGGTTGCGGCCGATCCAAGGAACGAAGACATAGCGATTGACGATCGCCAGAAGCACCATGGCGGCGACCAGCGTGATCTTAATGCCAAGCAGTTTCTGGTAGGGCGACGACCAGTCCGTCGGCAGCCGTTTCAGGATCAGCATCGTGTTGACGATGCCGGAGGCGATGACGAGCGCGACGGCCACATGCCCCGCATTGGAGAAGCGTCGCAGCGCCACCAGCGCTTCCGCTCGGCAATCCTTGCAGTCGAGAAGGCGCAGAATGGGTATCAGCGGCACGAGCGCTCCCAGCCAGCCGCCGGCGGTCAGCACATGCAGCACATCGTTGCCACGATGCATCTGCCTTAGCCAGCCTTCCAGCATCGAGGCGTGCCCGGTTAAGGAAAGGAAGGCAAGCCCCAGGCCCGAACCCAACGCCAGCCCGCGCCGCCGCCAGCTTTCCGGTAACAGGAAGGCGCTGACCATGACCACGGCCGCAGCCGCCTGTGCCTGCCAAGCCAGGCCGACCGTGGTCCGGAAGAGCACGTCTTGGATGGTGTCGGCATCGAGTGCATCGTTCCATCCATTGCCGATAGTCGCCGTCGTTGCGGGCAATGCCGCGAGTACCGTCACGGCTGCAATCGTGGTAATCGCGAAAAGTGGCCTTGCCGACACGCGCCAGACGGTATCGGCGAGCGTTTTCGGCACGAGCAGGCAGAGATAGGCGCAGGCGCCCCACAGAAGCATCAGCGACGCATCATGAAGAAAGCGGCAGAGTTGGAGCGCTGTCGTCGGATCCATCAGGATTTCACGTCAAATTTACGGGCGCCATGGGCAGCATTCCAGTTCAATACAGTGTCGCTTTCGCCGGGCAAGCGGGCAGCTGTCATGCCGGGGCGGGCAGACGACAGCCTTATCATGCTTCGGATGGCGGGGCTCTCTTTCGCCGGCCTGGCGAGCGCGATAGGATTGCGGATACGCACTGTCAACTTTCTCCATGCATAAAGGCGCCGTTCAGGACGCTTTGCCGCAAGGCAATCCGCTGTCGCAGGCCTTGGCCGATCGCGATATCGATCATGGGCGCGATTCCTGCTTTTTTGGCAAAGAATCGTCGCTTTTGAGTCCTTTTTGCAGACATAGTTGAGGCGTTCCGGGGTGTGCGCTCGAAAGGCAGTTTCATGGCGGCATCTAGGATACGCGAAAAAATGGCTACTGGCTTCGGCTCTCGCCGGCGTCGCGAATGGCTCGAACATCTCGACATGCCCACCTATGTCATCGGCGACGTCCATGGCCGTTACGATCTTCTGAGTGCGCTGGAGCGCAAGATTTTCGCCGATGCGGCAGGGCTGCCGGGCCGAAAGCTCATCATCATGCTCGGAGATTTCATCGATCGCGGCCCGGCTTCGGCGCAGGTGGTCGGCCGCCTGATGGCGTCGCCGCCGAATGGCTTCGACCGTATTTGCTTGACGGGCAATCACGAGATGGCAATGCTCAGCTATATCGACGGCGAGATATCGCTTGACGATTGGGTGGCGCTCGGCGGTGATGCGACGCTCGCTTCCTATGGCGTGGATATCCAAAAACTGAAAGAGCGATATCCCAAGCAGAAGCAGCTCGATACCTTCATACGGACCTGGCTGCCTGACGATCACGTCAATTTCCTGCGCCGTTTACCGATCCTGCTGGACACGCCCGAAGTGCTGTTCGTTCATGCCGGCATCGATCCGGACAGGTCGATTTCCGAGCAGCAGGACGACGATCTTGTCTACATCCGTTCGCGCTTCCACGACAGCGCGCAGCCTTTGCCGAAGCTGATCGTGCACGGTCATACACCAATCCGGCAGGCCGAAGTTCATGGTTTGCGGCTCAATCTCGACACCGGGGCATTCTATACCGGTCGGTTGACTGCGGCTCGGCTATGGCAGGGCCGCATTCACATTACCTCGACTTGATTTGCCGGCTACAGATTGCCGATGCAGAGATATTTCATTTCCAGATAGTCGTCGGCACCGTGGCGCGAACCTTCGCGACCGAGGCCGGATTGCTTGATGCCGCCAAATGGCGCCGTCTCCGTCGACATTAGGCCGGTATTGATGCCGACCATGCCGTATTCCAGCGCTTCGGCGACGCGCCAGACCTTCTTGAGGTCGCCGGCGAAGAAATAGGCCGCGAGGCCGAATTCGGTGTCGTTCGCCTGTGCAATTACGTCCTCGACGGTTTCGAAGCGGAAAAGCGGTGCCACCGGGCCGAACGTCTCCTCGCGTGCCACCTTCATGCTCCGGTCGACGCCGGTCAGGATGGTCGGGGAAAAGAAGGTGCCGGCACCTTCGATACGCTTGCCGCCGAGGACGACGCGGGCACCCTTCGATACGGCATCCCGAACATGGTCTTCGGCCTTGGCGACACCCTGTTCGTCGATCAGCGGCCCGACGGATACCCCCGGCTTGAAGCCGTCACCCACCGAAAGTTCGCCCACTTTGGCGGCGAGTTTGGCGGCGAAGGCATCATAAACGTTGGACTGGACATAGATGCGGTTGGCGCAGACGCAGGTCTGGCCGGCATTGCGGTATTTCGAAACCATTGCCCCTTCGACGGCGGCGTCGAGATCGGCGTCGTCGAAGACGATGAAGGGCGCATTGCCGCCGAGCTCGAGGCTGACCTTCTTGATCTGGTCGGCACACTGGCGCATCAGAATACGGCCGACCTCCGTCGAGCCGGTAAAGCTGATCTTGCGCACCTTCGGATTGCCGCAAAGCTCGCGGCCGATCGCTGGCCCGTCGATGCCGACGATGATGTTGAGAACGCCGGCTGGAACGCCCGCCTCTTCGGCAAGAACGGCCAGCGCAATCGCCGTCAGTGGTGTCTGCTCGGCGGGTTTCGAGACGACGGTGCAGCCGACGGCAAGTGCCGGCGCGATCTTGCGGGCGATCATGGCCGCCGGGAAGTTCCAGGGCGTGATGGTGCCGACGACGCCGACCGGCTGCTTGATGACGATCATGCGCTTATCATTCGACGGTGCGGGAATGGTTTCGCCGTAGATGCGCTTCGCCTCCTCCGCATACCATTCGACATAGGAGGCGGCGTAGAGGATTTCGCCCTTGGCTTCCGGCAGCGGCTTGCCCATCTCGGCCGTCAGGATCGCCGCCAGCTCATCGGCATTGGCGACCATGAGGTCGAACCATTTGCGTAAGGTCGCGGCACGTTCCTTGGCCGGGCGGGCGGCCCAGGCGACTTGGGCGATGTAGGCGGCATCGATTGCGGCCGTCGTTTCGGCAGCGCCCATATCCGGCAGCGAGGCGAGCACTTCACCGGTCGCGGGATTGATGACATCGAAGGTCTTCGTCGCCCCACCGGCCGTCCAGGCGCCGTTAATATAGCCGGCGGCGCGCAGGAGGCGCGAGGAGAAGGGAACGTGCTTGGTCATTGCTGTTGTAAACGACATCGTCTGCACTCCGACAGGTTTCGCCCGGCAGGCCGCACGGGCGGATAAAGGGAAATAGGTGGATCGCGTCCGTTAATGGGAGGCACTTGCCTCCAGCAACGATGCCTCGAGAATGTCGAGCGCCTCGCTAAACACGCCGTCCTGAATGGTGATCGGCGACAGAAAGCGGATGACATTACCGTGGACGCCGCAGGTCAAAAGGATCAGGCCCTTGTCGAGCGCGATCAGCCGCACCTTGTTGGCGAAGTCGGCACTCGGCAGCTTGGTCGTCACGTCGTTGAATTCCACGGCGTTCATGAAGCCTGGGCCGCGAATGTCGACGATTTCAGGCACCTTGTCGCGCAGCGATTCCAGCCGCTGCTTCAGGCGCGCGCCGAGCTGGTTGGCCCGGTCGCACAGGCCCTCGTCGGCGATGACGTCGAGCACGGCATGGGCAGCGGCGACCCCAAGCGGATTGCCGCCATAGGTGCCGCCAAGGCCGCCAGGTCCCGGTGCGTCCATGACTTCGGCGCGGCCGGTGACGGCGGCGAGCGGGAAGCCGCCGGCGAGGCTCTTCGCCATGGTGACGAGATCGGCCGCGACCTCATGGTGGTCCATCGCAAACATCTTGCCGGTGCGCGCAAAGCCGGTCTGCACCTCGTCGGCGACAAGGAGAATGCCGTGCTGATCGCAGATCTCGCGCAGCGCCTTCATGAAGGCTGATGGCGCCGGATAGAAGCCGCCTTCGCCTTGTACGGGTTCGAGGATGATGGCGGCCACGCGCTGCGGATCGACATCGGCGGCAAAAAGTTTCTTCAACGCCGCCAGCGATTGTTCGACGCTGACGCCATGCAGCGGCACGGGGAAGGGCGCATGGAAGACATCGCCCGGCATCGGGCCGAAGCCGACCTTGTAGGGCGCGACCTTGCCGGTCAGCGCCATGCCCATGAAGGTACGGCCGTGGAAGCCGCCGCCAAAGGCGATGATGGCGGAGCGGCCTGTGGCGGCACGGGCGATCTTGACGGCATTCTCGACCGCTTCCGCACCCGTCGTCACGAAGATCGTCTTCTTGGCGAAATCGCCGGGAACGATCGCGTTTAGCCGCTCGGCCAGATGCACATAGCTCTCATAGGGCACGACCTGGTGGCAGGTATGGGTGAAGCGATCGAGCTGCTCCTTGACGGCGGCAACGACGCGGGGGTGCCGATGGCCGGTATTCACCACGGCGATGCCGGAGGCAAAATCGATATAGCGATGCCCCTCCTTGTCCCAGATCTCGGCATTTTCGGCGCGATCGGCATAGATCTGCGTCGTCATGCCGACGCCGCGGGAAATGGCGGCATTCTTCCGCTCGGTCAAGGTCATGGCAGTTGCTCCCAGAAAGCAATTTCGAATTATCTTGCAGAAGTTCTGCAACTTATTTACAAAACTCCTACATTTTTCCTGCAAGATTTCAAGCGGGATTTTGTACGGCTGTGAAGAAGGCGCCAAAGGCCGGCATGAAGCGCCGTGCAGTTTTTAAGGTGCGATAAAGCGCTTCATCCATGCTAGACGGATCGAAAGACAAGAGATCAGGGATATTGGCAAATGAGCAGCATCGAGCCAGAGCGCTACCCCGTGCGCTATAAGGTGGCGGAAGCGGCGCGTCTTGCCGGCGTATCGGCCTCCACCCTGCGGCTCTGGGAAAGCCAGGGCCTGGTCGTGCCCTCCCGCTCCGAGACCGGGCACCGCCAGTATAGCCCCGAGGACGTGG
This sequence comes from Rhizobium sp. P28RR-XV, assembly GCF_012641385.1. Lineage (NCBI taxonomy): Bacteria > Pseudomonadati > Pseudomonadota > Alphaproteobacteria > Hyphomicrobiales > Rhizobiaceae > Rhizobium > Rhizobium sp. P28RR-XV. Next base: position 25,854 of record NZ_JABAIG010000020.1, read on the forward strand.
CGCGGCTGAAGCGCATTTCGTGGTTTCGCGCCGAGCGCGGCCTCAATCCGGCGGCTATCCGTGAGGCGCTGGAGACGGAGGAGGGGAATGCGCCGAGCGTTGAGAATGGCGAACAATCAGCATCCTCGGATCTCGGCCGCCGGCTTCGCTCGCTGCGCCATGCGGCAGGGAAAACCCTGGAGCAGGTCGCCGCCGATATGGGCATGACGTCCTCGACGCTGTCCACCCTGGAGCGCACCTCACAGGGCGTCAGCTTCAAGACGCTCCATGATCTGGCGGAATACTATAGCACGACGGTGTCGCGCCTGTCGGGCGAAGAGCGCGAGGACATTCCTGCGCTCATCCGGTCCGGCGAATGGCGTGCCTGGCCGGAGACGACTCCCGGCGTCACCGTCCAACTGCTTGCCGAGGGAAGGACGATGATGGATTGCCATCGCTTCGTGCTTGCGCCGGGTGCCGCGAGCGAAGGCGCCTATCGCCACGATGGCGAGGAGTTCATCCATGTCCTTACCGGGCGTCTGGAGCTGGTGCTCGATAGCGACCAGTTTTTCGATCTCCTGCCCGGCGATTCCCTTTATTTCGAAAGCCGTCGCTATCATTCCTGGCGCAATCGGCACGATGGCGAGACCATTTTGCTCTGGATCAACACGCCGCCGACATTTTGAGCGGCGCTCGTATCGTTATCCGGTATCGTTATCGCCCTGTCTGTTCTATAGAACGGACGAAAAGCGAACTCTGAAAGACAGGGCCGGGAGAATTTCATGGCTGCCACCATCCGCTATCACGAAGGTGATATTTCCACTGAGGATGCCGCCCGCTACACCGGCGCCATTGCCATCGACACCGAAACCCTCGGCCTCGTTCCGCGCCGCGACCGGCTTTGCCTCGTGCAGCTTTCGCCGGGCGATGGCACTGCCGATGTCATCCGTATCGCCGCTGGCCAGAAGCAAGCGCCCAATCTCGTCGCCATGCTCGCCGACCCGACACACCAGAAGATCTTTCACTACGGCCGGTTCGACATCGCAGTCCTGTTCCATACGTTCGGCGTCACCACGACGCCGGTCTTCTGCACCAAGATCGCCTCGCGCCTCTGCCGCACCTATACGGATCGCCATGGCCTGAAGGACAATCTCAAGGAGATGCTCGATGTCGATATCTCCAAGGCGCAGCAGTCGTCCGACTGGGCGGCGGACACGCTCTCGCCGGCGCAGCTCGAATATGCCGCCTCGGACGTGCTCTATCTCCATGCGCTTCGCGCCAAGCTGACGGAGCGCCTCCTGCGCGACGGCCGCATGGACTATGCGGATGATTGCTTTGCCTTCCTTCCGACGCGCGCCAAGCTCGATCTTCTCGGCTGGGAAGAGGCGGATATCTTCGCGCATAGCTGATCGGCTCGTTCGGCGGGAGAAATCCACAGGCCAGTGCCGCGAAAGTTGGCCTTTTTATTTAGCAATCTGTTAAGAAGCGGGCTGCTATCTTTCCACGTGGCTTCCAGCCCGACGCGTTCGCGTTTCGCTCTTCCGGTTATCCGGCGCTCGAAGACCCACCGGCCGCATGAGCGGACCCTGATTGAACCTGCCTCCCGCTTCCATCGTCGCCTTGCCAGACAAAGGAGCATGTCATGTTGCTTCCCGTAGCTGCCGTGTCCGCCGTGGGTGCGTCTATTGAAAAGCCGATCGTTGCGACAGCGGAGATCTCCGGGCTCCAGACCGCGGCGACACCGCTGGCCGTTCTATCGAATACGATCAACGCCAGCGTCGAGGGCAAGCTGAACATGCTCTTGGTTGCGGCCCGCGAGCGGATGCTCGATAGCCTGCTATCCGCCATCGACGCGGCCAGCCAGGTGGTGAATGTTTCACGTGAACCGGGCGAGAACAATGCCGCCTATGCGCAGCGCGTCGCCGCTGCCATCCGCAGCCTGACGCCACAGCAGCTCGTCGTCGCCCAGCAGCGAATGGATACGCAGACGAACATGCGGGTGCCGCTGCCGCTTCTGGCCGAGGCACTGGAAAACCCGGAAACCCCGCAGGCGGTCCAGCTGGCTCTCAGCCTGGAGCAGGCGTCAGCCGCCGAACCCGACGCCGTGCTGAAGGCCGTCGTCGATTCCTACGGCCAGAATGCCGGCAAGATGGAAGCCTCAGTCCCGCAGGTACCGGCCTCAACCCCGCTGCAGCGAGCGACCGATCTGGCCACTCTGGCAACGGCTCTTGCGGCCGCCGCAGAAGAGCCGTTGCCTTCCAAGATCACGCCAACCTCCACCTCCACATCCATGGCTGCTCAGCCGGTATCCGTGCCAATGTCATCCGCAGCCCAGCCTGCGACCCTGCCGCTGCAGACGCCCCAACCGGATGTTCCCACTCAATCCGCATCGGTAGCTGCCCAGCCGGCCCCGTCCCAGCCGGTCGCACAAAGCCCAGCGGCGGCCGCCCCGCAAGCCGCGGTCGTTGGCGGCGGCGTTGCCGCAGGTCCGCCCCCGGCTTCCCAGCTTGCCTCTCTTGTCGATGATCTGGCTGTGGGAATATTGCTGGGCGCGATCGCTGACGAAGCCGACCTTCCGACGGAAATCGCGTTGATCAGATCGCCGCTGACACCGCCGCCGGCGCCGCGCGATATCCAGCAGATTCAAGCCGATATCAAAGAGGGGCTGCAGGTTGTCATCAGTCCGCCCGCGATGGCAACCGCTTCTGACCTGCAGCAGATCATCAGCAATCCCGCCTCTTCCGTCGAGAAGATCATCGCGCAGGCTCTGACGGCCAATATGGCGACGCAAGCGCCATCACAACCGCCGTCCATCGATGCAAATGCCAGAAGCCCGGCATCGGCATTGGCCGTCCCCGCATCGTTGCCGGACCAACCCGAGGCGCTCGCCACCGCCATGGTACTTTCCGGCAGGCCACAGTCGTCGGTGACAGCGTCGATGGCAATGTATGAGACCGCGGAGCAGGCGGGAATGTCCACGCCTCTGCCGCTTGGCGTTCCCTTTGTCGTGGCGAACTATCTGCCGGCCGACGTCCCCGTCAAGAACAGCCAATCGAAGCTGCTCGATCGCGTCGATCCGGTTGACGATGAAGAGGGCGGAGACGCTCAAGACGAAGAGGCCGCCCAGCAGCAGGATAAAGACGAAGCTCAAGCGGAAGAACCGGCGCCGAAGGCGGCTGAAGAGGCTTCCGACGAAGCGGACGCAGGGCTTATCTCTCCTCCCCTTGACGAGGCCGGGCCGGAACAGCTTGCCTTGCCGCAGCCGTTGCGTGATCCCTTGCACGACCACGCTTTCGATTTCTACCGCCGCATGGTGGCCTGGGAATAGGCTGCCTCGAAACGGCCGGTGGCATAGGCGCGGCTAAACCGACAAAGAAAGACCCGCCGGATCGCTCCGGCGGGTCTTTTGTTTCCAGGCTTCTACCGAAGATTATTCGGCGTTGCGGTTCTTCAGAGCCGCACCCAGGATGTCGCCGAGCGAAGCGCCCGAGTCGGAAGAACCGAACTGAGCGACGGCTTCCTTCTCTTCTGCGATTTCCAGAGCCTTGATGGACAGCATGATCTTGCGGTCCTTCTTGGAGAAGTTGGTGACGCGTGCGTCGACAACCTGACCGACGGAGAAACGCTCGGGGCGCTGCTCGTCACGGTCACGCGACAGATCGGCGCGGCGGATGAACGAGGTCATGTCTTCGTGGTTGACGAGCTTCACTTCGATGCCGCCGTCGTTGACTGCGAGGACTTCGCAGGAAACGACTGCATTCTTGCGCAGGTCGCCGGAAGCGGCTGCTTCGCCGACTGCGTCCTTGCCGAGCTGCTTGATGCCGAGCGAGATACGTTCCTTCTCGACGTCGACGTCGAGAACGACGGCCTTGACGACGTCACCCTTGTTGTACTCTTCGATGACCTGCTCGCCCGGACGGTTCCAGTCGAGGTCGGAGAGGTGCACCATGCCGTCCACATCGCCGTCGAGGCCGATGAACAGGCCGAATTCGGTCTTGTTCTTGACTTCGCCTTCGACTTCGGTGCCAGCCGGATGGTTGCGGGCGAATGCTGCCCACGGATTTTCCAGCGTCTGCTTCAGGCCGAGCGAGATACGACGCTTGGTCGGATCGACTTCGAGAACGACGACTTCGACTTCCTGGCTCGTGGACAGGATCTTGCCGGGGTGAACGTTCTTCTTGGTCCAGGACATTTCCGAGATGTGGATGAGGCCTTCGATGCCCGGCTCCAGCTCGACGAACGCACCGTAGTCGGTGATGTTCGTGACGGTACCGGAGATCTTCTTGCCTTCCGGATACTTGGCCTGGATGCCATCCCACGGATCGCTTTCGAGCTGCTTCATGCCGAGCGAGATACGGTGGGTTTCCTGGTTGATGCGGATGATCTGTACCTTGACCTGCTGGCCGATGGACAGGATTTCCGACGGATGGTTCACACGGCGCCATGCCATGTCGGTGACGTGCAGCAGGCCGTCGATGCCGCCGAGGTCAACGAACGCACCGTAATCGGTGATGTTCTTGACGACGCCGTCAACAACCTGGCCTTCTTCGAGGTTCTGAACGATTTCAGAACGCTGCTCGGCACGGGACTCTTCCAGAACCGTACGGCGCGAAACGACAATGTTGCCGCGGCGCTTGTCCATCTTGAGGATTTCGAAGGGCTGCGGGTTGTGCATCAGCGGGGTCACGTCGCGGATCGGACGGATGTCGACCTGCGAACGCGGCAGGAAGGCGATAGCGCCGTCGAGATCGACGGTGAAGCCGCCCTTGACCTGGTTGAAGATGACGCCTTCGACGCGCTCGCCAGCTTCGAACTTGGCTTCGAGCTTGATCCAGCTTTCTTCGCGGCGAGCCTTTTCGCGCGAGAGAACAGCTTCGCCAAGCGCGTTTTCGATGCGCTCGACGTAGACTTCGACTTCATCGCCAACCTTGAGCGTGCCGTCCTTGGCGCGCGCACCGAATTCCTTCAGTGCGATACGGCCTTCGACCTTGAGGCCGACGTCAACGACCGCGACATCCTTTTCGATGCCGGTGACGATGCCCTTGGTGACATAGCCTTCAGCCAGATCGTTCTTGGCGAAGGATTCTTCGAGAAGGGCCGCGAAATCTTCGCGAGAGGGGGAAGTTACAGACATAAAATCTCCTGGCGTGTCCTGATCATGCAATCTGGACACTGACGCGCCGGTGGTTCGCGTTAAATGGGCCTGACCCCAGTCCGCCTTCCCTTCCAGGAAAGCTATCCGGCGCTTGGACGGAATGTCAGGCTATTTGAAATCGGCGGTTCCGGGCGCCGGGCGCGCGAAAGCCGCTCATATTTTCAGGCATTTCGGCTCAGAGCGGTGTCGACGATCGACTTTGCCTTCTGAAACGCCGCTTCTATACTCATTTCTGAGGTATCTAGCAAGTATGCGTCTTCAGCCGGCTTCAGCGGGCTGTCGGTGCGGCCCATGTCGCGTTCGTCGCGCCGTTTTACATCCTCGAATATGGCGTCGTAATCGGCGCTGCCACCGGCTTCGACGATCTCCTCGTAGCGCCGCCTTGCGCGGACCGCGACGGACGCCGTCACATAGAGCTTCACCGGCGCGTCCGGGCAGACGACGGTGCCGATGTCGCGGCCGTCGAGTACGGCACCCGGCGTCTTCCCGGCAAAACGGCGCTGAGCCTCCACCAGAGCCCGGCGGACGGCCGGCATGACGGCGATCTTCGAGGCAGCCTCGCCGATCTCGTGCCTGGACAGAATGGTCCGATCTAGCCCGCCCAGATCGACTTTGCGCGCCATCGCCTCGGCAATGGCTTCGTCGTCGAGCGGCAATCCGGCATCGAGCAGAGCCTTGGCGGCCGCGCGGTAGGTGAGACCGGTATCGAGATGATGAAAACCATAAGTCTCGGCGATCCGGCGCGCCAGGGTTCCCTTGCCGGCGGCCGCAGGCCCGTCGATGGCGATGATCATGTCTTCTTCCGTCCCTACGCGGTCTCTCGTTATTTGCTGTAGCGACGCACCGCTTCGGCCGCTTCCGCCGCCTCCGTACGATCGAGCGCTCCGAGGTCTTCGGCCACGCCCCGTCGGTCAGCCAGCGGCCGGTTCTGGCTCACCTTCCATTTGCCGTCAATCGTCTCGATATCGATTTCAATGCCGATAACGCCTTCCATCGGGCTGCGATGAAGTCCGGCGGCGCATCTTCCACTGCCCTGGGCAGCGCAGGTCCATTAGCCCCCGGCTTCGATCGTCGCGCCCAATCCTGTCATCATAGCAAAAAAATCGGGAAAGCTGGTGGGGATCATGGCGGAATCGTCGACCGAAACCGGATGCTCGCTGGCAAGCCCCATCACGAGGAAACTCATGGCGATGCGATGATCGAGATGGGTCTTGACCGCGCCTGCGCTGGACCTGCCCAGGCCCTTGCCATCAGGCCTGCCTTGAACCGTCAGTGAATCCCTGCCTTCGCTGCACTCGACGCCGTTGAGCTTCAATCCTTCGGCGACGGCCGAGAGCCGGTCGGATTCCTTCACCCGGAGCTCCTCCAGCCCCTGCATGATCGTCGTGCCATCGGCAAAGGCGGCCGCGACCGCGAGCACGGGATATTCGTCGATCATCGACGGCGCGCGTTCGGCCGGCACCGTAACGCCCTTGAGCGCGCCGGAGCGCACGCGCAGGTCTGCAACATCCTCGCCGCCCGTCACGCGCCGATCGATGACCTCGATATCCGCGCCCATCTCCTGCAGCGTCAGAATGAGGCCGGTACGCGTCGGGTTCATCAGCACATTGCAGATGGTGATGTCGGAGCCGGGCACGATCAAGGCCGCCACCAGCGGGAAGGCGGCGGACGAGGGATCGCCGGGAACGTCGATCGTCTGGCCCGCGAGCCTGCCCTGGCCCTCGAGGCGGATGGTGCGGATCCCGGCGGCGTCGGTTTCGACTGCAAGTGATGCGCCGAAGCCGACGAGCATCCTTTCCGTATGGTCGCGGGTCATGACCGGCTCGATGACGGTCGTGATGCCGGGCGCGTTGAGACCCGCCAGAAGCACGGCGGATTTGACCTGTGCCGAGGCCATCGGCACGTGATAGGTGAGGGGGCTCGCTACGCGTGGCCCATGCAGCGTGACGGGCAGCCGGTCGCCGGCGGCGGCGCTGACCTGCGTTCCCATCCGGCGCAACGGATCGAGAATGCGCCCCATCGGCCGCTTCGAAAGCGAAGCATCGCCGACGAAGGTGGTCTTAAAATCGTAGGAGCCGACCAGGCCCATGGTCAGGCGGGATCCGGTGCCGGCATTGCCGAAATCGAGCGGCGTCTGCGGTGCCAGCAGCGCGCCATTGCCGGTGCCGCTGACGATCCATGCGTCGCCGTCCCTGCGGATCGCGGCGCCGAGCGCCTGCATGACCCTGCCGGTATTAAGGACATCCTCGCCTTCGAGCAGGCCGGTGATGTGGGTCTCGCCCGAAGCAAGGCCGCCGAACATCAGGGAGCGATGGGAAATTGATTTGTCGCCGGGAATGCGGATCGTACCAAAGAGACCGGCCGAGCGGCGTGCCACAGCTGGACGCGGGAGAGTGTCATGCGGCATGGGCAATTCCTTTGCGATGCCGATATTCCCTACGCATTCTGTGCTGGCTGCTATCGTCCTTGGCCAGATGTTCTGCGGTTCACATTGGCTGGTTAGCACAGGCGCGCCGCCCCGTCATCCCGCAATGTGTGAAACCGCGTGCGAAGCGGCATGAAGTTTAGCTTTGACAGAAACGGCCGCAACGATTAAGGGGACCGGCTGATATTTCCCTTAAAACGCCGGCTTCCCCGGCATTGCCGAATTTTCATTCGGCCATTCATGAGGCTTTGACAGTGGCGAAAGCGGAACTTGGAACAAAACGTACCGACCCCGATACCGGCAAGAAGTTCTATGACTTGAACCGGGATCCGGTGATCTCGCCCTATACCGGCAAATCCTGGCCCTTGTCCTTCTTCGAGGAAACCTCCGCTTCGAAGGAAGTTCCAGAAGAAGAGGAAGTGGCCGAAGTCGATACCGAAAACACCGAAGTCGAACTGGTGTCGCTCGAGGATGCCGACGAAGCGGCAAGCGGCGACGATATTCCGGATATAGGCGATGACGATGTCGAAATCGGCGACGATGACGACGATACCTTCCTCGAAGCCGACGAAGATGAAGACGATGACGATATGAGCGACATTATCGGCGTCACCGGCGACGAAGACGACGTCTGATTTCAAAGACAGTCGGCCCGGTAACTAAGAAAAATTTCCCGGGCCGAATTTTTCGGCTTGCTATCTGCAAAAACCAGAAGTAATAAGCCGCCACCCCGACGGGCGAAGTGCTCGGAAGGGACCCAGGGCCGGTCAAACGGCACCACCTTGATGGGGCTATAGCTCAGCTGGGAGAGCGCTTGCATGGCATGCAAGAGGTCAGCGGTTCGATCCCGCTTAGCTCCACCAATCCTTTTCTACCGCCTGAAATCAATGCGAACGCCTTGAAAGGCAAGCTACTTTCTGCGGTTCGATAGCCCTCATTTCGGAGATAGGGCAACCTTCCTGAAAACGCTAACCGAAGCACCAGTCTTTTGTCCCGAAGATGCTCGGAAGCCCATAGTTTACAAGGGCTTACCAAGAATTCCATCGCGGTTCGATAAGTTTCTTTGAATCCGGCCGCCGGCTTAGTGAAATTCGTCGTCCGCTTTGTCAGAACCCGCTTTTCTTGTTCCAATTTTTTGATTTGAGTCTCATAGGCGGCGTGGAGATCGAGCGCGATATTCCCTATATGAAGGGCTACACCGTGTTCAATGTCGAGCAGATAGAGGGTCTGCCGGAGCAATACACGGTGCCGTCCGTGCCGGTTCTCGATCCGGTACAGCGAATTGACGGCGCGGACATCTTCTTTGCCGCGACCGGCGCAGACATCCGCCACGGCGGCAACCGGGCGTTTTACAGCCAGAGCGATGATCGGATTCAGCTCCCGCCCTTCGAGGCTTTTAAGGACGCCGAAAGCTACTACGCCACGCTGGCGCATGAACAAATTCATTATGCCGTAAGCCGGATTATGCCGAATCTGATAAGAACGGCATTGGAATTGAACACCAACTACGCCTCGATGGTCGGCATAATTGCTACAAGCGGTAAGAACCCGGTTTGCTTTCCGTTGGCTACACTGGGCGCTGGAATTCCGCTCTCGCTTCTTCGACCGAAGCCCTGATCTCGCATTCCCAGACGTGGTCATTGATGAGCCCCATCGCCTGCATGAAAGCGTAGACGGTGGTTGGCCCCACGAAGGACCACCCACGCCTTTTCAAATCTTTCGATAGCGCAATTGAAGCTGCGGAAGTCGATGCAGTCTGCGGTTTGGCGCAATCTTCCCGTCGCGGCTCGAAGCGCCAGATGTAGGTGGCGAAAGAGCCCTCCGCCTTGACGAGCTCTTGCGCACGCTTCGCATTGTTGATGACCGCATTGATTTTGCCACGATGGCGTACAATTCCCTCGTCCCTCAAGAGTCGTTCGATGTCGACGTCGTTGAATAGTGCGATGCGGTTGAAATCGAAGGCCCAAAAGGCAGACCTGAAGTTCTCGCGCTTAGCGAGGATCGTTCGTCAACTCAAACCCGACTGAAAGCCTTCGAGGCAGAGCTTTTCGAAAAGACGAAAATCGTCGGAGACCGGAAAGCCCCACTCGGCGTCATGGTAATGAAGAAACTCCGGTGCGGCCGCGCACCAGCGGCAGCGCGGCCGCCCGTCATGACCCAGGACAGTTCCGCTCATCGATTACCCTTTCAGGAAAATAAGCCGTTCATCAACGCGGCCCGGCGTCACTTCGTGGATCTCGGCGCTGACCACACGCTCTGCTACGAAAGGATCCTCCTGAACCAACGCCTCAAGGCTTTTCCGATCAATATTGTGGGCGAGGAGTGTCCCGCCCGCGTTCGGCTGGAGGCTGCCTACAAGAAGAAAAGTCCCGCTGTCGAAGCCTCTTTTGATCCAGGCATTGTGTCCCTCAAGGAATTGGGCGGCCTGCGTCTTGTTGTCCGAAAATCTGAGAAATACGATAAACATGATCTGTCCCGTTTTTTGAGCTGTGATGGAATGAGAAAGGCCTCGCCGCGCTATGACGCGTCGCCGGTTTTGTTCGAGGCAGCTTATCCCCGGTCAGTTTTGAAGCCCTCGGCCGCGATATCCTTCAACCAGTCCTTCATCTGATCAACCTCGCGCTGAACGAAGTCTTGATCCTGGAAGGCATTGAAAAGGGTCGCGGCGCCCTGGCTTCGGGAGAGAAGATGCATGGCAAGCACATCCGCATCTGCTTCTCGGCCGAGTGCGACGAACTGACGGCGAAGCCACGTCCGGAACAGCATGAACAATCCGCCGGCGTCTGCCCGAGCTGCGTGGTTCAACTTCGCAAGCTCGCTCGTTAAGGTTCCGATCGGGCATCCATACAGTTTGATCTTATCCCCATTCACGATGAGGATATCGATAAAGCTGGAGATCCGCTCTACCGGTGTCTTGCCCTCTATCTCCCATCGCTCCAACATCGCATTGCGATCAGCCAGGCGTTTCTGGATTACCGCTTCGAGAATGTCGTCCTTCGTCTTGAAATGGTGATAGAAATTGCCGCGTGATATCTTCACGAGCTCGGCGATGTCTGCAAAGGATGTGTGCTCAAATCCCCTGCGGTAGAACAGATCGTCCGCTACGCCGACAATCTCCTCGCGTGTCGCTCGATTTGCCATCGTAGTGCCTCCTGTTGGTCTTCGGATGCCTTAGGCAGCGGAGGCCTCTTCGCCCGTGAAGAACGGATAGTCAGTATATCCGGCGTCGTCCCCGCCATAGAAAGTCGCCGGATCAGCCGTATTCAACGGTAACCCCTGCCGATAACGCCTTACGAGGTCAGGGTTGGCGAGGAAGGGCAGGCCGAATGCCACGAGATCGGCATCGCCATTTGCGATTGTCTGTTTTGCAAGGTCCAAGTCATAGCCGTTGTTCGCGATGTATGTGCCAGCGAAACACGACCGCAGAGCCCGATAGTCAACCGCGGACGATCTTTTTGACATGTCCCCCTGAAGCACGTGGACATACGCAAGGCCCCGAGTGCCAAGCTCCCGGATAATGTACTCGAAGTGAGCTTGCGGGTCGGAATCCACCATGGCGTTAAAGCTGTTCTCTGGTGTCAGACGCACACCAATCCTCCTTGCGGGCCAAACCTCACTGACGGCGTCGAGAATCTCATTCAGCAGTCGCATACGATTGCCGACACTGCCGCCATAGGCGTCACCTCGCCGGTTGCTGCCATCACGCAGGAACTGGTCGATCAGGTATCCGTTCGCTCCGTGAATCTCGATTCCATCGAATCCCGCACGCTTTGCCAACTCCGCGGCATGTCGAAACTGAGCGACGAGGCCTGGAATTTCCTCGAGCATGAGTTCGCGCGGTGTCACAAAATCCTGCATCCCGGCATATGTAATTGCCCTGCCGGATGGACGAACCGGCGACGGCGCGACTGGGACGGCCTCTTCCGGTTGGAGGCTCGGATGGGAAATCCGACCGCAGTGTTGCAGTTGCACGAAAATGCGGCCCCCGGAGGAGTGCACCGCGTTGGTCAGTCGGAGCCAGCTGGTCACATGCGTATCGGCGAAAAGACCAGGAGTGTAGGGATAACCGACGGCTTCTGCAGAAACAGGGGTAGACTCCGAGATGATCAGTCCAGCCGTGGCTCGCTGCTGGTAGTGCGTAACCATCATCGGCGTCACGTTGCCACTGCCATCGGCACGATTGCGCGTCATCGGCGCCATGACCATGCGGCTGGAAAGCGTCAAGTCATTAAGCTGAAAGGCACTGAAGAGATCTGCGGCCATTAATTCTTCCCTCAAATCGAATTAGGTCAACTGTCCTAGCGCAACGATTAGGTCAATTGTCCTAATCTGTCAACGCTCATATCTCTTCCCCGCTGAAATGTGCCGAGGAAGACAGTCCGGCCGTCGCCAACCAGCATGAGCCTGCCGTCTGTCGTGTATATCGGCCAGGTCAGCAAAGGCCGGTATCGAGTTAAATTAGAGGTTTGACGGGAAAATTGTTGCTCCACCAACCAGGAGCACAATGATGGACACATGCGATCAGTTTACCTGCCTCGATCCTTACTTAGCGTCCTTTGAGGCAAGTCTCGCATCCAAGAACTACAAAACGGCAACGCTGAAGCATTATCGCCATCTGTTACGGCGCTTCGCTAATTTGCTGGAGGCCGAGGGCATTGCACCGTCGGCATTGACGCCGGACCTTGCTGTCGAGTTGGGATGTCGGTTGCCGACCACGCCGAAAAGCCAGATCAAGATCCCCAATCTTGCCAGGCTGTTCGTCGCGCATCTTATTGAAATCGGAGTGGCCACACGACCAGCCTTGACGCCTGCCAAAGCCGAACGCCAGCAATTGCTGGCCAACTTTGAATCCTATCTTCTGGGGCAACGCGGCCTAAGCCCTCGTTCCGTCGATCATGTGCTGGGGTTCGCAGCCCGCTTTCTCGATCACCGCTTCGGAGACCAACTGCTCGATCTCACAGTGCTGAGCGCGCGCGATGTCGTGGCGTTCATGGAGCATGTCATCGCACGCAAGACCCCATACCGCGACAAGACGTTATCCACGCACCTCCGCAGTTTATTCCAGTATCTGTTCGCCCAGGGGCTCACCACCACAAACCTCTCGCTCTGCGTGCCCAGGGTGCGCAAACCCTGGGGCGCCAGACTTCCACGATATCTGTCCCCCGATGAAGTGGAGACTGTGCTGGCATCGGTGGGAACCAATCCGCGGCGAGGCGCGCGCGACCACGCCATGTTGCTATTGATGGCCAGGCTTGGCCTGCGCGCGCCCGAGGTCATGGCGATCCAGCTCGATGACGTCGACTGGCGTTCCGGCGAGCTACTGGTTCGCGGAAAAGGGCAACGTCATGATCGGCTGCCAATTCCCTCAGATGTCGGCGAAGCGATCAGCAGATATTTACGCGAGGAGCGAACATCGACGACAACCCGCACGTTGTTCGTGACCCATCGGGCGCCGAACCGCCCGTTCAAGGACAGCCAGATCATCAATATGATTTTGAGGGAAGCGTTCGCGGCGACGGGCGTGAAGCCGCCGACACCGTATGTCGGATCGCATGTTCTGCGCCACAGCCTGGCGACGCACATGGTTCGATCCGGCGCTTCGCTGGAGGAGATCGGCGATCTTCTGCGGCATCGATCGCGCGCAACGACGATGATCTATGCGAAGCTTGACACGGATGGCCTTCGCTCCATTGCCCAGCCTTGGCCGGTCGTGGAGGCAGCACGATGAGCTTCCTTGCCGAACATCACCGCTACCTGAGTGTGAGAAGGCGGCTGGGCGCCGATCTGAGTACAGACGAACGGATATTGCGCCGCTTCGCCGTCTTTGCCGACAACGATGGCGCGGAGTACGTCGACACAAGATTGGTCATGCGCTGGCTCGAGAGTCTCCCCTCCGCCGGCGCCGGAACACGGGGGGCTCGCTTCCGGGTAGCTCGCCAGTTTGCCGCGTGGTTGCATGGTATGGATCCACGGCACGAGGTCCCGCCCCAAGGGTTGGTGCCTGGTCGTGTTCAACGAAAGCATCCACACATTTACAGCGACGCTGAAATCATTGCGATTATCGAGCATGCCCGAACGTTGCCATCCGTCTACGGCATACGCGGCCTGACCTGCTCGACGCTCTTCGGCCTGATCGCCGTGACTGGTCTTCGGATCAACGAAGCCCTGCGTCTCGACCACGCTGATCTCGATGTCGAATCTGGCGTCCTTCGTGTTCGGTACGGCAAACTCGGCAAGGAACGAGTATTGCCCCTGGATCCAACCGTGGTGCAACAACTGGAAAGCTATGGGCGGGAGCGGGACCGGCTATTGGGGCGCAGATCGCAAGCCCTATTCGTCACGTGCGAGGGGCATCGTCTTGGCGAATGCGGCGCGCGCTATAACTTCGCGCTGGTCTGTCAGCAGATTGGCCTGAGGCCGACACAGGTTCACGGGCGCCATGGGCGTGGGCCGCGCATCCATGACCTTCGCCACACCTTCGCGGTCCGGACGATGCTGAACTGGTATCGATCCGACCAAGATGTGGGCCGCGAGATGATCAAACTCACAACCTGGCTCGGGCACGCGAGCCCGGCCAATACCTATTGGTATCTGGAGGCGGTCCCGGAATTGTTGGAATTGGCTTCCGCCCGGATGACATGTGCGGCGGAGGGGAGGCAATGAAAGCAACAAGCTTCCCGGCACTGATCCAGCGCTTCTTCACTGATCGGCTTTGCACACAGATGGAGGCAAGCCACCACACCATCGCCAGCTACCGGGACACATTCCGGCTGCTGATCCGCTACGCGAGTTCACGGTGTGGAAAGCCGCCCACGAAGCTGACGATCGAAGATCTTGACGCCGATCTTGTCGCCGACTTCCTGACCCATGTGGAAACGGCGCGCGGTAACACGGCACGGACCCGCAATACGCGCCTGGCTGCCATCCGCTCATTCTTCCGCTATGTCGCGATGACCGACCCGACCTGGCTCCTCCATAGCCAGCGCATTCTCTCGATGCCAAGCAAGCGGTACGTGAAGCGAAGCGTGACGTTCCTCGACGCCGAGGAAATAGCAGCGCTGCTGGCTGCGCCGGATCGAACAACCTGGGTGGGACGGCGTGATCACGCCCTGCTGCTGCTTGCGCTTCAGACCGGGTTGCGGGCGTCCGAACTGATCAATCTGCGCTGCAAGGACGTGGTCCTTGGTGTCGGGGCTCATATCCGGTGCGTCGGCAAGGGGCGAAAAGAACGCAGCACGCCTCTTCGTCGCGATACGGCAAAACTGATTCAGGGCTGGATTGGTGAGCGTCATGACAGCTACAGTCCCTTGTTCCCTTCGATTCAGGGCGAGCGGCTCAGCCGTGATGCGCTGGAACATCTTGTGCGCAAGCACTGCCTCGCGGCATCGCGCGCCAGCCCAAGCCTCGCAGGCAAACGTGTTACGCCGCACACGCTGCGGCACAGCACAGCGATGGAACTGCTCCATCACGGCGTAGACCAATCCGTGATCGCACTATGGCTCGGACACGAATCCGTGGAAACAACTCAGATCTATATCCACGCCGATATGCGGTTGAAGGAAAAGGCGCTCTCGCAAGTCGCCCGACCGGAAACGCATCCGGGGCGGTATCGCCCCAGCGACGAGTTGCTCGCATTCCTCGAACCGCTCTGATTATGCCGAACTGCTGCATGGCCGAACCAGCTACCACCGCGTAGAAAATCGGCCATGCGGCATAATCCGGCTTACGGCATAATGCGTGTTATGCCGATATCGGCATAATAACGTCCACTGGACCAAGCACAAGAAGAGGCTGGACCGTGAACTTGGCCGCAAGCGGTGGGGCGATGAAGGCTATGCGACGGAGGAACTGGTTGCCGAGCTTGGCGCGGCGTTTCTTTGCGCCGATCTCACCATCACGCCGGAAGTGCGCGAAGATCATGCCGCCTATATCGGCAACTGGCTGAAGGTGCTGAAGGACGACAAGCGGGCCATCTTCACCGCCGCCGCCCATGCGCAGCGGGCCGTGGATTTCTTGCACCAGTTCAGCGGCAAGGCCGAGCAGCAGGATGCCGAACCCCTCCAATCCGCAGTAGCATATGGAGGGCAGGGTCATGAAACGCCAATCCTTTTCCGCCGACCCGGATCAATTCGGTTTCGACAGCCTTCTGATCGAGGCCGAAACCGTCAACCGGCAGGCCGCACTCGAAAAACGCTTCGCGCATCTGCCCGGCACGATGGACGAAGCCCTACCGGTCTATCGCGATATCATCAAACGGCATCACGCCGCCATGCTGGCGGGCAATACTGAAACGACCCTGCAGCTTCGCGAAGAGGCGCATGATCTTGCCCTGCGATTGAACAACGGCGAGCCCGGCATTTTGGCCGGACCGGACGCACCCGGTTGCATGCTGGAACGGCTGACCGTTGCCGATAACGGGATCGTTCCGCTCTGGGGACAGACCGGCAGCTTCATCATCGAAGTGCAAGGCATGAACGTGCGGATCGATATGGATGGTATTTTCGGCATCGGATCGCAATATAGCCCTTGGATGAATTTCAGCGTCCATGCAGTCCATTGGAACAAGCCGTTCCTCTCCGAAACCGGGTATCGCAGCTTCATGGGATTGCAGGCCCAACTGGCCCCCGGACTGACGCCGGATATCTTCGCCTCGCAAGTTATCGACGCGCATGTCCAGAAGGAGCTTAAAGGGCGGCTTAAGGCTATCGAGCCGCGATATCGCAAGAAATAGATACACATTGTGTATGCGTTTATGCTATATTGGCTTTGAAGGAAAAAATGCCATGACCAGCAAAAACGCCACCGATACCCATACCCGCGCCGTCAATTTGAGGGTTCGTGAGGACGTTCGCGTCCTGATCGACCGTGCCGCCAAGGCCCACGGGAAAACCCGTTCGGATTTCATGATCGACGCTTCGCGGCGTGCCGCCGAAGACGCTCTTCTTGATCAGACATTGGTGCAGGTCGATCCTGACAGCTATAAACATTATCTCGCCGTCCTCGACCAGCCGCCAAGCGGCGAAGGCTTCGAACGGTTGATGAACGCTCCCAAACCCTGGCAGCCGTAATGTTGTCAGCACCGGCGCTTCTTAGCGAAGCGCACGATCTCCAGCTATTCGATAGCGGCCACGACAGCCTCGATGAATGGCTGCGCCGCCGGGCGCGGGCCAATCAGGTCAGCGGCGCATCTCGAACCTATGTGGTTTGTGAGGGCGAGCGCGTCGTCGGTTATTATTGCCTGTCATCGGGAGCGCTCGCAGTCGCCGATGCGCCGGGGGCAATCCGGCGCAACATGCCCGACCCTGTTCCCATGGCGGTGCTTGGCCGTCTGGCCATCGACCGCAACTGGCAGGGAAAAGGCATCGGAGCCGCGCTGTTGCAGGATGCCGTGCTGCGCACCGGGCAGGCAGCCCACATCATGGGCATTCGCGGCCTTCTGGTTCACGCCATCTCCGAAGAAGCCAAGGCCTTCTATGAGCATTATGGATTTACGGCCTCGCCCGCAAACCCCATGACCCTGGTATTATCGTTGAAGGCTCGATAAGGCTTGAGTCAGGACCGGCTTATCGTCGTCGGAAGCTTCCGGTCCCTCTCAGCCGGCAAGCGGAACTGATTCAGGAGCCACCCTTTGGCGGGCTTCCAAGGCAGAGCCCACGCGTGAGGTGGGGACGAGCTTCGATGGCGAACCCCGTGCTTAGTTCGAACTGAGATCACCTCATGTTCGAGCTGGGTAAAACTGGCAATAACGCCGAGCACGAACCGGCCCTCGGGAGCCTCGAAATCGGCGGAAGTTCCCCGCCCGTTCAGCACGCGGACATGAACCCCGCGCTCCGTCAAAAATTCCACCGTCGATATCAAATGCACGCTCTTCCGGCTCAAGCGGTCCAGCCGCCAAACGACAAACCGATCTCCGCTCCGACATTTGCGGATCGCTTTCTCCAATCCACGCCGCCTTGCGATAGTGCCCTTGGCTCTATCGGCATAAACGGTGTCGCAGTTCGCACCCCTCAACGCTTCGAGTTGGAGGGCAAGATTTTGCCTCCTGGTTGAAACGCGGGCATAGCCAACGCATAGCGAGTTCGAAAGGCCGACAGCCCGGCCCCATATCCTGTTCAAGCGGAGAACAAAACACTTTCCCATAGGGAAATCATGATTTGCTGTGCTGCAGAATCAATAGTGACTACAGACGCATTCCGGCAGAAAAAATGGCCGCAGATTGGACACTGAAGAGTGTAAAAATTTGTCCTGTCCGAAGGATTCACAGCCTTACCGATCCGCCGTACTATGTCAGCGAGCAGACAGGCGGAGAATTTTCGCGATGGAAGAAGGTAAGCGCCGGAAGACAAAACGCAAGAAGAAGGGAGCTATTCCCCTCGATATGGCCATGTTGCACCTCTCCGGCCTCGATTGGATGGAGGCGATGCAGTACATCAACGAGCGCGACGGCTGCAATTTGAACAAGCACGAAATACTGATTTTGGCGAGCGGTCTCGAATACTCCTATGAGTGCGAACTGGTCAAAGCCGTCCGGCAAGGACTGCTTTATGTTTGATGGCGGCAATTTTGGACGAAGCGATCTGGTAGGGGGTTGTCATGACCGCCGCCGAGTTTGAGCGGGTCGAGGCCCTGATATTGAACATCATAGGGTTCAATCAACTGGCCGAAGATCATTGGCCGGACAAGACGCCGCTGCAACAACTCACCTACGACGCGCAGGTTTATGCTTGCGGGGTTGCCCTTGCCACACTGCTTTGCCGCGTGAAACTCAAGGTAGACGAGGAACCCGAATGATTACCAGACCTACGGCCCTGATCGGCATGGCGGCAATCGCATCAATCGGGATTCCGGCCAGCTCGCCCGCCGTGCCCGCGCCGATCCTGCACCCGTTGCCAAACGGCATGACACCGGAGTTTTTCCGCGAGCTGGCGGCGGATCGACGTGCAGGCCTTCGGGACAGGGCGTTGACGGCCTTTCAGCGCGACCGCTTCGCCCTCGATGCCGAGATATTCGGACGCATGGCCTCGCAGCTCGAACCGTTCGATGATCTGGAAACGGAATTATGGGCACGAGACCGCGATATTATCGCCCGTCACGGCTTTCCACTATGACAGGCCGCAACCGCCTTAAGCGTGGCCCATGGGTCTTTTCGTAATGATAGATAATTGGACGCTCCGGCAGCGGCAAAAACTGAACGAGTATCGCGCCGAGCTGGCGACCGTGCCGCACTGGACATGGCGGGCCGAGTATTTGCGCCGCATGGTGTTATGGACGGAAGAGGCCATAGCCGTACATCTGGAATGGAAGGCCGCAAGCGCCTCAAATGTGATCGAGCTGGCCCACTACCGCCGGTAAATCCTGCTACCTGTCTTTTCTTCGTAAGAGCAGATCCGGGCGATGCTATGGCTTGAGATGCCCGGCCCCCAGGAAAACGCTGCCACTAAAACGCGGCGAGTTGTTTAGTTTGCCCGCAACCATAAGAAACGTTCAAGACTTGATTTTAAGCTGGGGAATCTAATCGCTTAATAGTAGATAACGACTGGTTCGGGCTCGATACGGAGATTTTCGACCGCATGACTTCCAGCTTGAACCGTTCCAAACCCTACAGGCTGAATGATTCCGGCGGAATCAGGCGCTATGGTAGGACGTGTTCCTGCATGGCGTCTTGGCGCTTGAGGGACCGGCTGAGTGTCCAGTGCTTGACGCCCATCTCCCGTGCTACGCTGGCCGTGCTTTTGCCGCTGGCTGCAATGCGCTTGCGGGCGGCTTCCATGCCTTCTTTGGTACGTTGGGACAGCGTCCGCCGCTCGAATTCCGCCAAGGCGGACAGCATGGTGTAGACGAAAATCCCCGCCGGCGTGGAAGTGTCGATGCTCAAATTGGCGATCTGGAAATGCACGCCCCGCGCCCGCAGTTTTTCGGCTTCGGTCAGCGCATCGACCACCGAGCGAAACGCCCTGTCCAGATCCCACACCACCAGCATATCGCCGGACTTCAGCCGTTTCAGCACCTTGTCGTAAACCGGCCTTCGGGCGCTGCAAGCCGACAGGGTTTCGATGTGAAGCTCGTCACAGAGGTTTTTCAGGCCCTCGACTTGGCGGTCATGGCGCTGATCAGGGGTGGAAACACGGATGTATGCTATCTTTTTCATGCACTTTCAGTGGGTTAGGGGATAATTTGGGCTCACACAATCGTCCCCTATCGCTTCGGGCATATCGGCGTCCCACGCCGCAAGTCTGCCCCACCTCAAAACCTTATTTTCTATAACATATTACCAGAATCCAGTGCCGTTATACAATTCTAAACAAAACGGGACGGTTTTGAGAGAGTTTAAAAAGCTGAATATTTCCGTTGTACTTGCCGGACAATTGCTTGTTGTCATGGCCGGAAGCGCGAGCGTTACCGCCACGCCAGCGACAGCGGCCAACGACTTCACCGCCGCGAAAGTCATGAACGAGATGAAGCCTGAAGAACGCGCAGCCTATTTTGCGGGCGTGGTCGAAGGGCTTGCCATCGCCCGCTATATGAAGGACGGCAAGCAGAACGCGGGCATGAATTGCATCTATTCTTGGTACTACGAGGATAAGAAGACCTTGCCAGCGCTCTATGAAGCTTTCGACAAGTATCCCTCGTATCCGCCGGGATCGATCATGGACGTGCTTGTCAAAAAGAAATGCGGTGAATGATGGAGACAGTCCTTCCCAGAGCATGGCAGGAGGAATTCCAGCGTGCGGCCATCGGTCGGCGCGAGGACATGCTGGATCGGGAAAAGACAATCCGTTTCAATCTGCAAGAACGTGACAAACGTGACGAGCGCGAAAAGCTGGAAAAGCAGGAGCGCGAGGATTTAGAGACGTGGACCGAGACCGTTCTTGCGACGACAGAACAGGTCGCCGCGTTCAGGGTCCAACTGGACAGCTATGACGCCAAGACCGTTGACGCCCTGATGGACAATCGGGAAGCGATGGAAGCCGTGCGGCATAAGATGGACGACATGCTGGATAGAGCTGAAGTGCTGCCCGATGGCCGCAGGGTCTTCAAAACGATGGACGGCAAACGCGTGTTCGATGAGCACGGTCAGGAGCTTGCGCCCGAAGTTATCGAAGCATCCAGCATCGATGACAAAAAGCCGAAATGGGAAACGTACAAGGATTCGATGGATGAAAATACGCGCCTGACCTATGAACGTGAGCAACTCATTGAATACCAAACCAAGCTGGATAAGGCCCGCGCCCGCCTCGACAAGGGCGACATCACGGCCAAGGAGACGGATTCGATCAAGGCCGATCTGTCGAAAACCATGCCGGACGCCGTGCGCGAGAAGCTCGGCCTTGAAAAATCGAAGCCGGACGCGAAACCGGAAGCCAGCGCACCGGCCTTGCCCGATGACATGGACAATCTCATGCGCAAAACGGGGTTTGCTCCCGTCGCCTCTGTTCCATAGGGCTGTCCCCTCTAAAATCTCTACAATTAACAGATCGATTTTAGCCTGGCTCAATGGCCATGTTCATCGATGATGATGGCGGATGCGGCCTGATCGCCGAAATCACGCCTTGCCTCTATGATCGCATCGCGGATTTTGCGAACCGTCCAGTAACTTGCCCACAGCATGGTTTTTTCGTGGATATAAGTTCCCATCTGCAAGGACGCGACGGAATATCCGGCCGTAAGAGGGGCGCAGGCGACCGCAGCCATCGTGAGCTGTTCATCCAAGTACAAGAGGTCGCCGAACCGCCACGCGAAGAGCAGGATACCGAGCCCGAGGGCCAGCGATAGATAAAGCGGTTCGCGCCCGATCCGAATTGACGTGATCGGCGCAAGCGCCTGATCCTTATGTTTCGTGCGCAAATATCTGCCGGTTATGACAATGCCGCTGCGATCACGATAGTAAATGGTGCTGACGTTCATGATAGACCTCTTCGTTATGTCGCAGGCCCGCATTGACCCGACTTCGCCAATCCAGCGGCGATCTGCGGCAATGTCTCTATTGCGGCGGGTCGATAGGCTCGGAGGCTCATGACATGCAGGAGCATCGGAAACCGGGCCTCATCAAAGGCCGTTGCAACGGCGCATCCGCAGACTGTGCTGGTGTCTATATCGTTCGACGCCGCTAAGTCCGGAAACTCGGGCACCGTGAGATCTTCAACCAGATCGTCCATGGTGTTCTTGAACGGCATATCCGCGAAACCTTCCGTCAGGCGGCGGTAGATATCGACCGCCGCCTTTTGCTTGTTGTATTCCCGGCGCATGGCGCGATTGTCACTGGCGAGCCCGTTCTGCACTATGGCCTCGCATTGGGGGATAACCGTCTTTGCGGCCATGCGGTGCTCGACCAGAGGTTGGAACCATAAAGCGCACGCAATACCGTAGAGGACGATGCCGCCCAGCAGCGACGGGGGGCAGATTTTGGCGATGAGTTCGTACACGATGCGGCTCCTATCGAAAACGACAATAAGTTGTAAGGAGGGTTTGGGCGGCGTCCGCCGTCAGACCTCCTAGTCGCTTAACGGCACGCCGCGCTCAAAAGAAATCCGTCTTTATTTCGCTAATTGCACTGTATCTGCAGTTTCAGGACGGCGTTTCTTCGGACAAATTCGAAGCTGAAGCGCTGAAATTGCTGCAAAAACAGACGACAATTTCACAATTGGTTTTGCGCGAAATACAATCCAATCATCAGAAAAACATTGGCAACAAAAGCGCAGGACCACCCAAGCCAAAATTCGCAAAAGATGCGGCGCCTGTGAAAAGCAAATCTGACCGTCGGAAACAAGTTCAGAAGATTCGGAGAAAGGAGCTGATTGACCATCGAAAGGCTTTCAATCCGAAAACGGTGAAGTAAAGCCCGACCAACAGCTATGCCGATCGGGCTGTGAGACAGCTTCAATGTCTCTCCGGGTATAGCGCTCCCGGTGCTTCTCGACGGGAAGGAACGGCCACGCACAAACCCCGACCTACTCGAGCGATTGCCCGCTTTCTCGATTGGAGCCCTCCTCAAAGCTCCAAGCCAAGATATAGCTTGCATTCTTTCCGACGCTGCTTGGTAATGTTCCGTTATCGCAAACAGGAGGAATCGATGGCCAAGGGTCAAGCTAAAAGCAATAAAGAGGTCCGCAAACCCAAGAAGGACAAGGCCGCTCCTGCTGCTGCGCCTACTCTTGGTACCAAGGCGGTCGAGTCTAGTAAGCAGAAAAAGCCATGAACTTTCGCCTTCCCGATATCGCTTCGGGGAGGCTGAAGTTCATGAGCCAAGCGAGCTTCCGGTGGGCCTCCAACTGCGCGCGACGCATCTTTTGGATTTTGACGTGTGCGTTCACGCTGCCGCCGTTCCGATGGATTTGAGGGCATCGAGAAGATGGTGTTTCTCTATGTAGCCAAGGTCGTTCTCGTAGGAGTTCGCGACCCAGGGGGCCTTTAGCCTCACAGTCAAAGAAGAGGCTGCTCTGAATAAGCCTGCCTGTTTTCCGCGTATCGATAATCTAATCCATCCTCCGCATTCCCCCAACTTCATGCTAACCTCAAATCTTCCGCCAACCACGTCGATTCGGCCATGACCAGACAGCGCCGCCGCCGCCTTATCAAGACCCGCCGCACGGTGACGGGGTTTCTGCTCGTAGCCTCGATCGCCTTTCTGGCTGGGATGACCGATGCCGTCGGCCTGATGCTGACGGGCAATTTCGTGTCCTTCATGACCGGCAATACGACGCGGGCGGCGATTGCGCTGGGGACGGGCGAGTTCGGCCATGCGGCGGTGCTGTTTTCGGCCATCCTGACATTCATTCTCGGCAATGCGCTCGGGATCGTCATTGCCCATGCGGCAGACCGGCGGGCTTTCATGGTGCTTGCCTGCGTCAGCATTCTTCTCGCCATGGCGGCGGGCTTTGCGGAGCCGTCGCTGGTTCTGGTGCAGTTCTATCTGGTGGTGCTGGCCATGGGCATGGTCAATGCCACGGTCGAGCATATCGAAGGTCTGCCGATCGGCCTCACCTATGTCACCGGCGCGCTCTCGCGCTTCGGTCGCGGTCTCGGCCGTTTCCTGCTGGGGGATCGGGATTTTCTCTGGACAGTGCAGATCGTGCCCTGGAGCGGCATGATCTCAGGCGCCATCATCGGCGCGCTTTTGGCCGGCGCCTTTGGTGCGCACGCGCTCTGGCTGGTGTCGATGGTCGCCCTCGTCCTGGCGCTGTCGACCCTTTTTATCCCCCGCCCGCTGCAGCGCCGCTTCAATCAGCGGTTCATTATTTCGGCATCGATGGTGCGGCGAGCGAAATAGCCACATTGCAGTGCACAAAAATCTGCTAGGGAAAAAACGAATCGTTTTGCCGACAAGCGTAAGGATATGCCGTGTTCGTTTTTTCGAAACTTGTCTGGATTTTTGGTCAGCCGCTCTCGCTGGCGTTTCTTTTCATCCTGGTGACCTTCATCGCCGCTCTCCTGCGCTGGCGCGCCACCGTGATTGCCTCGTCGCTGCTGTCGGTGCTGATCCTGTTCGTCTCGCTTTATACGACGGCCGGCGCCTATGTCGTTCAGGGGCTGGAAGAACGCTTTCCGCGCGCCGCCGCCGATCCGGCGGATCTGAAATGCATGATCGTTCTCGGCGGCGCCACGCAGAATGAGGTGACGACGGAGCGCGGTGGCTACGAATTCGATTCGGCCGGCGATCGCCTCGTCGAAGCGCTGCGTCTGGCGCAGAAATACCCACAGACGCGCATCGTGATCTCGGGCGGCGATGGCTCGATCGGCGGCACCTATGAGGGCGATGCCGTCATCTCCGAGCGCTTCTTCACCGCGCTCGGTATTCCCAAAGACCGCATGGTTGAGGACAAGACCTCGCGCACCACCTTCGAGAATGCGGTCAATACGAAGGAGCTGCTGGCGCAGAACGGGCTTTCGAATTGCCTGCTGATCACCTCCGGCTTCCATATGCCCCGCTCGATGGGCATCTTCCGCAAGCAAGGCATCGATGTCGTGCCCTGGCCGGTCGACTATCGCAGCACCGGCAAGGAAAGCCTCGGCCTCGATTTCACCCAGCCGTCGCGCAATGCGCAGCTCCTGGCGACGGGCCTGCGCGAATGGGTCGGCCTGGTCGGCTATTACGCCGTCGGCCGCACGTCGGCGCTCTATCCCGGGCCGTAACTATATGCCCGGGCCGTAAAGCCTATTTTTTTGAGATGGTGACGAATTTGACGCCCCGCACCCGGACGGTGATCTCGCAGCGGTCCTCGCCATCACCGCGGTCGCAGAAGCGCGGATGCATCTTCATGACCAGCACCATATTGCCGAAGCGCTGGATGAAATCATAGCCGTAGATCTGCGCAGTAGCGACGAGCAGGTAACCGCCCTCGGCCACCTGGACGTAGAAGTTATAGGGGCAGCCCTCGTCCGTGCAGTAGGGGCCTTTTTCGCCTTTGCAGGTGATTTCGCCCTCGTTGACGACGATATCCATCAACTTGTCGTTGTTGATGTCCTGCTGGGTCGCGAACTTGTCGCCGAAGCTCACCTGGCCGTCGCAGCTCTTGGTGAAGTGATCCTTCTCGAATGCCACGGGATCCTGCAGGATCGATTGCTGCGCCTCGGCCACGGCGGGCATGATCACGAATGCAATGAGATTGAAGATCACGATCAGCAGGGATTTCAAGGGGGATTCCTCTTCGAAGCGCCGTCGCAGCCACGGTGGTCGCCGCAGCTGCTGCGACATCTTTGCACCTGCCGGCTTGCGCGGCCCTTGCCGTCGTGATTCATTTCGAGAAAATCGCCGGCGCCTCGTTGGAGTTTTCGATGTCGCTTCTCTCGTTTCTGGACTATGCCGGCGTCGCTCTTTTTGCCGCAACCGGCGCGCTCGCGGCCTCGCGCAAACAGCTCGATCTGATCGGCTTCTTGTTTCTGGCGGCCGTGACCGGCATTGGCGGCGGCACGCTGCGCGATATCGTCCTGGGAAGGGTGCCCGTGTTCTGGGTGCTGAATCCGACCTATATCATCATCTGCGCCGTGGTCGGCGTCCTGGTCTTCTTCACCGCGCATCTGTTCGAATCGCGCTATCGGCTGCTCATCTGGCTCGATGCGGTGGGGCTGTCAGCCTATTGTGTGATGGGGGCGGCCAAGGGCATGGCGGCGACGGGTTCGCCCACGGTTGCCATCGTCACCGGCGCGCTGACGGCAACGTTCGGCGGCATCCTGCGTGATCTCCTGGCAAACGAGCCTTCAGTGCTGCTGCGTCCGGAAATCTATGTGACCGCTTCGCTCGTCGGCGCAGGTGTCTTCACCGCCGCCAATGCGACGATGTTGCCGCTTTATGCCTCGGCGGGGTTAGGCGTGATCGCCGCCTTTGCGGTGCGCGGCGGCGCGCTCTGGTTCGGCTGGACCTTCCCGACCTATCGCCACAAGCCTGGCCGGCATCCGGATGATGTGATGTAGATGGGAGGCAATCGGAGTTACGCAGTAGGCAATAGCAAATTGCTGGAAGACAATTCTATTGCCTATTGCCTATTGCCTATTGCCTATTGCCTATTGCCCATGCTTGCGGCGCAGGCGGATCACCACGTCGACATGGGCGATTTCCATGCCCTTCGGCGGTTCCGGCAGGTTGTCGATCGTCAGATTGCTGATCGGGATATCCAGCACCTCGTTGTGGCCTTCCACGAAAAAGTGATGGTGATCGGAAACGTTGGTGTCGAAATAGGTCTTGGTGCTTTCGACAGCCAACACGCGGATCAGGCCGGCCTCGGTGAACTGATGCAGCGTGTTGTAGACGGTTGCGAGCGAAACCGGGACGCCGGCGGCAACGGCTTCCTCGTGAAGCTCCTCCACGGTCAGATGGCGGTCGCCCTTGGCGAAGAGAAGGTCCCCCAGCGCGATCCGCTGTCGGGTCGGCCTCAGGCCGACAGTGCGCAGCCTGGTTTCGATCGCGATTTCGGCTTCTTCCGCCATTCAGGGACTCCGGATTCCTGATTTCTATAATTCTTTACTAAACCATATAACTTTTGCCTTGATTGCTTTCAATAGTTTCAATGGGGTGGGAAGGTGCTCAAAAGCCGGAAAAATCGGGCTTTTGCCGCATTTGGCACTGGTAGCGGCTCTGGCGTTCCTGTATGCGACCACCACATAAGAGCTAGTGCGTTCGATCGGACGGGTGAATGAGAGTGTGATGGTTGCGCTTCATTTTCTATCGATCTTGCACTAAAGCTTCACATCCATCGGCATTCATGCGGGGGAAACGGAATTTTATGACGACGAGACAATCCAGCTTCAATTACGAGGAAATCCTGGCCTGCGGCCGCGGCGAGCTGTTCGGCCCCGGCAACGCACAGCTTCCCCTGCCGCCGATGCTGATGGTCCACCGCATTACTGAAATTTCCGAGACCGGTGGTGCTTTCGACAAGGGCTTCATCCGCGCCGAATACGACGTGCGTCCCGACGACTGGTATTTCCCTTGCCATTTTGCCGGCAACCCGATCATGCCGGGCTGCCTCGGCCTCGACGGCATGTGGCAGTTGACCGGCTTCTTCCTCGGCTGGCTCGGTGAGCCCGGCCGCGGCATGGCGCTTTCGACAGGGGAAGTGAAGTTCAAGGGCATGGTTCGCCCGGAAACGAAGCTTCTCGAATACGGCATCGACTTCAAGCGCGTCATGCGCGGCCGCCTGGTCCTCGGCACCGCTGACGGCTGGCTGAAGGCCGACGGCGAGGTCATCTATCAGGCGATGGATCTGCGCGTGGGCCTGTCGAAGGACAAGGTCGCCTGAACCGCGGCGCCGCCGCCTCCACAAAGACAGACGTTTTAGAAAAGGTCATCGACATGAGACGGGTAGTTGTTACGGGTCTGGGTATTGTCTCTTCGATTGGAAACAATGCTCAAGAAGTGACCGCCTCGCTGCGCGAAGCCAAATCCGGCATTTCTTTCTCTCCCGATTTCGCCGAGCACGGTTTCAAGTGCCAGGTATGGGGTTCGCCGAAGATCGATACGACCGATCTGGTGGATCGCCGCGCCATGCGCTTCCTGTCGCAGGGTGGCGCTTGGAACCACGTCGCCATGAAGCAGGCGATCGCCGACAGCGGTCTTGAGGAAGGCGACATCACCAACGAGCGCACCGGCATCATCATGGGCTCCGGCGGCCCGTCGACCCGTACGCTGATAGAAGCCGCCGACATCACCCGCAAGAACAACAGCCCGAAGCGCATCGGTCCGTTTGCCGTGCCGAAGTCGATGTCGTCGACCGCGTCTGCAACGCTTGCGACCTGGTTCAAGATCCACGGCGTCAACTACTCCATCTCGTCGGCATGCTCGACCTCGGCGCACTGCATCGGCAACGCCGCCGAGATGATCCAGTGGGGCAAGCAGGATGTGATGTTCGCCGGCGGCCACGAGGATCTCGATTGGACCATGTCCAACCTCTTCGACGCCATGGGCGCCATGTCGTCCGACTTCAACGACAACCATCCGGAAACTGCTTCGCGCGCCTATGATGCCAAGCGTGATGGCTTCGTCATCGCCGGTGGCGCCGGCGTGCTGGTTCTGGAAGAGCTTGAGCATGCGAAGGCGCGCGGCGCCAAGATCTATGCCGAAATCGTCGGCTATGGTGCCACCTCGGACGGCTACGACATGGTCGCACCGTCGGGCGAGGGTGCCGTGCGCTGCATGCGCCAGGCGCTTGCCACGGTGAAGGGCGATATCGATTACGTCAACACCCATGGCACCTCGACGCCGGTGGGCGACAGCAAGGAAATCGGCGCGATTCGCGAAGTCTTCGGCGACAAGATCCCGCCGATCCAGTCGACTAAGTCGCTGACGGGCCATTCGCTCGGCGCGGCAGGCGTTCAGGAATCGATCTATTCGATCCTGATGATGCAGGAACGTTTCATCGGGGAAAGCGCCCATATCGCCGAACTCGATCCGGAATTCGAAGGCGTGCCGATCGTGCGCAAGCGCATCGACAACGCGAAGTTCGATATCGCTCTTTCGAATTCCTTCGGCTTCGGCGGCACCAACGCCACGCTCGTGTTCCAGCGCTACAACGGATAAGGCAATGACGGGAATCATGCAGGGTAAGCGCGGCCTCATCATGGGCGTCGCAAACAATCACTCGATTGCCTGGGGTATTTCAAAGGCGCTTGCGGCCGAAGGCGCGGAACTGGCTTTCACCTTTCAGGGCGAGGCGCTCGGCAAACGCGTCAAGCCGCTCGCAGCCGAAGTCGGCTCGGATTTCCTGCTGCCTTGCGATGTCGAGGATCTGGCCTCCGTTGATGCCGTCTTCGACGCGATCAAGGAGCGCTGGGGCAAGCTGGACTTCATCGTCCATGCCATTGGCTTTTCCGACAAGAACGAGCTGAAGGGTCTCTATGCCAACACCACGCGGGACAATTTCACCCGCACGATGGTGATTTCTTGCTTCTCCTTCACGGAGATCGCCAAGCGCGCCGCCGATCTGATGACGGAAGGCGGTAGCATGCTGACGCTGACCTATAACGGCTCGACGCGGGTCATCCCGAACTACAACGTCATGGGCGTCGCCAAGGCCGCGCTCGAGGCGTCCGTTCGCTATCTCGCCGCCGATTACGGCCCGCGCGGCATACGCGTCAATGCCATTTCCGCCGGCCCGATCCGCACGCTGGCTGGCGCCGGCATTTCCGATGCCCGCGCCATCCTGTCGTGGAACCAGCGCAACGCGCCGCTGCGCAAGTCTGTTACCATCGATCAGGTCGGCTCGTCGTCGCTCTATCTCCTGTCGGATCTGGCAGCGGGGGTCACCGGCGAAGTCCACTTTGTCGATGCCGGCTACAACATCACCTCGATGCCGACGCTGGAAACGCTGTCGAGCGCGGACGCCGAGTAAGCGCACTGATCTGAATCATCCTCTCGGCCCTTGGTCGGGAGGACCATACTTCCGGATATCCTTCCAGAGGATTCCCGATGATATCAAACGACGCAAAACCTCTCGCATCGACCAAACGCCTGATCCTCCGCCGCTTCATGCCCGAGGATTTCGAAGCCTATAGCGCCTACCGCTCCCTGCCGGAGATCTACCGTTTCCTGTATCGCGATCCGCCTTCACCGGAGGCACTGCGAGAGCGTTTCGATGCCCGTTTGCATTCGCAGTTCCTGGAAGACGGCGATACGCTTCTATGCGCCGTCATTCGGCGGGAGGATGGTGCTTTGGTGGGAGATGTCAGCCTAACATTCAGAAGCAAAGCCGCTTTGCAGGCCGAGATCGGCTATACCTCCAACCCGGTCTATGCCAGGAAGGGATATACCACCGAGGCGACGGAAGCCATGATTACCCTCGGCTTCGAAAAATTCGGCCTTCACCGGATTTTCGCGCGGTTGGATGCGAAGAACGCCGGCTCAGTCGGTGTCGTCGAACGGCTTGGTCTCCGCCGTGAGGCGCTTTTGATCGAAAACGATCGCTTCAATGGCGTCTGGGGCGATGAATGTGTCTATGCCGTGCTGAGCCGCGAATGGGCAGCAAGAGCGCCGAATCGGGCGGGTTAACCGGCGTTGGATAAGATTTTACGAAAATTTTAGGTTAATTCTATCTTGCCGGGGATGGCCCGTTACCGCTGGCCGGAATTCCGATACAAGGCAGGCAATCAACAGTATTTCCTGCATGTCCATCGGCATTCACTAGAGCCGGATGTCGTCCGAAAGCCGATCACACCTTTCGGCATCATGCTCTAGCCATTTACGGGAACCCCAGCCGTGAACATCATAACTGTTGCTAGCCCCAAGCCGCTCGATTCGCTGGACGAGGCGGCACCGCTCGAATCCGCTGCCACCCTAAGGGCATTGGGGCCGGATCTGCTGCGCGCGCTTGCCATTCTCCTCGTCATGCTCGCGCATCTGCCGGCGGATGCGACACCGCTGCCGCTCGCCGGCATCAGGCCCTATGGCTGGATCGGCGTCGACATCTTCTTCGTACTCAGCGGTTATCTCATCGGGCACCAGCTGATGACGGAAGCCGCGCGCCGCCATGGCGTCGACTTCAAGGCTTTCTATCTGCGCCGGGCGTTCCGCATCTTGCCGGCCTTTCTGCTGGTGCTTGCAGTCTATACGTTTGTCCCATCCCTGCGCGATGCGCCGGCGATGCAGCCCGCCTGGCGGTTCCTGACATTCACGGTCAATTTCGGGCTTGATCCTCGTCTGGGCAGCGCATTCACCGAAGCCTGGTCGCTGAGTGTCGAGGAGCATTTCTATCTCGCTCTGCCGGTTCTCGTCGTCTTGCTCAAGCGGCGAGCGACAGCGGGCTTCATAGCCCTTCTGGTGGCGACGATCGTGATCGCCGGTATGGGGCTGCGGTTTGCGCTCTGGCAGAGCCATGTCGGCCCGATTACCGAAATGCAGGCCTACAGGGAAGCGTTCGCCGTCTATCTTAGAGAGATTTATTATCCGACTTACAACCGGCTGGACGGGCTCACCTTCGGCGTCGTTCTGGCGGCGATCCGGCTGTTCAAGCCGTTGCTATGGGAAAGGTATATGCCACCCTACATCACGCTTGGCATTGGCGGCATGCTCATGATGGCGGCGGCGGTGATCTTTTCCGTCCGCGGGCCGCTCGCCGAAACCAATCTGCCGCTCGTGTTCCAGCCTCTTCCAGGCGCAGTCGTCGGCTTTCCGCTGTTCTCGGCGGGCGTGGCGTTCATTCTCGGCGCATTGCTGGATCTGCAGCCGAGGATCGGGCGCTGGCACTTGCCGGCCACATCAGGCATCGCAACGCTCGCCTACAGCCTCTACCTCACGCACAAGGGCGTCTACCATCTCGATCAGATGGTCTTCGGCAAGGACAATCTTCAGGGGCTTTCGGGCTTCGTCATCTACCTCGCCACCTGCTTCATCGTGGCGGCAACGCTCTGGTTTCTCGTCGAAAGAAACTTCCTGATCCTGCGGGATCATCTGATGCCGCGCTCACGTCGTGCCGACGAAGCTTGACCCATAAGAAAGGCGGCCGATTGGCCGCCTTTGTCGCTTATTTCTTTGCCCAGAGCACTTTGTAGCGGGCATTGCGGCAGGTCTCGCCGAATTCCTTGAAATTCTCCGCCAGCACCGGCTCGTAGGGCAGGCCGCGATTGGCAACCAGCATCAGCCGGCCGCCGCCACGCAGCGCCGAAGCCGCCGTCTTGATCATCGCCTGGCCAAGCGAAGGCTCGGCGGCATGGCCCTCGTGGAAGGGCGGGTTCATGATGATCAGGTCGTACTTGTCCTTGACCGGTTCGCTCGCCAGATCGTGCCAGAAGAAGCGCTGGGAGACTTTCGGGCAATGCGACAGCAGGTTGGCGCGCGCGGCCTCCAGAGCGCCGTAATGGGCCTCGTAGAGGTCGATGCGCTCGATCCTCGGCGATTTGGTTGCGAGCTCGACGGAGAGGTAGCCCCAGCCGGCGCCGAAATCGGCGGCATCGCCGGCAAAATCGGTCGGCAGGCGCGAGGCGAGCAGTTCGGAGCCGGCATCTACACGGTCATGGGAGAACATGCCGGGCGCCGTGGTAAAAGTGTCGTCAACGAGCGTTGCCGGCTTTGCGAGCTGTGCCGTCAACACCTTGATGTCGGTAGGGCGCGCAAACCAAAAGGCGACGCCGTGATATTTCGGCATATGCTCGACCTCGAGACCGAAGGCTTCGATGCGCTTGCGCAGCGGCTGGATGCCGTCTTCCTTGCCGCCGGCAACGAGGATGAGGCCGCCTTCCCTAACGCGCGCCAGCGCTTGGGCGATGTGATCCTCGTTCTCACCCTTGTGCTTGCCGCAGAGCACCAGCGCGCCGTCATAGCCTTCGCCTTCGATCTCCGGCGTCACGTTGATCCGCTGTGCCTGCAGCTGACGATAGAAGGGACGGAAGCCCTGAACGGCCGAAAGCTCGGCCGCGAAGCCTTCCGGCAGCGCAAAGCCTGCCTCGGCGCCGAGAAACAGGATTCGCTCACCCTCTCCGGGCGCGTCGACAGTACCGGAGGCAAAGGGATGGAACAGGGTCTTCAGGGCATCGCGGCTCATGGGCGTGGTCTCGTTATTGTTTCGTTGGTCGGGCTTGCTGGCAGGTATCTGTTTCCGCGCGGGCCCCTCACCCTAGCCCTCTCCCCGTCGGGACGGGGAGAGGGACGACGGAGTAAGATAGCGCCTGATTGCTTAAAGGCGGCGTCAAACATGGTCTAGTCCCCTCTCCCCGCAGTGGGGAGAGGGTTTAGGGTGAGGGGCCAGGCACGTAGTTTCGGCAAAACCGAACCGGCTAACCTCTTAAATATAAAAAGGGCGCGGAAAGGATCCCGCGCCCCGGAACGTGAATGAAGGCGCGGCTTACTCGGCCGCGTCGTCCTTCTTCTTGTCGGCAGCGATTTCCTGGCCGGTCGCCTGGTCGACGACCTTCATGGACAGGCGAACCTTGCCGCGCTCGTCGAAGCCGAGGAGCTTCACCCAGACCTTGTCGCCTTCCTTGACGACGTCCTGTGTCTTGGCAACGCGCTCGGAAGCGAGCTGCGAGATGTGGACGAGGCCGTCGCGGGCGCCGAAGAAGTTGACGAAGGCGCCGAAGTCGGCGGTCTTGACAACGGTGCCTTCATAGATCTGACCGACTTCCGGTTCTGCGACGATCGAGTGGATCCACTTGCGGGCCGCTTCGATTTCCTTGCCGGAGGAAGAGGCGATCTTGACGGTGCCGTCGTCTTCGATGTTGATCTTGGCACCGGTCTTTTCGACGATTTCGCGGATGACCTTGCCGCCCGAGCCGATGACTTCACGGATCTTGTCGACCGGGATGTTCATCACTTCGATGCGTGGTGCGAATTCGCCGAGCTGGCCACGGCTTTCGGTGATTGCCTTGGACATTTCGCCGAGGATGTGGGCACGACCGCCCTGTGCCTGGCCGAGAGCGACCTTCATGATCTCTTCGGTGATGCCGGCGATCTTGATGTCCATCTGCAGCGAGGTGATGCCGTCGGCGGTGCCGGCGACCTTGAAGTCCATGTCGCCGAGGTGATCTTCGTCACCCAGGATGTCGGAAAGAACGGCGAAGCGATCGCCTTCCAGGATCAGACCCATGGCGATGCCGGCAACGGGCTTGGCCAGCGGAACGCCAGCATCCATCAGAGCGAGCGAGGTGCCGCAAACCGTTGCCATCGAGGACGAGCCGTTGGACTCGGTGATCTCGGAAACGACGCGCAGCGTGTAGGGGAACTGTTCCGCCGTCGGCAGCATCGGGCGGATAGCGCGCCATGCGAGCTTGCCATGACCGATTTCGCGACGGCCCGGCGAGCCCATGCGGCCGGTTTCGCCAACCGAGTAGGGCGGGAAGTTGTAGTGAAGCAGGAAACGCTCCTTGTACATGCCCGTCAGGCTGTCGACATACTGTTCGTCTTCACCGGTGCCGAGCGTGGCGACGACGATCGCCTGCGTTTCACCGCGGGTAAAGAGAGCCGAGCCGTGCGTGCGCGGCAGGAGGCCGACTTCCGAGACGATCGGGCGAACGGTCGACAAGTCGCGGCCGTCGATGCGGCTCGACGTGTCGAGGATGTTCCAGCGGACGATCTTCGCCTGCAGGTGCTTGAAGATGGCGCCGACTTCTTCGGCCGTGTACTTGGCTTCGCCTTCCTCGGGCAGGAAGTGTGCCTTCACCTTGGCCTTGACGGCGTCGACGGCGGCATAGCGATCAGCCTTCTGCGTGATCTTGTAGGCGTCGCGCAGTTCGGCTTCGGCAAGGCCGAGCATTTCCTTCTCAAGCTCGGCATAATCTTCCGGCTGGAAGTCGCGGGGCTCCTTGGCGGCGACTTCGGCAAGCTGGATGATCGCGTCGATCACAGGCTGGAAGCCGCGATGGCCGAACATGACGGCGCCGAGCATGATGTCTTCCGGCAATTCCTTGGCTTCCGACTCGACCATCAAAACGGCGTCTTGCGTGCCGGCGACGACGAGGTCGAGGCTCGATTCGTCCATCTCGTCGAGATGCGGGTTGAGCACGTATTCGCCGTTGATGTAGCCGACGCGAGCGCCGCCGACGGGACCCATGAACGGGACACCCGACAGTGTCAGGGCAGCCGAGGTGGCGACCATCGACAGGATGTCGGGATTGTTTTCCAGGTCATGCTGGATAACGGTGACGACGACCTGCGTGTCGTTCTTGTAGCCTTCCGGGAAGAGCGGGCGGATAGGGCGGTCGATCAGGCGCGAAACGAGGGTTTCGTTTTCGCTCGGACGGCCCTCGCGCTTGAAGTAGCCGCCGGGGATCTTGCCGGCTGCATAGGTCTTTTCCTGGTAGTTGACGGTGAGCGGGAAGAAGTCCTGGCCCGGCTTCGGTGCCTTGGCCGAGACGACGGTCGCAAGTACCACGGTTTCGCCGTAGGTGGCGACGACGGCGCCGTCGGCCTGGCGAGCGATCTTGCCGGTTTCCAGCTTTAGCGGGCGGCCTGCCCACTCGATTTCAACGGTATGGATATCGAACATATCTTATCCTTGCATTGTGCGGGAAAAGGCGCCGTCGCCGACAAGTTCGGCAAGACGCATCTTCGACCACACGAAGTGACGTATCACGGGCAAGACAACGAGAGGCTTTCGAAGATCGGCCGAAGCACGAGGCTTCGGCTGAAAGCATCCGGCAATCCTGCCCCATGACAGGTCAACGGTTGTTGTTGGCAGCACCGGCCCATCCGGCCTGCCGGCAGTTTCGCGTCGCGCAATTGCAAGGCGCAAGCGAAACAGTCTCAAGGGTTCATAACCCCTTATAAGCAACCGGCGGACGTTCAGCAGAACGCCCGCCGGAGATTCTGTTAGCGGCGGATACCGAGGCTGGTGATCAGCTTGGTATAACGGCCTTCGTCCTTCTTCTTAAGGTAGTCAAGAAGCGAGCGCCGGCTGGAAACCATCGTCAGAAGGCCACGACGGGAGTGGTTGTCCTTCTTGTGGTCCTTGAAGTGGTCCGTGAGGTTGTTGATGCGCTCGGTCAGGATCGCAACCTGGACTTCCGGAGAACCGGTGTCGCCTTCGACGGTCGCATATTCCTTGATCAGCGCAGCCTTGCGCTCAGCAGTGATCGACATCGGATAGTCCTTTCTATGAGAGGAGATTGAAGTCGCCAAACGCCGGGATGTCGTCCAGCATTGGCCGCGAATGCAATCAGGCATGCCTGATGCTGGCGCTGCCTATAAACCAAATGAGCGGCAATGGAAAGAGGGTTCTCCCTGAGGCGGTTTCAGCGGCCCGCCATGGCGTCCCGGATCATGGCATCGTAACCCTCCGGATCTTGCAGCATCGCGAAATGGCTGGCGTCCTTCAGTATGACGAGCCTGGCACCCGAAATCTCCTTCGCCATCATCTGCGTATGGTCGAGCTTGACCGCCTCGTCATGGTCGCCGATGGCAAGCGTCACCGGTACTGTGATCTTGCTGAGGTCGGTTGCCGTCCATGCCGGCTGCGTTGCCCACATCTGCGAAATCTGGTTGACGAAGGCATCGTACTCGCTCGGCGTCGGTGACAGCTTTTTGTAGTACTCGCCGGCGACATTGATGTAGTCGTTGAAGGTCTTGTTGCTCATGACGTCGGGCTTCACGCCGTCGGTCGTGACATTGGCCGCCTGGGCGATCACCCGGGTCAGCTTTTCGGGATGTTTCATCGCCATGTCGATGCCGATGATGCCGCCATCCGACCACCCGACCAGCGTCACCTTGCCGATCTTCAGATAATCGAGCAGCGCGACATAATCCGAGGTCATTAGATCATAGCCGAAGGGCTGCTGGCTGCGCGTCGAGCGGCCATGCCCGCGGCTGTCGGCAACGATAACGAGGTGATCCCTCGCGAAATCGGCAACCTGAGCGCCCCAGACATCAGCATTTCCCAGTCCGCCATGGATGAAGAGGATGGGGTCACCTTGACCATACTCGGCATAGTACATCTTGATGTCGTTGACATCAGCCATGCCGCTCGTCTTCGGCTGCGGCATTAGCGGGAAGGGCGGCAGTCCGGCCCAACGCTCGGCGGAATGCGTGCTTGCGACTGTGAGGAACAACGAAAGGAACGTCAGTATGCCAATGGTAGCTGTGCGCATATTCTCCCCCATGAACGGGCCGTCATGGCCCGCCGGGAGCATATCGCATCGCAATTGCCTCGCAATAGCAACCGTTCCTGCTGATTGGTGCTTAGACGAAAACGCGCTTAGGGCGGAATTCGCCCTGGCCGATTTCGCCGATCGCAATCAGCTTGCCGCGCGCCGTGGCATAGGCCTCGGTTTCGGCGACCGGCGCGTCGCGTCCGCGCACCAGGATCGGGTTGCCCATCTTCAGGCGATGTGCCTGGTCGTCGCTGATGACGAGATGCGGCAGCGAAGACAGGGCCTCGGCGGTGTCGATCAACAGCGCGTCGAGGGCCGCAAGCCGCTCGTCCGCATCTTCGATCTCCTCCAGCGCCACCAGATCGGCAAGCGGCACCATCGCCTCCTCGGCGAAAGGCGCGACGAAGCTGCGGCGCAGGCCGGAAATGTGGCCGTAGCAGCCCAGATCGCGGCCGAAATCGCGGGCAAGCGCGCGCACATAAGTGCCCTTGCCGCACTCGACCTCGAAATGCGCCGTATCGACATCCGGGCAGGCGAGCAGCGTCAGGCGGAAAATCTCCACTTCGCGCGAGGGGATCTCGACGATCTCGCCCTCGCGGGCCAGGTCATAGGCGCGCTCGCCTGATATCTTGATGGCGGAGAATTGCGGCGGGATTTGCTGGATGGTGCCGGTATAGTTCGGCAGCAGCGCGCGAATATCCTCTTCGCTCGGACGCTTGTCGGAGGTGGCGGTTACTGCGCCTTCGAGGTCATCTGAAGCGCGCTCCTCGCCCCAGGTCACGGTGAATTCATAGATCTTGCGGCCGTCCATGACATAAGGGACCGTCTTGGTGGCGTCGCCGAGCGCGATCGGCAGCATGCCGGATGCGAGCGGGTCGAGCGTGCCGGCATGACCGGCCTTCTGGGCTTTGAACAGCCATTTGATCTTGGAAACGGCTTCGGTCGAGCCGAAATCAACCGGCTTGTCGAGGATGAGCCAGCCCGAAATCGGGCGGCCCTTGGGCTTGCGTGGTTTGGACATTCTCTGTCTCTGTTATTGATCTTGGTCGTTGTCGTCTTCGAGATCGCGGCTGACCTCGGGCGAGCGCAGCAAGGCGTCGATCTTCTTGTAATTGTCGAAGCTCGTATCGTCGCGGAAGCGGACTTCCGGCATGTACTTCATCTGGCGAAGCTGAGGACCGAGACGGCCGCGGATATATTTAGCATGGCGGTTCAGCGCCTCGATGACGGCGCCGTGGTCGGTGACGCCGAGCGGGGTCACGAAGGCGGTGGCGATCTTCAGATCCGGCGACATGCGCACTTCGGAAATGGAGATTACCGTGCGCTCGATCAGGTCGTCGCGCACTTCGCCGCGCTGCAGAACCTGCGTGATCGCTGAGCGCACCTGCTCGCCGACGCGAAGCATGCGCTGCGAAGGCGCGGAAGAAGTTGGTTTGGTCATGGTTGTTCCGTTAGCAGCGTCCCGTGGACGCGATAAAGCGGGTCACATGACTCGATCCGGCGCAAAGGTCAAGGCTGGACAGGATTTACTGCCCGCCAGAAGCCGAGAATCCTTGCAAATACGATCTCCTGCTCCGCCTGGGAGGAGAAGACGGCTGCCGGGATATGGGCTGCGAAGGAGATGGGGTCCAAGAAAAAACCGCCGGTTTCGCCGGCGGTTTTGATATCTTGCAAATCGAAGATTGCTTAGAGCGTACGGGTGATATGCTCGACGCGGAAGCACTCGATCGTGTCGCCGACGCGGATGTCTTCGTAGTTCTCGAAGGCCATGCCGCATTCCTGGCCGACATTGACTTCCGACACTTCGTCCTTGAAGCGCTTGAGCGTCTTGAGCTTGCCTTCGTGGATGACGACGTTGTCGCGCACCAGGCGGACGCCGACGCCACGCTCGACCTTGCCTTCGGTG
The DNA here is from genome assembly GCF_012641385.1 of Rhizobium sp. P28RR-XV. Taxonomy (NCBI): domain Bacteria; kingdom Pseudomonadati; phylum Pseudomonadota; class Alphaproteobacteria; order Hyphomicrobiales; family Rhizobiaceae; genus Rhizobium; species Rhizobium sp. P28RR-XV. Next base: position 64,323 of record NZ_JABAIG010000020.1, read on the forward strand.
ACGCGGCAACCCGCGACCTTGCCGACCTTCGTGATGTTGAACACCTCGAGGATCTCGGCATTGCCGAGGAAGGTTTCGCGACGCTCCGGAGAGAGCAGGCCCGACATCGCTGCCTTCACGTCATCCACCAGGTCGTAGATGATGTTGTAGTAGCGGATTTCGATACCTTGACGCTCGGCGAACTGACGAGCCTGCGCGTTGGCGCGGACATTGAAGCCGATGATGGCCGCATTGGAAGCCTCCGCCAGCGAGACATCCGACTCGGTGATGCCGCCTGCGCCCGAATGGACGATGCGGGCACGAACTTCGTCGGTGCCAAGCTTGTCGAGCGCGCCGGCAATGGCTTCGATCGAGCCCTGCACGTCGCCCTTGATGACCAGCGGGAATTCCTTCACGCCGACAGCCTGGAGCTGGGTCATCATCTGCTCGAGCGAGCCGCGCTGACCGGACAGGCGGGCAGCCGCCTTGTCGCGGGTGAGGCGCTGGCGATATTCCGAGATCTCGCGGGCACGGCTTTCGCTTTCGACGACGGCGAACTTGTCGCCGGCCTGAGGTGCGCCGGAAAGGCCGAGCAGTTCGACCGGCATGGCCGGGCCTGCTTCTTTCACATGCTCACCCTTGTCGTTGACGAGCGCACGGACGCGGCCCCACTGGTCGCCGGCAACGACTATTTGGCCGGGACGCAGCGTGCCCTTCTGCACGAGCACGGTGGCAACCGAGCCGCGACCACGATCGAGCTGAGCTTCGATAACGGTGCCTTCGGCGGTGCGGTTCGGATTAGCCTTGAGATCAAGGATTTCCGATTGCAGCAGAATGGCTTCCAGAAGCTTGTCGAGATTGGTGCGGTTCTTCGCGGAGACTTCCACGTCGAGAACTTCACCGCCCATCGATTCGACGAAGACTTCGTGCTGCAGCAGCTCCGTGCGGACCTTCTGCGGATTGGCTTCGTGCTTGTCGATCTTGTTGATCGCGACGATGATCGGAACACCCGCCGCCTTGGCGTGGTTGATCGATTCGATCGTCTGCGGCATCACGCTGTCGTCGGCCGCGACCACCAGGATGGCGATGTCGGTCGCCTGGGCGCCGCGGGCACGCATTGCCGTGAAAGCGGCGTGGCCGGGCGTGTCGATGAAGGTGATCTTCTGGCCGTTCTGCTCGACCTGATAAGCACCGATGTGCTGGGTGATGCCACCGGCCTCGCCGGCGACGACGTTGGCGTGACGGATCGCATCGAGAAGCGAGGTCTTGCCGTGGTCGACGTGACCCATAATCGTGACGACGGGCGGACGGGAAACCAGTTCGCCTTCCTCGTCGACAACGTTGAAGATCCCCTGTTCGACGTCGGATTCCGAAACGCGCTTGACCGTATGGCCGAATTCGCCGGCAATCAGTTCGGCCAGATCGGCGTCGATGACGTCGCCCGGCTTCATCATCTGGCCTTCCTTCATCAGGTACTTGATGACGTCGACGGCGCGTTCGGACATGCGCTGCGACAGTTCCTGGATGGTGATGGTTTCCGGCAGGACGACTTCACGCGAGATCTTTTCGCGCGTTTCCTGCATCTGGCTGCGACGGAACTTCTCCTGGCGGCGACGCATGGCCGAAAGCGAGCGGCCGCGGGCGGAGCCGTCCTCGTCGACATTGGCCGTCGTTACCGTCAGCTTGCCACGGCGGCGTTCATCCTCGGTCTTCGGACGCGTGGTAACCGGCTTTGCCGGCTCAGGGCGCGTGACCTTGCCGCGGACCGGAGCGCCACGGGGCGGGCCGCGATCGCTCTCTTCCTCATTGACGCGACGGCGGCTGGCCGGGGCTTCGCCGGCAGGAGCGCCAGGACGTGCCGGCTGAGGAGCCGCATCCGGACGACGCGCAACGACAGGAGCCGCAGGCGCCCGGACTGCCGGCTTCGGCGCTTCCACCGATGCGGGCGTCTCGACCTTGGCTTCCAGCGCGCGAGCCGCTTCTTCTTCGGCGCGGCGTGCGGCTTCAGCCTGCTCGGCGATGCGACGGGCAGCTTCTTCCTCAGCGCGGCGGGCCTCTTCCTCGGCACGACGAACCGCATCGGCGGCATCGCGGACCTGGGCTTCGGCAAGCGCACGGCGGCGCGCATCCATTTCGCCAGCCGACAAATGGTTCAGAACCACCGGTCGCGACGAACGTTCCTGCTGCGGGCGCTGCTGGCTGTTCTGGTTCGATTGCTGTGGCCGCTGCTGCTGGCCACCAGGCTGATGAATGCGCGGAGCCGGCTGCGGCGGGCGCGGCGGCTGCGGCGTCGGCTCGGCGACGCGCGTCACCGATGGCGCAGCTGTCGCCGTCGGCGTGATTGGCTTTTCGTCTTCAGGACGTAGCGGGCGGCGCTTACGGGTCTCAACCACGACCGCCTTGGTGCGACCGCGGCCCATATCCTGGCGCACGGTGCCCTGGTTTACGCCTGAAGGTTTCAGGGTGAGGGTCTTCTTACCCGAAACACTCAGCGTCTTGTCGTCTTGATTGTCGGTCATTCCGTTCCTGTTCCTTCGGACAGGGCTCGGAAACGTCCGTCAGACCCTGTCGTTCAATGCATGTACCTTAATGAGGCGTCCGGCGTAGGCCGGTGACCGCGTCATTGTTTTCGCCGGCCAGCGCCACCCGTTGCCCGGGACTGACCGCCGTTGCGGTACTGTTCGAGCAGGTTTGCGCGCTTCACTACACCTTCACCGGCCTGCCCTGCAAGCGCTGCGGCATGGATAAAAGCATTCTGGCCCATCAGTTCTTCCATTTCCGCCTCCGTGAAGACACGGAAGGAGGGTATTTCCTTTTCGGTTTCCATACCGAGATGCCAGGCCTTTCGCGCCTGGTCGATCTTGCGGACGCCATCGGCGGCGGCGGCGATCGCATGAAACACGGCAATTGCCGAGCCGTTGCGAACAGCGCCATCAACCTTTGATGAACCGCTGACGAACCGGCCCGCCTTGCGCGCCATGTGCATCATCCCGGCCAATTGCGCCAGGAGAAGGCGGTCGACGATGGCACCCAGATCGGCCGGTGCCGTCACCTCCGCCTTCAAGGCGCGGGAAAACAGTTTCTTTGCCACTGCCTTGTCCACCAACGCCCGGTCGACCTTGACCCAGCAGCCGCGTCCCGGCAGTTGCCGCTTCAGGTCGGGAACAACGGTCCCGTCGGGAGCGGCGACGAAGCGGATCAACTCATCGGGCGATCCGCTTTCGCGTGTTACGATGCACATGCGGCCGTTTGCGTCGTCACCGCCGAGATTATTGTCCTCGGCCGGTGCGCTAGGCCCCTGGGTGATCGTCATGCTTGTTGCTCGGTCTCATCCTCCGCGACCTCTTCGGTCTCAGCGGCAAGATCGGCTTCTGTGATCCAGCCGGCCAGCAGGCGGGCCTGCACGATCATCTGTTCGGCCTCGACTCGCGAGACCTCAAGCTTGGAGAACAGGCCCTCGAACTTCTTCGTTTCGCCGTTCTTGCGCTCGCTCCAGCCGACGAGATCGTCGGCGGCGCAGCCGGCGAAGTCCTCGATCGTCTTGATGGCGTCCTCACCGAGGGCGACCATCATCTGCGCAGTCATGCCGTTGATCTCACGCAGTTCGTCGGAGACGCCGAGCGCCTTACGCTTCTCGTCCATCTCAGCCTCGAGCTTCTCGAGATATTCGCGGGCGCGAGTCTGGATTTCCTGGGCGGTGTCTTCGTCGAAACCGTCGATCGAGGAGATTTCGTCGAGATCGACGTAAGCAAGTTCCTCAACGGCGGCAAAGCCTTCCGAGGCCAGAACCTGGCCGACCATTTCGTCCACGTCGAGCGCGTCCATGAACAGGTTGGTGCGCTCGTTGAATTCCTTCTGACGGCGTTCCGATTCCTCGGCTTCCGTCATGATGTCGATATCCCAGCCCGTCAGCTGCGAGGCGAGACGGACATTCTGGCCGCGGCGGCCGATGGCGAGCGACAGCTGTTCGTCCGGAACCACGACTTCGATTCGTTCGGCATCCTCGTCGAGAACGACCTTGGCGACTTCGGCCGGCTGCAGCGCGTTGACCACGAAGTTCGCCGGCTCGTTGGACCAGGGAATGATGTCGATCTTTTCGCCCTGCAGTTCGCCGACGACGGCCTGAACGCGCGAACCGCGCATACCGACGCAGGCGCCGACCGGATCGATCGACGAGTCGTTCGAAATAACGGCGATCTTGGCGCGCGAGCCCGGATCGCGGGCAACCGATTTCACCTGGATGATGCCGTCGTAGATTTCAGGCACTTCCATGGTGAAGAGCTTGACCATGAATTGCGGATGCGTGCGTGACAGGAAGATCTGCGGGCCGCGCTGTTCGCGGCGCACGTCGTAGACGTAGGCGCGAACGCGGTCGCCATAGCGGAAGTTCTCGCGCGGGATCATCTCGTCGCGGCGGATAATGCCTTCGCCGCGGCCGAGATCGACGATGACGTTGCCGTATTCGACGCGCTTGACCGTGCCGTTGACGATTTCGCCGACGCGATCCTTGAATTCGTCGAACTGGCGGTCACGCTCGGCCTCGCGCACCTTCTGCACGATGACCTGCTTGGCCGACTGGGCGGCGATGCGGCCGAAATCCATCGGCGGCAGCGGATCGGCGATGAAATCGCCGAGGGCTGCGTCCGGGTTGCGGTCGCGGGCCAGTTCCAGCGGGATCTGTGTGGAATAGTCTTCGGCCTTCTCGACCACTTCGAGCAGGCGCTGCAGGCGAATCTCACCCGTTTTCGGGTTGATGTCGGCGCGGATGTTTGATTCCGTGCCGTAACGCGAACGCGCGGCCTTCTGGATCGCGTCCGCCATTGCGGCAAGCACGATCTCGCGGTCGATGACCTTTTCGCGCGCCACTGCATCTGCGATCTGCAGAAGTTCTAGCCGGTTCGCACTGACTGCCATTGTCTTTAGTCTCCGTCTTCCTGCCCTTGGGTTCCCGTTCCGTCAGGCGGTTCGTTGATCGGTTATTCTTCTTCGTCCGCTTCGTTCTGGTTCGCAGCCTCGGCTTTGGCAAGCTTGTCGGCGCGCAGTGCGTCGCGGATAAGATCGTCCGTCAGGATCAGCTTGGCTTCGGCCAGCGTGCTGAACGGAATGGTCACCTTGGGCTCCTCGCCATAGGCGACCTGGTCGCGTTCGATCGTGAAGCCATCATCGTTGACGACGGCGATCTTGCCGCGGAAACGCTTGCGGTTATCGACGAGGATCGACGTTTCGCACTTGACGATGTGGCCGATCCAGCGCTGGAAGTCCGATTTCCGCACCATCGGGCGGTCGATTCCAGGCGAAGACACTTCGAGATGATACGCCTTATCGATCGGATCTTCCACATCCAGCACCGGAGAAATGGCCGTGGAGACCTCTTCGCAGTCCTCGACGGTCATCGTGCCGTCGTTGCGCTCGGCCATGATCTGCAACGTCAGGCCATTCTGGTTCAGGAGACGCACGCGCACCAGGCGGAAGCCCATGCCCACAAGGACGGGCTCAATGATGGCGGCAACGCGCTGGTCAAGGCCGGTTTCGACGATCAGCCTGGGTTCATTGGTATTGTCTGCGTTTGTCACGTCCGACAAGCATTCACTCCTGCAGTGTTCTTGCATTCGGAGATCGCGCTAATAAAAAAGAGCGGGTCCTTGCGGCCCACTCTTCATCACACGATCAAGAATTTGATGCTGATATAAGCCCCTTTCCGGGGAATTGCAAGGCAGCCGCGTTGAAAGCTGTCTGTGCCGCTATTTCAGCACGCCGAGCATCGAGCTGTCGGGATAGCAGGTGGGCTTCATGCCGCTCTTTTCCTGCCACTGGCCGATCGACCGTCTCGTCTTGTAGCCGGGCAGGCCGTCGGTGCCGCCGACATCATAGCCTTTGTGCTCCAGAGCCTTCTGCATATTGGCGACGTCGGAACGCAGCATCTTGCCGACATCGCCCCATTTTTCCTGGAAGGCGCCGCTGCCATAGGCGATGCGGTCGGCGAGATTGCCGATATAGAGGCCGTAGAGGTCGGAGTTGTTGTATTCCTTGATGACGTAGAAATTCGGGGTGACGATGAATTCCGGCCCGTCGCGACCGGCCGGCACCAGCATCATGCCGCTGGCCCGCAATTCGTCCGAGGGAAATGGCTTGCCGGAAACGCGCGTAATCCCGAGTGAAGCCCAATGCGAGATCGGCTTGGCGAGGTCGGGACCTTCCTGGGCGCAGGAGACGGCCTGCGGGATCGTGGCTTCGTAGCCCCAGCCGCGACCGCGCTGCCAGCCCTTCTGGACCAGATAGTTGGCTATCGATGCCAGCGTATCAGGCACCGAGGTCCAGATATTGCGATGGCCGTCGCCATCGAAATCAACGGCATATTTCAGATAGTTGGTCGGCATGAACTGCGGCTGGCCAAGGGCGCCCGCCCACGAACCCTTAAACTGATCCGGCGTGACGTCGCCATGTTCGAGGATGCGCAGTGCTGCGATGATCTCGGTGCGGAACATGTCCTTGCGGGTGGACATGAAGGCCTTGGTCGCCAGCACCTGGATCGCCGAGTTCGGTAGTTTGGCGATGCCAAAACCGGTTTCGCGGCCCCAGATGGCCAGCAGGATCGGTCCCGACACGCCATAGGTCTTCTCGATCCGCCGCAGCACCGGCCCATATTGCGTGGCAAGGCTCCGCCCTGTCGCGGTCAGCTTCTGTAGCCGCGCCTCGTTGAAGTAGGGGGCGGGAGAGGAGAATTCGGCCTGGCTCTGCGCCTGTTCCCTGGGCTTGGGGAAACCCGGCGGCTCCAGATCCGGCAGATCCCAATTCAGCGTCACGCCGGTAAAGGCGGCCTGGAAGGTCTTTTCGGAAATCCCCGCCTTTCGCGCTTCCGGCCAGAGATCCTTCTGGATCCAGGCCTGGAACTGCGCTTCGACGTCGGCCTTCGAGGCGGCGAATGCGGGGAAGGGGAAGAGGGTCAGGATGATGCAAAGCAGAGAAAGCAGCCTTTGCATATGTCGAGCCGCGGCTACCCCTCTCTGTCCCTTTCGGGACATCTCCCTCACAAGGGGGGAGATTGTTGGGAGACTGCCGCGCCTTCCATGGGGCTGATTTACTTCGGCTTCAGCAGATTCAATGCCTGTTTGAGAGGAAACGGCGTTGCAAGCGACCGATCTCCCTTGTGGGGGAGATGTCACGAAGTGACAGAGGGGGGCATGCACTCTCCTCATACTCAGTCCTTTACCGTATCCGTCAAATCGCCGTCCGCGCCCTCAGCGCCGCCGCCAGCGTGCCCTCGTCGAGATAATCGAGCTCGCCACCGACCGGCACACCATGGGCAAGGCGGGTGATCTTGATCTCCAGTCCAGCGAGCTGGTCCGTTATATAGTGTGCTGTGGTTTGCCCCTCGACCGTGGCGTTGACGGCGATGATGATCTCGCGGACGCCGCCTTCGCTGACGCGCGCGATCAGGCCGCGAATATTGAGGTCGTCAGGCCCGACGCCATCGAGCGGCGACAGGACGCCGCCGAGAACATGATAGACTGTGTTCATCGCGCCGGATCGTTCCAGCGCCCAGAGATCGGAAACATCCTCGACGACGATGATGACGGATTGGTCGCGCCGCTCGTCGGTGCAGACGGTGCAGGGATCGGCGGTATCGACGTTGCCGCAACGCGAGCAGATCTTCACCTTGTCATAGGCATCGCCCATGGCATGGGACAGCGGTCCGAGCAACTGGTCCTTCTTCTTGATCAGATGCAGCGCCGCCCGCCGCGCCGAGCGCGGCCCGAGGCCCGGCACCTTCGCCAGAAGCTGGATGAGTTTTTCGATTTCGGGGCCGGTGACTCGCTTTGCCATGGGAGGCTTTTAGCTCATAAGCTCACGGAACGGAATCACGGAAGGGGCGGTTGGCCGATGAAAATTCCGGCCATTTCCCATAGCGAGCTATCATTGTCGAGCCGGGTCACCGTAGAGCCAGGTCACCGCATGGCAATCGCCACGGCCGCGCCCGCCATGGTGCCGGCGCTGGCGCGATTGGCGATGCGCACGGCGCGGCGGCTCTTGAGGAAGGCCCGAGCCTTGGCCGCCAGCATCGCCCAGGAAAGGTCGATGACGACAAGCACCGCAAACATCGTCGCCACCAGCTCGGCCCAGCCGGCGATCGTCACGCCATGCAGGTCGATGATCGACGGCAGCAGCGCCACGTAGAACACCATGATCTTCGGATTGCCCATGGTGACCGTGAAGCCGGCGAGGAAGAGCCTTGCGGGCGATTGCGCGTCCGGCAGCTGTTCTTCGGTCGTATCGGAGGCGGCAAACCACATCTTCCAAGCGAGATAGAGCAGATAGGCGACGCCGAGCCATTTGATCGCCACGAAGGCCAGGTGGAAGGTTTCGGCAATGGTCGCAAGGCCGGCAACCGCAAAGGTCAACCAGATCGCCTCGCCAAGCCACATGCCGGAAAGGAAGGGCAGCACATTGCGCGCGCCCTTCGTCAGCACGCGCGCCACCAGCGCGGCAATGCTCGGCCCCGGCGATCCCGCCGCAATGAACAAAGCACCGGCAAAAACAAGCAGCGTCGACAGGCTCATCGCATTTCCTCCAATAGGGCCTTCCGATCAGCCCCGATCCGGCGCTCCAAGCAGGCAGGCCGGACGATATCCGGAAGAAGACGACATCTGGACGAAGATGTCCAGAGATAGCATTCCGGCCTGGCTGTTCCGAAACCGGGTTCCGGGTTTAGCCGAGCTGCGCGCGAAAGCGCTCGAAGATCGCCTTGCCTTCCGGCCAGTCCCCTAGTCTGGATGCCGCATTGATATGGCCGCGCGGCCCGACATTGGCGAACGCGCTGCCCCATATTTCTGCGCTGCGAAGCGCATGATCGAAGGACCCGAACGGATCGTCGGTGCTGGCAACCAGCAAAGATGGAAAGGGCAGCCGCTCCGGCGGCGGATTGGCGAAGCTGCCGGCTTCGGCAAGATAGACTTCGCCTGTGGGGTCGGGAGCGGCGACCAGCAAGGCGCCGAGGATCGCCGCCTTCCGCATGGGTGCCCAATGGACGATGAGCTGGCAGGCGAGGCTGTGCGCGATCAGGATCGGCGGCGTCTGCGACCGGGAGATTTCCCGCTCGAGGGCGGCGATCCAGTCCGTGAGTATCGGCTTGTCCCAGCTCGATGGCTGGAAGCGGCGCATGCTTGGGTCCTGCCGCTCCCATAACGTCTGCCAATGGCTTTCACCCGAGCCGCCAAGCCCCGGAAGCATGATGATATCGGTCATGTCGATCTTTTCTCCATAGTAACCTACGGCGAAAAGCTGACATGTCGTTTCATCAATTGACATTGCAATCCATCGGATAAAATTTGCCATAACCGATGAATTGAAGGTGAGTGATGGACAGTATCGAAAGAGGGCTGGATCCGACGGATCTGTCGATCGTCGAGATCCTGCAGCAGGACGGAAGAATTTCGGTGTCGGAGCTTGGCCGCCGCGTCGGCCTCTCGCAGCCGGCGGCTTCGGAGCGCCTAAAGCGGCTAGAAGAGCGCGGCGTGATCGCCGGCTATCGCGCAGTCATCGATCCCGCCGCCGTCGGGCTCGGCATGATGGCGGTCATCCGTCTACGGACGACGCACGAGCATATCCGGCCCTATCTGAAACAGTTTTCGGAAATGCCCGAGATTATCGAGGTTCTCAGGCTGACGGGCGAGGATTGCTTTCTGTTGAAGGTTCTCGTGCCGACACCATCAGACCTTGAAACCATCGTCGATTCCATCGCCCGCCATGGCGCGGTGACGACGTCGCTGGTGCTGCGAAACGAACCTGCAAAGGCGATCGGCCGCGATCTCATCCGCAAGGCGGCCGCCCGGTGATCGGATAGGCGCCAGCCTCAGAACGGCAGCTTGAAGCCGGGCGGGATCGGCAGGCCGGCGGTCAGTTCGCGGGTCTTTTCGGCGGCCAGCGCCTCGGCCTTCTCCTGTGCGTCCTTGTGGGCCGCGACGATCAGGTCCTCGAGGATTTCGACATCGTCTTCCTTGAAGAGCGACGGATCGATCTTCAGGCCCAGCATCTGGCTCTTGCCGTTGACGGTGACTGTGACGAGGCCGCCGCCTGCCTTGCCTTCGACGCGAATGTCGGCGATCTCCGACTGCATCTTCTCCATCTTGGCCTGCATTTCCTTCACTTTGCCCATCATGCCCATGATGTCGCGCATCGTCTTTGGTCCTTCTGCTGCATGCTTCTATTTCCCATCGGCTAAGATGTGCCGCCGGCCGCCGCGGTCGTCGAGCCGAGCGGTTCCGCTGCCCTCTATCTTACCCTTAGAATTCTATATCGTCGCCTGGTAGGATATCGCCATCGACGGATTCGGCGACTGCCGGCGGGGCGGCAGCCTCCTCCTCGTCGTCCGTCTCGGGTGCCCGCACCCGCACGTCGATGATTTTTGCGCCCGGAAATTGCGCCAGGATCGCCGCGACATCTGGGTCCTGCCGCGCATCGGCGACCCGCTGCTTCTGTGCATTCGCCTCCACTTCGACAAGCGTCGGCTGACCTTCCTCGCGGCTGAGGCTGACGATCCAGTGGATGCCGGTCCATTCCTTGAGCTTGACGGCAAGCTCGTTCAGCAGCGTGCCGGGAGCGCCAGGTGTCAGGCTGACATCCAGCCGGCCCGGCTCCAGCCTGACCGGGCGCACGAAGGCGCGCACCAGCGCTTTCAGCTTCGGATCGCGCTTCTGGCCGGCAAGTTCGGCAATATCGGCCATCGAATTGACCGGCACCAGCGGCTTCGGCGCTTCGGCCGGCTTCGGCTCGATGCGGCCGACGGGTTGCGAATCCGGCTGCGTGTTCGGCACGGCGCGCAGCATGGCGACCGGTGCGGAAGGCGTCGGTCGCGGCGCCGGCGTTTCGACGGCACGCGCCATGGCGTTGCCCTGATAGGAGACAGCTGCTCCGCCGCCGTTGCCGCCATTACCGATCGGCGCGGACGATGATGGGCGGGCGCCGCCATTGCCGTCGGAAAATTCGGCAAGTCTGCGCGCGGCATCTTCGGGTGCGGGAAGATGGGCCGCGTGCGCAAGGCGGATCAGCACCATTTCGGCAGCGCCGGCGGTGCGGGAGGCATTCTCCGTCTCGGTAATGCCCTTCAAAAGCATCTGCCAGATGCGCGAAAGCGCCGTCACGGCGACGCCCTGTGCGAATTCCGTCGCTTTCGTGCGCTCGATTTCGCTGAGCGACGGATCGTCTGCGGCATCGGGCACATATTTGAGGCGGGTCACGAGATGGGTGAAATCGGCAAGATCGGTCAGGACGACGACGGGATTGGCGCCGGCCTCGTACTGGCTGTTGAATTCGGCAAGTGCCGCAGCGACGTCGCCTTTGACGATATGGCCGAAGAGATCGACGATGCGGGCGCGGTCTGCAAGTCCAAGCATGGCGCGCACGGCGTCGGCGGCAACGAAGCCACTGCCATGTGCGATCGCCTGGTCGAGCAGCGACAGGCCGTCACGCGCCGAACCTTCCGCGGCCCGGGCAATCATGGCGAGCGCCTCCGGCTCGGCCTCGATGTCTTCCTTGCCGGCGATGGTGGTGAACAGCCCCACGAGATCGGAGGCGCTGATGCGGCGCAGGTCGAAGCGCTGGCAGCGCGACAACACCGTGATCGGAACTTTACGGATTTCGGTCGTGGCGAAGATGAACTTCACATGCTCGGGCGGCTCTTCCAGCGTCTTCAAGAGCCCGTTGAAGGCGGCCGTCGACAGCATGTGCACTTCGTCGATGATATAGACCTTGTAGCGGGCCGAAACCGGACGGTAGCGCACCTGCTCGATGATCTCCCGGATATCGTCGATACCCGTGTGCGAGGCGGCGTCCATCTCGATGACGTCGACGTGCCGGCCTTCCATGATCGCCTGGCAATGCTCGCCGGGTTCGCGCAGGTCGATGGTGGGCCGATCGATCGCAGCGGTCTTGTAGTTGAGGGCGCGTGCCAGGATGCGGGCTGTCGTCGTCTTGCCGACGCCGCGCACGCCGGTCAGCATATAGGCCTGGGCGATGCGGCCGGTCTCGAACGCGTTGGTCAGCGTGCGGACCATCGGCTCCTGGCCGACCATCAGATCCGTGAAGTCCTTGGGCCTGTATTTGCGGGCCAGCACCCGATAACCGGTGCCGGTCGAGGCGGCATCTTTTGCTTGTCGCTCGCTGTCGCTCATCGCCCTGCTTTTTGCCCGGTGAAAGCCGGGTCTTGCTTTCGGAAAGGGTGGGAGGCTGGCACGATGACCCGTGCCGGGCTCGTTAGGGCTGCTTCCTTCCGGACCTGACCCGGTTGGCGAGTGGCTCGTCCACCACCAACCTCCCGGATGCACATATCGGCAATATCGCCATCAAAAGCAAGCCAAGGTCAAAAAAAACTGCTAAACACTTGATAAAACAATGGAGGATGCCCCTTGAAGGAGTTTACGCTCGACGACCGTCTGGCGAATGACAGCGTTTCCGTCGCGATGACAGGCCTTTGCGATGCGCGGCTGATGAAGGATCGCCGCTGGCCCTGGCTCGTGCTGATCCCTCGCCGGCCAGGCAAATCGGAGGCTTTCGAGCTGACGCCGCTCGACCGGATCCTGCTGACCTTCGAAACCGACAAGGTCGCAAGCGCGCTGAAGACAGTGACGGGTGCGACAAAAATCAATGTCGGGGCACTTGGAAATATCGTCCGTCAGCTGCATGTTCATGTGATTGCGCGGTTCGAAGGTGATGCCAACTGGCCAGGTCCCGTCTGGGGCTACGGCAAGGCGGAACCCTATTCGGACGAAGACATGAACAGCCTCATGGCCAAGTTGCGGGAAACCCTTTCACAATGAGCCATTCCATCTTCTCCTCGGATGCGCCGCATCCGGAAGCCAGCAGTCTCACCGCCTTCGCGGAAAACCAGCTCAACCGGGATGCCGAGCATCGTGACGAGGAATCGATCAAGCATGCGCTTGCCAAGGAGGGCACGCATATCCTGGCCTTTGCCCAGGAGCGGCTTGTCCTGAAGCATGACGGGCAGGTGCTCGACCCACTGTTTGCCCGCTACGAGCTGCAGGAGCTTGATCCGAATTGGGAGGACGCCGTGCTGCTCGGCTATCGTAAGACCGGCGAGCCAAGGCTGGCGGTGCCGGTGCGTGTCAACGCCGATGAACTTGCCAGCCAGTATAAGCCCGCGGATATGCGCGCGCTCTGGCGCGATCTACTGCTGGAAGGCGAAATTCTCGGTGAGGCCGCTCAGGGTATGAGCCTCATCCGCTGGAATAGCGACAATCGCTTCTGCGGCCGCTGTGGCTCGGCGATGGAAAGCCGTATTGGCGGCTACAAGCGGGTCTGCACGGCCTGCGAACATATGATCTTCCCGCGCACCGATCCGGTCGTCATTATGCTAACGATCGACGAGGAAAGGAATCGCTGCCTGCTTGGCCGCAGCCATCATTTTGCGCCGGGCATGTATTCGTGTCTCGCCGGTTTCGTCGAGCCGGGCGAAACCATCGAAAATGCGGTGCGCCGCGAGACGCACGAGGAATCCGGCATCCATATCGGCCGCGTGCGCTATCATGCGTCGCAGCCCTGGCCGATGCCGCATTCCCTGATGATCGGCTGCTATGCCGAGGCGAAGTCGACGGACATCCACATGGATGAAGCCGAGCTTGAGGATTGCCGCTGGTTCACCCCGGAAGAGACGCGTGCCATGCTCGACCGCGTCTCCGCATCTGGCAACACATCTCCACCCAAGGGCGCCATTGCCCATCGCCTGATGCGCGATTGGGTGGAATGGAAGCGCTAGGTCCCGTCCCATCATGGCCCGCTCGGAACGCTTGCTGACGCTGTTGCAGACACTGCGGCGCTACCGGCGGCCGGTGAGCGGCGCCGTTCTGGCGGAGGAGACCTGCGTCAGCCTACGCACGCTCTACCGCGATATCGCCAGCCTGCAAGCGCAGGGTGCCATGATCGAGGGCGAGCCCGGCATCGGCTATGTGCTGAAGCCGGGCTTCATGCTACCGCCGATGATGTTTTCGCAGGACGAGATCGAGGCGCTGGTGCTGGGATCGAGATGGGTGGCACGCGCGACCGATGCGCGTCTGGCAGCCGCTGGCACCGACGCTCTCGCCAAGATCGCCGCCGTGCTGCCCGCCGAAATGCGCGAGGCAATCGACCAGGCGGCGGTGGTCGTCGCCACGCGCCGCATCACGGAAGACAAGGCCGATCTTTCCCTCATGCGCAAGGCGATCCGCACGGAACGCATGGTGCAATTGACCTATGGCGACGTGAATGGCGCCATCTCGACCCGGCGCATCTGGCCCTTCGCGCTCGGCTATTTCGACAATGCCCGCATCGTCATGGCCTGGTGCGAGCTGCGCCAGGATTTTCGCCATTTCCGCGCCGATCGCATCGTCGATTTCGCGGTGCTGGAGGCACGCTATCCACGCCGCCGCATCGCGCTTGCGCGGGAATGGCATGCCCGTGAGGGCGTCGTCCACGATTGATCCGCCAGCGCACACTACTGCCAGAAACTGTCAGTAGGCGCGACTATGATGGGCACCATCCAAGCAGGAAGGAGGACCGATCATGGCAAGCAATGTTTACACGCAGCAAGCGCATCGTGGTGTCATCAAGGCGCACGAAGGTAAAGACCCTTCAATGCCGGGGTGGCCGGCTCGCCTCTCGCAGATTGCGCTTGGCTACTTCACCCGCCACTGGGATCGCCTCGACATCGAGGAAACGCCGAATTCCGTAAAGCGCGACCTGGGCTTCCTGGACGGCCGCGCCCCTTACCGCGAGGAAGACCGGATGCACTGAACGCATCCGCCGAAGCAATTCCAGAAAAAGTGCGCAGCAGTTTTCCGTCCGGAATTGCGAGGCAACTAAGAGATACAGCAGTTCACAGATTCCATGAAAAGCTGAACCGCTCTAACTCCCAGCCCAACTACCGATGCAATCTCATTGCCCTTCTACCGGCAGGCTCAGCACCGCCTGCCGGATCGCATCCGCATGCCTTCATATCCATCCGAACAAGAGGAATATCCAAATGACTAGCCCGAATCTCATCATCTTCTACGTCAAGGACCCCGGCGAAAGCACGCCATTCTATCGTGACCTGTTCGGCCGCGAACCCGCCTTCGCGTCACCGAATTTCGTGGCCTTCTCGCTCGACAACGGCCTCAGTCTCGGTCTCTGGCGCCGCAGCACCGTCGAGCCGCAGCCCTCCGCCATTGGCAATCGCGGTGAATTGGGCTTCATGGTCGAGGGCGCCGGCGCCGTCGAACAGCATTATAGGGATTGGAGGGCGCGCGGCCTGCCGATCGCGCAGGAATTGACGACCATGGATTTCGGCCCAACTTTCGTCGTGCTCGATCCCGATGGTCATCGCCTTCGCGTTTGTGAGCCGGATAAGTGAATCCCCTGTCCAGCTTGCCCCTCTCCCAGCACGCGGGGAGAGGGACGACCTCAGGCCCTCGCCAAGCCCCGTGATGGAAGGTAGGCTGCAGGCGCGTCTATCTCCTCCTCCCTGCAGGCGGGGAGAAGGTGGCCGAAAGGCCGGATGAGGGGCTAGAGGCGACCTCCGAAGATCGTTTCAACAAAGTGGTTTGCCAACAGTCACGCCAATCGTCCACGTTGACTCATGGCCTTCGCAAAAGACACTGATCGATGGATATAGAGTCACGGGAGGATTGATTGCTGCATCATATTTCATTCGGTGTCTCGGATATCGAGAAAGCCGCTGCGTTCTACGATGCAGCTTTCGCGCCGCTCGGCTATATCAGGGTCTGGGAGGATTTGAGCCCCGGCGATCCCGATCAGGCCATCGGATATGGTCCGCCGGGTGGGGGCGATAAGTTCGCCATCAAATTGCGGGGACAGGAAGCGCGAGCTCCTGGCTCGGGCTTTCATTTGGCCTTTGCCGCGCCAAAGCGGGAAGCCGTCATCCTGTTCCATCAGGCCGCATTGGCTCATGGTGGCACGGACAACGGGCCGCCAGGTCTTCGACCGCATTACGGGCCGAATTATTTTGCCGCCTTCGTCATCGATCCAGATGGGCATCGTATCGAGGTTGTTACCAAGGCTGCGGAATAGCCAGCGGTTGGAAATCACAAGGATACCGTCACCCGCCCTCGTGGTTCGGGGCTTCGCTCTTCGAGCTCCGCACCTCATCATGAGCACTGATCTTTTGTGCCTCGCCACAGGGCATGGTCCACCTCATGGTGAGGTGCGGCGCCGTTAAGCGCAGCGAAAACGGTAACCACGAGGTGGACCGGATTCTTATCGGATATTAAAGATCACCCCGCATCGGATGGCCCTTGTAGACGCCGAGGATGCGGACCTTTTCCGAGAAGAAGCGCAGTTCCTCCAGCGCGCGACGCACATGCGCATCGGAGGGATGACCCTCGATGTCGGCATAGAACTGCGTTGCCACAAAACGGCCGCCGAGCTGGTAGCTTTCCAGCTTGGTCATGTTAATGCCGTTGGTGGCGAAGCCGCCGAGCGCCTTGTAGAGGGCGGCCGGAATGTTGCGGACGTTGAAGACGAAGGTGGTGACGATCTTCTCGTCCGGCGAGCTGCGCTCCGCCCAGTTTTCGTCGCGCGACAGGACGACGAAACGCGTCATGTTGTCTTCGGTGTCCTCGACATTCTCGGCGATGATCTCGAGACCATAGAGATCGGCCGCGAGCCGCGGCGCCAGCGCCGCCATGCTGCGGTCGCCGGTTTCCTGCACCAGCTTGGCCGCACCCGCCGTATCGCCGGCGATGACAGGCTTCCAGCCGTTGGCGCGCACGATGTTGCGGCATTGGCCGAGCGCATGGATGTGGCTGTGTACGGTGCGGATCTCTTCCTTCTTGACACCCGGCAGCACCATCAGCTGAAAGCGGATCGGCATGAAATATTCGCCGACGATATGCAGGCGCGATTCCGGCAGCAGGTGATGGATGTCGGCGACACGACCGGCAATCGTGTTTTCGATCGGAATCATGCCGAGATCAGCCTCGCCGTTGTCGATGGCGGAAAAAGCATCCTCGAAGGTCTGGCAGGGCAGCGGCTCCATGGTCGGGAACATGTCGCGGCTGGCCATGTCGGAATTGGCGCCGTAGTCGCCCTGGAACGAGATCTTGTTGGTCTTGCTGATCATGGAACTGCCTTTGGAGGACTGCCGTCAAAGAGAGGCGGCGGATAGGATGCGTCTGGCCTTTTCGAGGTCGGCGGGAGTATCGACACCGAGCGGAACCGTGTCAACGATCTCGACATCGATGCGCATGCCGGCTTCGAGCGCCCGAAGCTGCTCCAGCGATTCGCGCAGTTCCAGCGGCGATGGACCTGCCTTGACGAATCGCTCGAGCGCGGAGCGGCGATAGGCGTAGAGACCGATGTGGTGATAGAGCGGCCCCTTGCCGTAGGGCGCGGTGGCGCGGGTGAAATAGAGGGCGCGCAGGCGGCTATCCGAGATCGGCGATCCGATGACCTTGACGACGCTCGGCAGGGTCTTCTCTTCCTCGTCCTTGATCTCGACGGTCAGCGTGGCGATATCGACGGACGGATTTTCGAGAGGGCGCAGCGAGGCGCGGATGGTGTCGGGATCGATAGTCGGCAGGTCGCCCTGAACATTGACGATGATTTCCGCACGGCCTTCGGGATCGACGGCCTGCAGCGCCTCATAGATCCGGTCCGAGCCGGATTGATGGTCGGTGCGTGTCATGACCACCTCGAAGCCGGCGTCGGCGATTGCGGCATAGGTGTCCGCATGATCGACGGCGACGACGATGCGACCGATCGCCGCCTCGCGCGCGCGCTTGGCAACCTGTACGATCATGGGCAGGCCGCAAATATCGGCGAGCGGCTTGCCTGGAAGGCGCGTGGAGGCCATGCGGGCGGGAATGAGGACCAGCGTCTTGTCTAAATTTGGATCTGTCATTGTTGGGCCTTCTATTCCTGCGGGAAAGGTGTCAAAACGTCTCACGATGGAGGCCGTTTACAGAGTTGCAAGAAACAGCCAAAAGACATAGGTTTCGCGCGAATTCAAGATGGGCCGGCGGAGGATGCTGGCGGCGAGGGGAGCATAGCAGATGAATTCATCCTACGTGAACATGGGTGTCGGGGCGCTTTTGGCCACGCTATTCGTGTTGAAGTCCGTGTCGCTCGCATCAGGATTTATTTTCCATTCAGAGACGCCGGAAAAGCCCGGTTTCGCCATTGTCGCGACCGAGGAACCGGCTGCGGGCGGCGACAAGGGTGCGGCCGCCAAGGCGGAAACGCCGATCGCCCAGCTGCTGCAGAAGGCTGACGCCAAGGCCGGCGAAGCCATCTTCAAGAAGTGTCAGGCCTGTCACTCCGGAGAGAAGGGAGGACCGAACAAGGTTGGTCCCGATCTCTGGGGTATCATCGACCGCCCGGTTGCCGAGCACGAGGGCTTTGCCTATTCGGCCGGCATGAAAGATTTTTCCAAGGGCGGTTCGGAAAAGTGGACCTACGATCATCTCTATCACTTCCTCGCAGCTCCGAAGAAGTTCGTCGCCGGTACCGCGATGGGCTTCGCCGGTCTACCGAAGGAAGAGGACCGCGCCAACGTGATCGCCTATCTGCGCACGCTCGCCGATACGCAGGTGCCGTTGCCGGATCCGAACGCGCCGGCTGCCACGAACTGAGAAAATCCAAATGATGGATTGAAAACCCGGTCGTCAGAGCCGGGTTTTTTGCGTTGCTATTCAGGCCAAATGGCGGCGCGAACGCGTTCTTTGATCGAGGTCGAAGACCTTCAGCCCATCCTCGGCGCTCGGAGGCACGCGCCAGTCTTCAGCGGCCAGTGCCTTGCGGGCATCGCGCAAGCCGGCTTCCCAATGCTCATGCATCGATAACGCCGAGAACTCGTAGTCCTTCGAATGCGAACGGAACTGCTTGTTGCGGTAGATCAGGTGAATGATGGTGACGCCGTAATCGGAGCAATGTTGCTCCAGCTTCTTGATCTCCGGATCAGTCTTGGCTTCTTCGGGAAGGCGGGCATAAAGCTCCGATATCGCGCGCCGCAGGCGATGACGCTCCAGAAAGAGATCGGTATTGAGCCGGGTGCGGCTCGAATAGGTGATGTCCTTGCGCCGCTCTTCCACCTCTTCCAGGTCCTGCGGCATCGGGCCGATGGCGCTGAAAAGATCGACCTGAAAAACGACCGTGTCGATCGCGGCGCCGTTGCGCAGCACGTAGGTCAGCGGCGTGTTCGAGACGAGGCCGCCATCCCAGTAATATTCACCACCAATCTTGATCGCCGGAAAGCCGGGAGGTAGTGCGCCGCTCGCCATGATGTGCTCCGGCGCTATTCTGATGTCGCGGTTGTCGAAGAAGGCGAAGTTGCCGGTGCGCACATTGACCGCACCGAGGCTAAGGCGCACCGGGCCATGGTTGATTCGGTCGAAATCGACATGATCGAGCAGCGTTTGGCGCAATTGTTCGGTGTCGTAGACGCTGGTGGCACCCGCGGAGCCGCGCGACTGAAACCAGGCCGGGAGCTGCCAGGGAGAAAAGAAGCCAGGCACGCCGAAGGTCGATACCCACCAGCTGCTGACGGTGCGGTAGAAGGGGTTCGTCTCCCGCTGCCGCTCCATCAGGAGATCGACGGGAAGCTGGATGGTGACGTTGTTCCAGAAGGAGCGTAGCTTCTCAAGCCGCTCGCCCGGCACGTTGCCGGCCATGATGGAGGCGTTGATGGCGCCGATCGAGATGCCGGCGATCCAGTCAGGTTCGATATTCTGTTCTCTGAGTGCCTGAAACGCGCCGGCCTGGTAGGAGCCGAGTGCGCCGCCGCCCTGCAGCACGAAAACTTTCTGCGAATAGGCGGACGCGGGATTGGTAAGCGGAGCTGCAATATTCATGTGCCATCCTTTGCTGCGCTCCGGATGGGAAGGCCGGGATGCGCAAAATATATGACCATTTTCCTGCCTGCTTCTCCGAATGCGGAGAGATGCCATTGCGAATCGGCGGGTTCAAGCCAGCGCTAGGCGAGCAGATAAGCCCAGAGCGACACCGAGAAAGCCCCGAGCGCGGTCGTCAAGGTAATCGTCGAGGCGGCGAGACTGTGACCGACGCCGAAGCGATTGGCAATCAGCCACGCGTTCACACCTGTGGGAACGGCGGCCGTGAGCACGAGTGCCGCCCGCCATTCCGGGCTTAGGCCGAGCAAAAGGCCGGCCGCCAGCACGCAGGCCGGTAGCAGAAACAGTTTAAAGCCGGCAATCACGCTGGTGATGCCGAGATTGCCCGATAGTCCGTATTGGCGCAGCGCCATGCCGAGCGAGATCAGCGCCGCAGGGCCGGCGATGTTGGCGATGCTGTCGACCACGGTGCCGAGCGTGGCGGGGATGGGAATGCCGGTCAAGTGGACAATGAGGCCGCAGAAAAGCCCGATAACAAGTGGATTGCGCACAAGGTTTCTGCCGACCTGCCGCAGCAGTTCGCCGGTGCTGCGGCCGGCGCCGGCATTCTCCTTGCGCTCGGCCTGTTCCATCAGCAGCGTGCCGGCGATCATCATGGTCGGCAGGTGCACGGCAATCAGGATAGACATTGCCATGACGCCGTCTGGCCCCACGGTGCGCCCCACCAGCGGCAGGCCGATGAAGATCGTATTGGCGAAGGCGGATGATACGCCCGCGAGCACGCCGATACGCGCATCCCGCCCGAACATCCGGGTCGCAACGATATGGCCGGCAGTCCAGGTAACGGCGACGCCGGAGAAATAGGCGATCCATAGCCGAAACGGCGAAGCGCCGCGAAAATTCGCCTCGGCGATGGTCTGAAACAGCAGGAGAGGCACGGCGATCTTGAAGACGAATTCGCTCATTGCTTCGCCGACCTCGGCTTTCAACAGGCCGGTGCGCACAATGATCCAGCCGACGAGAATGAGCAGGAAGACCGGGAGGACGTCTGTGAAGATTTCGGACATGCCGGGCGTGGGCCGTGAAGAGTGGCTCGGGAAGGGCTATCCGGGAGTTGTAGCAGCTTGCTTATGGGTGGGAACCCATAAAAACAAAAAAGCGGGCAACGCCCGCTTATGTGTCCGGTCTCACCGGAAAGTCCCCCCGGTGCACATGCCGCCAGTTCATCCGTGGTCGGCCCGCGTACCGGTGAGGCGGAAGGCATCATTCCTTCCCAGACTGGCTCAGAAACCTTGTGAGCTTCCCATCCCAGCCGCTTGATAAGAATTTAAAGATAGAAAGTGACAGGCAAATGACCGATTGGAATTTAGTTGGCCACGCTGGCGCTGATTTTTCTTCCAAACTTCGGAAAAACCGATAATACCGGATACCGGCTATCACCAATACCGGGATCCTCCAATAGATGACTCGCTTCGACGTACTGACCGTTGGCAATGCCATCGTCGACATTATCGCCCGTTGCGACGATCAGTTCCTGATCGACAATGCGATCACCAAAGCTGCGATGAACCTCATAGACGCCGAACGCGCCGAGCTTCTTTATTCGCGCATGGGCCCGGCTCTGGAAGCTTCGGGCGGCAGCGCCGGCAACACGGCAGCAGGTGTCGCGAATTTCGGCGGCAAAGCAGCCTATTTCGGCAAGGTTGCGAAAGATCAGCTTGGAGAGATCTTCGCACATGATATCCGCGCCCAGGGCGTGCATTATGAGACCAGGGCAAAGGGCACTTTTCCGCCGACTGCCCGTTCGATGATCTTCGTGACCGAGGATGGCGAGCGCTCGATGAACACCTATCTCGGCGCCTGCGTCGAACTCGGGCCTGAAGACGTCGAGGAAGAGGTCGTCGCCGATGCCAAGGTGACCTATTTCGAAGGCTATCTCTGGGATCCACCACGCGCCAAGGAAGCGATCCGCGACTGCGCCCGCATCGCACACGCCAATGGCCGGGAAATGTCGATGACACTGTCCGACAGCTTCTGTGTCGGCCGCTATCGGCACGAATTCCTTGACCTGATGCGGTCCGGCACCGTCGATATCGTCTTCGCCAATCGCGACGAAGCCCTCTCGCTCTACGAGACCGACGACTTTGAAAAGGCGCTGACGCTGATATCGGCTGATTGCAAGATCGCCGCCGTGACCACAGGCAAGGATGGTGCCGTCATCGTGCAAGGCAACGAACGCTATGTGGTCGACGCCCATCCGATCGAAGAGCGCGTCGATACGACCGGTGCCGGCGATCTTTTCGCCGCTGGCTTCCTGTTCGGCTATACGCAAGGCCGTAGCCTGGAAGATTGCGCCAAACTCGGCAACCTTGCCGCGGCCATCGTAATCGAACAGATCGGCCCGCGGCCGATGCGGTCGCTTTTGGAAGCGGCAAAGGAATTCGGGCTGCTCTGACGGAGAGCGTCCTCAGAGTCCCAATCCGCAGATCATGGAAGCCGCCTTCAGCAGATCACTGGGGCGGCTTTTGTTATGAAGCCGCCGGATCCGGCCATCACCAGAAGAGCGTCGCGGTTCCCGCTTCATAGAGAATGAGGATGCCGAGCGCGATCAACACGAATGGCACGACCCTGCGTCCGTGTCGCCTGATCGGTGCGCCAAGCTTCGGGTGATTGACGAGGGAGTGCGCCGCGCCCAGCCAGACCGCCGTCAGCACGGCGAAGATACAGCCGATGGTCAGGATCTCGTGAGCGGAGCGGGTGGCGAAGAGCGGCGTATAGATGCTGATATTGTCACCGCCATTGGCGATCGTCACCAGCGCGATGGCCGCGATATTGCTGTGGCCGGCTGAGGCTTTCTGGTGATCCTCCGCGTCATTCTCCGTCTCGGCGCCGTTCCAGACCTCCCACAGTCGTCTCAAGCCAAAATAGATCGGAGCAAGGCCGAGCAGGCCGACATAGGCGACGGGAATGACGAGGACGAGCAGCGAGGCGATGGTGCTGAAGCCATAGAGCGCGCCAATGCCGAGATATTGGCCAATGACGATCTGTCTGAAGCGGAACTTAGGGTCGGCAAAGAAGCCGAGAAGAACGAAGATGTCGTCTATATTCGTCGAAACGAAGGTAGCGATGGCAACGCCGAAAACGCCAAGCACATAAGCCAAGATCGCAGCTCTCCCTTTGCGATACCGGATATATCATTGCGCCGGAAAAGTCGCATGGCTGCATTCGTAGCGGAGCGATGCGGGTTTCGCGTTACTTGAAGGCCTCGCCGGGGTAAGCACCCCAGATCTCAGATTGCGCCACCCAGCCTTCGGTGCCGTCGGCCGTGACGAGGCACCAGTCTCCGGTGCATTCGCGAATGTTCATCATCACGCCGGGCTGAAGCTTGGCAATGACGCCGGCGGATGGCTGAGACTCGCGGCGCATGTTGACGAATACGGCCTTGCCCTTGCCCTTCATCCAAGGTGCGGCGATCGCCGAACGCTGGCCTGATAGCAGGGACTGGTTGACCCAGCCCTCCGTGCCGTCGGCATCGCGCACGCGCCGCCAGTTATCATATTCCTGGATGATCTCGACCGGCAGTCCCTGCTTGAGATAGAGCCACGACACCGCATAGTCGGCGCTTGGCCCGATGCGCAGATTGACCCGCTTCGACTTCAGCGTGACGAAGCGCGGCAGCGGTAATCCGCTCGGCCCCTTGGCGGCCTGGGCGGCGGCAAGATCCGCTGACGCAGCGGCCATCATCAGGCCGATTGCGAAAATGGCGCAGGACTTCAATACTTTGCCACGCATGGGATTTCCGTTCGTTCGTCATGACAAAGGCGCCGTTCCGGCAACCTTTCGCTCCGGTGAGCGGCAAATCCTCGGATCGCGTCAGCGAGTTTTGTTTGTCTTCGCCTGCGGGTCTGGTAGAAATGCCCGGAACGGGAAAATTATCCCGCTTCTTGGTTAAGAACATCTGAACAAGGCATCGCCGCTCGCCATGACGACGAAGAAAAAACCGAAGGTCTACGTCACGCGCAAACTGCCGGACGCGGTGGAGACGCGGATGCGCGAGCTCTTCGATGCTGAGCTCAACATCGACGATCGCCCGCGCAGCAAGGACGAGCTGATCCAGGCCGTCCGGTCGGTCGACGTGCTGGTGCCGACGGTCACCGATCGGATCGATGCGGCGGTGATCGAAGAGGCCGGTCCCCAGATGAAGCTCATTGCCAGTTTCTCCAACGGCACGGATCATATCGATGTCGAGGCCGCCGCCCGTCGCGGCATCACGGTCACCAATACGCCCAATGTGCTGACCGAAGATACCGCCGACATGACGATGGCGCTCATCCTCGCCGTGCCGCGGCGCCTGGCGGAAGGTGCGCGCGTGCTGACGGACAATCCCGGCGAATGGGCCGGATGGTCGCCCACCTGGATGCTCGGCCGGCGTATCCACGGCAAGCGCATCGGCATCGTCGGCATGGGGCGGATCGGCACCGCCGTTGCCCGCCGTGCCAAGGCATTCGGCCTCTCGATCCATTATCACAACCGCAAGCGCGTCAATCCGGCGACCGAGGACGAGCTGGAGGCGACGTACTGGGACAGCCTCGACCAGATGCTGGCCCGCGTCGATATCGTTTCGGTTAATTGCCCCTCGACACCGGCCACCTATCATCTGATTTCCGCCCGACGTCTGGCGTTGCTGCAGCCGACGAGCTACATCGTCAATACGGCGCGTGGCGATGTCATCGACGAGACCGCGCTGATCAAGATCCTGCGCGAGGGAAAGATCGCCGGAGCCGGCCTCGACGTGTTCGAAAACGAACCATCAGTCAATCCGAAGCTGGTGAAGCTTGCCAACGAGGGCAAAGTGGTGATCCTGCCGCATATGAGCTCGGCCACGCTCGAGGGCCGCATCGACATGGGCGACAAGGTCATCATCAATATCCGCACCTTCATCGACGGCCACCGCCCCCCCAATCGCGTACTGCCGTTTCGGTAAGCGAAGCGCTCTGATTTTCCAGCTGGAGCAAGGCGGATACTCCCGGCTTCAAATTTGATCTCACTTCCCTCTTACCGGTCATGTGCATGTCACAAAGCCGGCTCAGAGGTGACCGCAAACATAAATCAGGAAGGGCGGAAACGATGGCGCGGGCGCTGCCGCATGAGCGGATTCAATATGTGGTCGAGGGCGGCTTCAAGCTGTCGGGCGAGATCGCACCGAGCGGCAACAAGAACGCCGCGTTGCCGATCATCGCCGCCTCGCTTTTGACCGATCAACGCGTCGAACTCAGCAACGTGCCGCGCATCCGTGATGTCGAGGCGCTGGTGGAGCTGATCCAGTCAGTCGGCGCGAAGGTGCGCTGGCTCGGTCGCAACGAACTCGAAATCGAGGCGCGGGAACTTCGCCCCGCCAATCTCGATCCCGATCTCTGTGCCCGCATCCGCGCCTCCATCCTGCTTGCCGGTCCGATGCTGGCGCGCTGCGGCGAGATCACCCTGCCGCCGCCCGGCGGCGACGTCATCGGTCGCCGGCGCGTCGATACGCATTTCCTGGCGCTGGAACAGCTAGGCACCAAGATCGAGGTCAATAGCGTCTATAGTTTCCGTACCGACGGGTTGCATGGCGCGGATGTCTTCCTCGACGAGCCGTCCGTGACGGCGACGGAAAATGCGCTGTGCGCCGCCGTTTTCGCCGAGGGGACGACCATCCTGCGCAATTGCGCCTCCGAGCCGCATGTGCAGGATCTGGCCCGGTTTCTGACCGCAATGGGCGCTCGGATCGAGGGCGTCGGCACCAATATGATGACCATCCACGGCGGTCAGCGGCTCGGCGCAGTTACGCATCGCATCGGCCCGGATCATAACGAGGTGGGATCGCTGATCGGCCTTGCCGCAGTCACCGGCTCGGAAATCATCATCCGCCGCGCGGGCGTCGAGCATCTGCGCTCGACCCTGATGACCTTCGAGCGCCTCGGCATCCGCTGCCAGATCGACGGCGATGATCTCATCATCCGCTCCGGCCAGGAGATGAAGATCCAGCCCGATTTCGGCGGCCATATTCCGAAGATCGAAGACCAGCCTTGGCCGGCTTTCCCGGCCGATACCATGTCGATCGCCATCGTCACCGCGTCGCAATGCGAAGGCGTCGTGCTGATGTTCGAAAAGATGTTCGAAAGTCGCACGTTCTTCGTCGACAAGCTGATCGCCATGGGCGCCCGCATCGTGCTCTGCGACCCACATCGCGCCATTGTCGCCGGCCCCTCCAAGCTGCGAGCCGCCCAGCTCGAAAGTCCCGATATCCGCGCCGGCATGGCCATGCTGATCGCGGCGATGTGCGCCGAGGGCACGAGCGTCATCAACAATGCACAGCAGATCGAGCGCGGTTACGAGCGCATCGAGGAGCGGTTGAACGCCATGGGCGCCCGCATCACCCGCATCCCGCCGCGCGGGGCGTGACGGCCCCGCTCGCCGGCTGAAGGGTGAGCTAGAGCAATTCCAGGAAAAGTGCGTAGCGGTTTACCGTCCGGAATTGCGAGAAAACAAAGAGATACAGCTGAACCACTCTAGATGACCACAGTACACGACTCAAACTTTACTCGGACTTCTCAGGGGTCTTCTGGGGGCATTTTGCGTCCATGCAGAGAAGGCTTTTTCCGGATTGTGGATGATCCACTCCCTGAGAGCGTCGAGACCGATGCG
>NZ_JABAIG010000021.1:0-89267 GCF_012641385.1 Rhizobium sp. P28RR-XV
TCCGCGCCCACTGTTCGTCCCGAAGGATCAGACGATCCAAAACACCCATGACTGCCTCCAAAAGACAGTCTTGAATCTGATTCGCTCAGCCTTGGAAACCCAAGAGTCCACACCTCCTAGAGCCTTTTTGTTTTTACGCAATTCCGGACGGAAAACCGCTATACACTTTTCCTGGAATTGCTTCAGACCAGCTCCACATCGATCACGCCCGGTGCCGTGCGCAAGGCGGCCGCGATCTCCGGCGTGATCCGATATTTCTCGGGCAGCGCCACCTCGACCTCGCGCAACCCTTCCTCCTTGATGACGATGAAGGAGACGAGGCCGTCGCCCCTGGCGTTCAGATGCGCGGCAACCGCCTTCAGCGGTCCGGAATCACGGACATAGACGCGCAGCGCCTTCTGCATCTGCAGTGACTTTTCCTCCAGCGACTGCGCCGTCTGCAGACGCAGGCTGATACCTTCCGGACGCTCATCCGCCTGGGCTGTGATGACGAAGGATTTTCCGACTTCGAGCACATCGCGATATTGGTTGAGCGTCTCCGAGAAGAGCACGGCTTCGAACTGTCCCGACGCATCGGAGAAAACGAAGATGCCCATCTTGTTGCCGGTGCGCGTCTTGCGCTCCTGCTTGGAGATTACCGTGCCGGCCAAACGCCCGTTGCTGGCGCCCTGTTTCACCGCAGCCGAGAAATCGGCGAAGGGCTGCACGCGCATCTTGTCGAGCACGCTCTTGTAGGTGTCGAGCGGATGCGCCGTCAGATAGAAGCCCAACACCTGGAATTCGCGCAACAGCCGCTCCGAAGCGAGCCAGGGCGTATAGGTCGGGAACACGATCTTCTCCGGGCCTGACGCAGCACTTCCGAACATGTCGTGCTGGCCGCTGCGCTTATTTTCCTGCGCCACCTGGGCATAGCCCATGACACGGTCCAGACCCGCGATCAGCTGCGCGCGATCGATCTCGAAGCAGTCGAAGGCGCCAGCGCAGATCAGGCTTTCCAGAACGCGGCGGTTGATCTGCTTGGGATCGATGCGCAGGCAGAAATCCTCGATACCGGCAAAGGGCTGGTCGCCGCGCACTTCGACGATATGGTCCACGGCGGATTCGCCGACGCCCTTGATTGCGGCCAGCGCATAATAGATGCGGTTGTCACCCGTCTCGAAATGACGGAACGAGGTCTGCACCGAGGGCGCGATGACCTCGATGCCCAAGCGCTTGGCATCCTGGCGGAAGTCGTTGACCTTTTCGGTGTTGGACATATCGAGCGTCATCGACGCTGCGAGGAACTCCACCGGATAATGCGCCTTCATATAGGCGGTCTGGTAAGAAACGATGGCGTAGGCGGCGGCGTGCGACTTGTTGAAGCCGTAATTGGCGAACTTGGCGAGCAGATCGAAAATGACATCGGCCTGCCCCTTCGACACGCCGTTCTTGATGGCGCCATCGACGAAGCGCTCACGCTGCTGGTCCATCTCCGCCTTGATCTTCTTGCCCATGGCGCGGCGCAGAAGATCGGCTTCGCCGAGCGAATAGCCAGAGAGCACCTGGGCGACCTGCATCACCTGCTCCTGGTAGACGATAACCCCTTGCGTCTCCTTCAGGAGGTAATCGATCTTCGGGTGGATCGATTCGATCTCCTCCTCGCCGTGCTTGCGGGCGTTATAGACCGGGATGTTCTCCATCGGGCCGGGACGATAGAGCGCAACCAGCGCGATGATGTCCTCGATGCAGTCCGGGCGCATGCCGATCAGCGCCTTGCGCATGCCCGCACTTTCCACCTGGAACACGCCGACCGTCTCGCCGCGCGAGAGCATGTCGTAGGTCGTCTTGTCGTCGAGCGGGATGCTGGCGAGATCGATCGAGATGCCGCGCTTGGCGACGAAATCGACGGCCGTCTTCAGGACTGTCAGCGTCTTGAGGCCAAGGAAGTCGAACTTCACCAGGCCGGCCTGCTCCACCCATTTCATGTTGAACTGCGTGACCGGCATGTCGGAACGCGGGTCGCGATACATCGGGACCAGCTTCGAAAGCGGGCGGTCGCCAATGACGATACCGGCGGCGTGCGTCGAGGCGTGACGATAGAGGCCTTCGATCTTCTGGGCGATGTCGAGAAGGCGGGCGACGACCGGCTCCTTGTCCGCCTCCTCCTGCAGGCGCGGCTCCTCCTCGATCGCCTTGCTGAGCGGCGTCGGATTGGCAGGATTGTTCGGCACGAGCTTGCAGATCTTGTCGACCTGGCCATAGGGCATTTCCAACACGCGGCCGACGTCGCGAAGCGCGGCGCGCGCTTGCAGAGAACCGAAGGTGATGATCTGCGCCACCTGCTCGCGGCCATATTTGGCCTGCACGTAGCGGATCACCTCTTCGCGCCGGTCCTGGCAGAAGTCGATATCGAAGTCCGGCATCGAGACGCGTTCCGGATTGAGGAAGCGCTCGAACAGCAGCGAGAAGCGCAGCGGATCGACGTCGGTGATCGTCAGCGCATAGGCGACCAGCGAGCCCGCGCCTGAACCACGGCCAGGGCCGACCGGGATATCATGGCGCTTGGCCCATTTGATGAAGTCGGCAACGATCAGGAAGTAGCCAGGGAACTTCATGCGCTCGATGACGCTGAGTTCGAATTCCAGCCGCTCGCGATATTCTTTCTCCTCGTAGCCCGGCGCCATGCCGAGAGAGGCGAGACGCTGGTCGAGCCCCTCGACCGCCTGGGCGCGCAGTTCCGCCGACTCGGCGCGCTCGGCCTCCTCCGCATCATCGGTAGCGCCGGTGAAACGCGGCAGGATCGGCTTGCGCGTATTCAGGATGAAGGAGCAGCGGCGGGCGATCTCGACCGTATTCTCCAGCGCCTCCGGAAGATTGGCGAAAAGCTTCGCCATGTCGGCGCGGCTCTTGAGATAATGGTCCGGCGTCAGGCGGAACCGCGTATCGTCCGAGACGATGGCGTTATGAGCCACTGCCATCAGCGCGTCATGTGCATCGTAATCGTCACGCGTCGGGAAAAAGGCTTCGTTGGTCGCAACCAGCGGAATCCCATGTTCGTAGGCGAGCGCGATCATCTTCTGCTCGTGGCGGCGATCATAGGTGCCATGGCGCTGCAATTCGAGATAGAGCCGGTCGCCGAACAGCCGCTTCAGGGTCAGCAGACGGGAGAGCGCCTGCGCGGCATGTCCCTCCTTCAGCGCCATATCGATCGGCCCGCTCAACGAGCCGGTGAGCGCGATGATGCCTTCCGTGCCGATCTCATCCAGCCATGAACTGGTGATGTGAACAGCGCTGTTGCCTTCGCCGCCGAGATAGGCGCGGCTAACGAGATCGACGAGCCGCTCATAGCCCCGCTCCGTGGCGGCAAGCAGCACGATGGACGGCAGCTTGGCGAGCGCCTGCTGCGGCCCTCGCCTCTCGCCCTCGCCGCCATCTTCCATGTCGATCGATACCTGGCAGCCGATGATCGGCTGCAGACCTTCGTCCATCGCCTTCTGCGAGAATTCGAGGGCAACAAAGAGATTGTTGGTATCGGTGATGGCGATGGCCGGTTGGCTGTCGCTGGCAGCCTTGGCCAATATCTTCTTGAGCGGCAGTGCGCCCTCTAGCAGGGAATAGGCGGAATGAACCCTGAGGTGCACGAATTCCGGCATTTCGCCGACCGGCGCTGCTGCGCCGCTGTCACCCATATCCGCCATCTCAAACCCTTCCGCATGCCCAAATGAATCGGTAGCATTTTCGGCATTGCGGATCGTAAAGTCCAGAAGTTGTCCCCATCAAATATGGGAACAGCATGTGCATATGAGGGATAAAACTTACATCGCCATCATGATGAGGGAAAAGCTGGCAACGAACATGACGATGGAGGTGAATGCTGCAACGTCTCGAATGATATCGGTCATTTACGCGCTCCTTACTCGTTATGTTTTCTTTTTGTTCTATTTTTGTTCGAGAGTCAATAGGAGCATCAATAAATTTCATCATGCGACTTTTTCGTTCTCCGATAGACGCCGGAAGAGCCCGGCGCTATTGAGATGCGAACAGGGAGACCACGATGAGATCACTTGCCTGCGTTCTCATTTTGCTTTCTCTTGCAGGCGCGGCCCGCGCCGAAGACGCCGCCGCTACCAGCCGCATCATCGATGCCGCGATCGGTGACTGGAACGAGGACGGCAAGCCGGATCTTGCCCTTCTGATGGCGCCCGCCTCGGGCGATCAGGCCGACAATCAGATCGGCATCGATATCTACCTGCGCGACGACGAACACTCCCTGCTGAAGCTCGCCGCAAGCGCCCCGAACAAGATATGGGGCAGCGTCGAGCCCGGCGGCACCGTCGGCCAGGAGCCCTCGATCTCAGCCTTGCCGAACGGTTCGATCGCGATCGTCTCGCAGAACGACGCCATCGGGCGTGATCGCTGGCAACAGACGCTGACGCTTGCCTATCGCAGCAACAACTTCGTCGTGGCCGGCTATACCTACGACTCCTTCGATACGCTCGAACCGGACAACAGTCACAGCTGTGACTATAACGTATTGACCGGCAAGGTGACGAAAGACGGGAAGACGCTGAAGGCCGAAGCAAGGACCGTCAGCATTCAGGACTGGCAGGATGATTTCGGCCAGAAGGCCTGCGAAAACGGCCATTAATCAAGTCTGTTCTCTATTTGTTCTTTACAAGCTGCGCGATAAATGGCATCGTGCCCGCTCACCAAAATGGAGAGGGTCATGCCGGATCTTGCCGAGCTGAACGATTTTATTGTCATCGCCAAGGCGGAGACCTATGTCGGCGATGGCGAGAGGCTGCCGTCCTGCCGTAGCGGCTCGCATGACATCGGCTACGCAAGCGGCCGCTGGCGCTATCTCGACAGCTATTTCGGCGGCACGGATTTCGCCGGACAGGAACTGGTCTGGCATGACGAGGAGCCAGTCTGGGCCATGAATTATTTCGGCCATATCGTCGAGCCTGATCTGATCGACGGCAGACGCGCCGGCATGGTGATCAAAGCGGCGCTGCTGCGTCTTTATCTGGATGAAAAGCGCTTTCTCGGCGGCTTCGTATTCGAGCACGCATTTGGTCGCTATATCGATCGCAGCACTGGCAGCTGCGACCATTTCATCGGCCATGAGGCGATCATGGTCGGGGAGCGCAAGGCTTATGAGCTGGACTATCGCGGCGGCCTGATCGTCCCTTAGAGCGGTTCGGCTTTTCACGGAATCGCTGAGCCGCTCTATCTCATTGTTTTACGCAACTCCGGACGGAAAACCGCTCTGCACTTTTCCTGGAATTGCTCCAACGAGCGATCAGACCTCGACCACCTTGCCTTCGCTCAGCGTGACGCGCCGATCCATACGGGCAGCGAGTTCGTGATTGTGCGTGGCGATCAGGGCCGCGAGGCCCGATTGGCGCACCAGCGCTTCCAATGCATCGAAGACATAATGCGCGGTCGCCGGATCAAGGTTGCCGGTGGGCTCATCCGCCAGCAGCACCAGCGGCGCGTTGGCGACGGCGCGGGCGATCGCGACACGCTGCTGCTCGCCACCGGACAGCTCGGCCGGGCGGTGATCGGCGCGGTGACCGATGCGCATGTAGTCGAGGAGCTGGGCGGCACGCTCGCTCGCATCCTTGCGCGAAAGCCCGGAAATGAGCTGA
Source organism: Rhizobium sp. P28RR-XV (assembly GCF_012641385.1). Taxonomy (NCBI): domain Bacteria; kingdom Pseudomonadati; phylum Pseudomonadota; class Alphaproteobacteria; order Hyphomicrobiales; family Rhizobiaceae; genus Rhizobium; species Rhizobium sp. P28RR-XV. The sequence continues at coordinate 5,631 of NZ_JABAIG010000021.1, forward strand.
GGCATCATGATGTTCTCGAGCGCCGAGAATTCGGGTAAGAGGTGATGGAACTGATAGACGAAGCCGATCTCACCGCGGCGTACGGCCGTGCGCTTGTCGTCGGACAAGGCTTCACAAGCCTGGCCATTGACGACCACCTCACCGCCATCCGGGTGCTCAAGCAGGCCGGCGACATGCAGCAGCGTCGATTTGCCCGTGCCCGAAGGGGCAACCAGCGCGACGATCTCGCCGCTGCGCAAGGCGAAATCGGCCCCCTTCAGGATCGACAGCCGCGTCTCACCCTGCCCGTAATGACGCTCCACGCCCGAAAGCTGGAGAACGACGTTGCCTTTCATCAAATGCGGATTCCTTATTCGTAGCGCAGCGCCTGCACCGGATCGAGCCGAGAGGCACGCCAGGCCGGAAAGATCGTAGCAAGGAAGGAAAGCGTGAGCGCCATCACCACAACCGAGACGGTCTCGCCGAGATTCATCTGGGCCGGCAATTTGCTGAGGAAATAGACTTCCGGGTTGAAGATCACGGTGCCCGAAATCCAGGAGAAGAACTGACGGATGGACTCGATGTTCAGGCAAACCACAACGCCGAGGATCACACCCGCAAGCGTACCGACGACACCGATGGCCGCGCCCGTCATGAAAAAGATGCGCATGATGGCGCCGGACGTCGCACCCATGGTGCGCAGGATGGCGATATCGCTGCCCTTATCCTTCACAAGCATGATCAGGCCGGAAATGATGTTCAGGGCTGCGACGAGGACAATCAGCGTCAGGATCATGAACATGGTATTGCGCTCGACCTGCAACGCCGAGAAGAAGGTAGCGTTGACCTGCCGCCAGTCGGTCAAGAAGATTTGCCGCCCAGCCGCTTCCTCGATCTTTGGCCGCAACTGATCGACATCATCGGGATTGGCGATGAAGAGCTCGATCTTCTCGACGATGCCTTCCGCGTTGAAAAAGACCTGCGCCTCCTCCAGCGGCATGAAGACGACGGAGGAATCATATTCCGACATGCCGACTTCGAAGATACCCGCGATCGTGTATGCCTTGACACGTGGATTGACGCCGAAGGGTGTGACATCGCCGTCCGGCGCCGTCAGCGTGATCTGGTCGCCGACCGTCAGACCCAATTGCCGCGCGAGACGGCTGCCGACCAGCACGCCCTGCCCGGACGCGAAGCCGACCATGTCACCGGAAACGATGTGATCGGAAACGGATTTGAGCTTCGTCAGATCCTCCGCGCGGATGCCGCGCACCAGGGCGCCGGTGCCGGAGCCACCGCGTCCGGAAGCAAGCGTCTCCCCCTCGACGAGCGGCAGGGCCATGGTGACGCCGGGTACGACGGAAAACTTCTTTGCCAGCTCGGCATAATCATTCAGCGGCGAATCGATGGGCTGCACAACGACATGGCCGTTGAAGCCGAGAATCTGCTTGAAGAGTTCTGCACGGAAACCGTTCATGACGGCCATGACGATGATCAGTGCCGCGACGCCCAGCATGATGCCGACCAGCGAGAAGCCGGCAATGACCGAAATCGAGGCTTCCTTGCGCCGGGAGCGCAGATAGCGCCAGGCGACGAGCCGTTCGAAACCGGAAAACGGTCGAGACGATGGGCCGGCCTTGAACGAATTTTCCTGCTGTTCCACTGCCGCGCTCACCGCCATTCGCCTTCCATCCTATTTGTCGCTAGAGCCGGATGATTTTAGGTCGATCCGATCTGAAATCATCCGGCTCTACAATCAGAGAAGTAGAGCATGATGTCGTCCGAAAACCGCACACACTTTTCGGCATCATGCTCTAGTCAGTCGGCCAGCCGCTTGATCGCTGCCTCGACCGTCATCGTCTCGCGAGCGCCGGTCTTGCGGTCCTTCACTTCCACTTCGCCGCTCGCGATCGAACGCGGGCCGACGATGATCTGCACGGGCACGCCGATCAGATCGGCCGTCGCGAACTTCGTTCCGGCGCGCTCGTCGCGATCGTCGTAGAGCACGTCGCTGCCGGCCTTCGACAGCGCGGCATAGACCGTTTCGCAAGCGTCATCACAAGCTTGATCGCCGGCCTTCATGTTGATCACCACGACATCGAACGGCGCGACCGAATCCGGCCAGATGATTCCGTTCTCATCATGCGATGCTTCGATGATGGCGGGAACAAGGCGGGTCGGGCCGATACCGTAAGATCCCATGTGGACAGCATGTTCCTTGCCGTCCGGACCCTGCACCTTTGCCCCCATCGGCTCGGAATATTTCGTGCCGAAATAGAAGATATGACCGACCTCGATGCCGCGCGCGGAGAGGCGCTCGCCTTCGGGAATGGCATTGAAGGCGGCTTCGTCGTGCATTTCGGAGGTGGCCGCATAAAGCGAGGTCCACTTGTCGAAGATGCCCTTGAGGCCGGCAACATCATCGAAATTCGTATCTTCGCCGGGAATGTCGAAATTGACGAAATCCTTGTGGCAGAAGACTTCAGACTCGCCGGTGTCGGCGAGAATGATGAATTCGTGGCTGAGATTGCCGCCGATCGGGCCGGTATCGGCGCGCATCGGGATCGCCCTGAGACCGAGGCGATTGAAGGTGCGCAGATAGGCGGCGAACATCTTGTTATACGCGTGAACCGCGCCTTCCAGCGTCAGATCGAAGGAATAGGCATCCTTCATCATGAATTCGCGCGAGCGCATCGTGCCGAAACGTGGGCGGATTTCGTCACGGAACTTCAGCTGTATATGATAGAGGTTCAGCGGCAGGTCCTTGTAGGACTTGACGGAGGACCGGAAGATGTCGGTGATCATCTCCTCGTTGGTCGGGCCGTAGAGCATCGGACGGTCCTGCCGATCCTTGATGCGCAGCATCTCCTTGCCGTAAGCGTCGTAGCGGCCGCTTTCCTGCCAAAGCTCGGCGGATTGCAGCGTCGGCATCGACAGCTCGATGGCGCCGGCACGGTTCTGCTCCTCGCGGATGATCTTGTTGACCTTGTCCAGCACGCGCTTGCCCAATGGCAGCCAGGAATAGATGCCCTGCGACTGCTGACGGATCATGCCGGTGCGCAGCATGAGCCGATGGGAAACAATTTCAGCCTCCTTGGGGTTTTCCTTCAGAATGGGCATGAAGTAACGAGACAGACGCATGACGCTTGTTCCAGATGGTTTGACGTTCCGCTTCCCGCGGAATCGTTAGCAAATTATGTACTGGAGGCAGTTCATAACTGCTTCGGCGTTGGAAGGAAACCCGCATTCGCAATAGAAGAATTTGGCAAACGCCCGGAAATACAGGCGATACAGCCAATTTCCGATGTTTCGAAAAAGCGCACGTTTATAAGGATTTACGACGGAAATCTGTCAACAGAAAAATTCTGCGCGACTGTAGCAAAAAAGCAAAAAAAAGGATGACAAAGCTCAATCTTTGAGCTAATTTTAGCTCACAAAAGAGGCAGGAAGGCTAAATTCTTGTCGTTTCGCGGTCAAGTCTTGGGAGGATCAGATCTTAGGCGCGCTCGTTCGCTGCCCCGGTAACGGATAAGGATCACGCGATACTTTAAAACAAGGCTTATAGCCTTGTTTTTTTTTGCTTTCTCGGCCCGATCTTCTATCGACGGTGCCCGCTCGCGACGAAGGTTTTACCGGCCTTCAGCCGAGATGCCACAAGCGCGAGCCGAACCTCTTTGCTCCCCCCACATGACAGGCGTGTGACGAATTGATGGCGATTGCAGGGCGCCCGTCTCGGCGCAACTTTTACTCTACTATTTCTATAGATCACTTATAGCTTGGAACAATCTGGGGAATGGAATCTATACTCACCCCGAAGTAATGCGAGGCAACATACCAGGCGCCATAGATGAGAGCCGACACCAGTGTCGTGACGAGAACTACCCGCCAGGCACGAAATTTCGTCGGCGCGCTTTCGACAGTACCGAGAACTACATGCTCGTCCTCGGCCTGGGTGCGCAGGCCAAACGGCAGGACGGCGAAAAGCGTAATCCACCAGATGACGAAATAAATGGCGAAACTGGCGACGATCTGCTGGGCCATTGTACTCCCTTCGAGACGACTTACTCGTCTCCTCCTCTTCCAAGCTGCTTATAGGGGCAAAGCAATCGTCTTTCAAAGCGCCGATCGGGGTTTTACTGCATAGTTCCTTAGCTTCGGATTGGTTTAAGGAAAAATTATGCAGCAAATTTATGGCATTACAGGGCGTTCAACGCGTCGCATCCGACGCGCGGCGCTGTAATGTCACACCTGCTCAAGCTCAATGAGCGTGCCGAAGAAATCCTTCGGATGCAGGAAGAGTACCGGCTTGCCATGCGCACCGATTTTCGGCTCACCATTGCCGAGCACGCGCGCGCCCTGGGCAATCAGCCGATCGCGAGCCGCCAGAATATCGCCAACCTCGTAGCAGATGTGATGCATGCCGCCATCGGGGCTCTTCGCAAGAAAAGCGGCAATCGGCGAGGCCTCGCCCAGCGGTTCCAGCAATTCGACCTTGCTGTTCGGCAACTCGACGAAAACGACGGTCACCCCGTGCTCCGGCAGTGCCTGCGGCGCAGACACCGTCGCGCCCAGCATATCACGATAGGCTTTGGAAGCCTTTTCTATATCCGGAACGGCGAGCGCGACATGATTGATGCGTCCAAGCATGATACCTCCTCCCCGATCAGCCCGCGAGACTCAGCCGCCGGTGCGTGTGATGAACACGGTCACGAGAGGCTTCTTCCCCCAACCTTGATTGGCGGCAGCACGCACCGCACGACGCGTGGCCTCTTGCATCATGCCCAGATCCTTGCGGCGAGCACGGGGAATGCTCTCGATGGCACTGACGATGGCGTCGAAGAGCGTATCCTCCATCTCCTCGCCTTCGTCATCATAGGCAGGCAGGCCGATCGACACGAGATCGGGATCGCCGACGATATCATAACGGGCATCGAGCACGACGTTGACGGCGACATGGCCGACATAGGAAAGCTTTTTGCGCTCGCCGATGCCCATCTCGTCGAAATCGCCGATCAATATGCCGTCTTTGAAAATGCGACCATGCGGCGCCTCGCCGATCACTTCGACCGGACCCGGCGCAAGACGCACGACATCGCCGTTGCGCACGCGGGGCACGGTGGCAATGCCGCTTTGCTCAGCCAGCTCCTTATGCGCGGTCAGATGCGTCGCCTCGCCATGGACGGGGATGACGACCTTCGGGCGCGTCCATTCATACATCTTCTGCAATTCGTTGCGCCTGGGGTGGCCGGAGACATGCACGAGCGCTTCCGCGTCCGTCACCACATGCACACCCTGTTCGATCAGGCCGTTCTTGATGTCCTGGATCGCCTTCTCGTTGCCGGGAATGGCGCGCGAGGAGAAGACGACGATATCGCCTGATGCCAATGCGACATTGCGCATTTCGTCGCGTGAAAGTTTGGCAAGCGCGGCCCGCGGCTCGCCCTGGCTGCCGGTCAGGATCACCACGACCTTGTCGCGTGGGATATAGCCATATTCGTCTTCGGCGATGAAGGGCTTGATGCCTTCCATGATGCCGATATCGCGGGCGACATCGACGACACGCTTCAGCGAACTGCCGAGCAGCAGTATTTCGCGGCCGGCGGCTTCGGCGGCCTCGGCAATGGTGCGGATACGCCCGACGTTCGATGAGAAAGTCGTGATCGCCACCCTGCCCTCGGCGTCTTCGATGATCTTGCGCAGGCTTTCGGAGACATCCTTTTCCGAAGGCGAAACACCATCGCGCAGAGCGTTGGTGGAATCGCACATCAGTGCCAGCACGCCCTCTTCGCCAAGCTGGCGGAAACGGGTCTCGTCGGTCAGCGGCCCGAGCGAAGGCTCATGATCGATCTTCCAGTCGCCGGTGTGGACGACATTGCCGAGCGGCGTGCGGATCATCAGCGACATCGGCTCGGGGATTGAGTGGTTGACGGCCACGCCTTCGATCTCGAAGGGGCCGACATTGATACGATCGCCGGCCTTGAAGAGCGTCACGGGGATCTCGCCCATCGACTTCTCATAGTCGCGCTTGGCTTCGAGAAGCCCGGCGGTGAAGGCGGACGCATAGATCGGAACATTAAGGCCCGGCCAAAGGTCGTTCAGCGCGCCGTAGTGATCCTCGTGCGCATGGGTGATGATGATGCCCTTGAGGTTCTTGCGTTCCTTGGCGAGGAAGCGGATATCCGGCAAGACGAGGTCGACACCAGGCAGATCCGGCCCAGGGAACGTCACGCCGCAATCGACCATGATCCACTGGCGTTGCTCCGCAGGACCATAGCCGTAGAGGGCGAGATTCATGCCGATCTCGCCGACGCCGCCGAGAGGCAGAAACACCAATTCGTCTTGCTTCGCCATCTGATCCCCAACCATCATCTAAAAAAAACGTCGCCCGCGGCGATCGGCATGATCCTGCCGTCCTCGGTCTCGAGCATTAACAAGCCATTATCATCGATTCCGGAGAAATGGCCCGAAATCGAGCGATCCGGCAAGTTTACCGTGATCTTTTCCCCGATCCCGCATGCGACTTCGCGCCAGCGCGCGGTGATCTCGCGAATGCCCTTGCCGCGGTTCCAGACATCGAGCGCTTCGGACATAGCGGCATAAAGATGGGCAAACAATTCCTCCGGCGAAACTATCGAGCCCTGCTGCCTGAGGCAGGTGACGGGATACATCGGATTTTCAGGCATTACAGCGATATTGATGCCGATGCCGATGACGAGCGCGTAACGGCCGTCGGGCAAGGCCTCGCCTTCGATCAGGATACCGCAGGTCTTCTTGCGGCCGATCAGGATATCGTTCGGCCACTTGATCTCGACTGGCTCGGCAGCCAACGGCAGCACGCTACGAACGGCCTGATGCACGGCGACCGCGACCGCGAGTGGCAGGGAGCCGAGGCGGTCCATGGGAGCGGGATCGACCAGAAGGAGAGATGCATAAAGATTGCCCGGTTCCGACACCCAGGGGCGCCCGCGGCGGCCGCGGCCGCCCGTCTGGCGCTCGGCGGTTACCCAAAGGTTCCCGGGGTCGCCTGCGCGCGCACGTTCGAGGCACACGCTGTTTGTGGACGAAGTCTCTTGAAGGGCATCATGCCGGAAGTCGGCGAGCGACTTCCGGCTGTTCATGTCAGACGCCATCAAAACAGCGTCGCGGCGGCCAGATCGGCAGCCCCGCCGATTACGCCGCCGAAGAAGACATAGGTGATGACGAACAGGCCGGAAAGACCGAAGACGAGGCGCAGCGAGCCGGCGGTGCGCGTGAACTCGTCCGTGGCCTCATCGAACCACATCACCTTGATGACGCGCAGGTAGTAGTAAGCGCCGACGACGGAGGCCAGCACGCCGATAATGGCGAGTGCATAGAGATGCGCCTGGATGGCCGCGACGAAGACGAAATACTTTCCGAAGAAGCCGGCGAGCGGCGGAATGCCGGCCAGCGAGAACATCAGCGCCGTCAGCACGACCGCCATAAAGGGATTAGTCGTGGAAAGGCCGGCGAGATCGTCGACGTTCTCGACCTGACGGCCATCCTTGCGGCGCATCGCCATGATGATGGCGAAGGAGCCGAGCGTCATGACCATGTAGATGACCATATATAGCATGACGCCGGAGACGCCAGTCTTTGTGCCGGCGGCGAGGCCGACGAGCGCATAGCCCATGTGGCCGATCGAAGAGTAGGCCATCAGTCGCTTGAAATTGCGCTGGCCGATCGCGGCGAAGGCGCCGAGCAGCATCGAGGCGATCGAGATGAACACGATGATCTGCTGCCAGTCGGCAAGCACCGGATGGAAGGCGGTGACGACGATGCGCGTCAGGATCGCCATGGCGGCAACCTTGGGTGCCGCCGCGAAGAAGGCGGTGACCGGGGTCGGCGCACCTTCATAGACATCGGGCGTCCACATGTGGAACGGCACGGCGGAGATCTTGAACGCCAGACCGGCAAGCACGAAGACCAGACCGAAGACGAGGCCGAGCGAACGGGTCTCGGCGTTGAGCGCCGTCGCGATGGCGTCGAAGGTCGTGTGGCCGGTGAAGCCGTAGACCAGCGACATGCCGTACAGCAGCATACCGGAAGACAGCGCGCCAAGGACAAAGTACTTCAGGCCGGCTTCAGTCGACTTGACGCTATCGCGGTTGATGGCGGCGACGACGTAAAGCGCCAGCGACTGCAGTTCCAGCGACAAATAGAGCGAGATCAGGTCGTGCGCCGAGATCATCAGCAGGATGCCGAGGGTCGCGAGCACAAGCAGAACCGGGAACTCGAAGCGATCGAGCTGTTGCTCGCGCGCATGCCCCATGCTCATGAACATGGCGACGATCGAACCGACCAGCGCTACGATCTTCATGAAGCGGGAGAAGCCGTCGGCGAGATAGGCGCCGCCATAGGCCAGCCCCTCACCCGGCACGAAGATGATCCAGAGACCGGCCACCGCGAGAAGCGCGATGGCAAGACCGGTGACCATGGGTCCCGACCGTTCGCCCGAGAAGACGCCGATCATGAGCAGCGCAAGCGCACCGACCGCGAGGATAAGCTCCGGAATGGAAAGATGCAGGCTTGCAAGAATTGTGTCAGCAGTCATGTCGAATAAGTCCCGTCATCAATTCATCGACAGCGCAACATTCTGCGCAGCGTGCAGGGCAGCGGTATAGTTGTTCACCAGCAGATCCACCGAAGCGGCCGTGGCATCGAAGATCGGAGCCGGATAGACGCCGAAGAAGATCGTGAGCGCGATCAGCGGATAGAGGATCAGCTGTTCACGCGGCGACAGATCCAGAAGCTTCTTCAGGTTTTCCTTCTCCAGCGCGCCGAAAATGACGCGGCGGTAGAGCCAGAGCGCATAGGCGGCCGACAGGATCACGCCGGTCGCGGCGAAAAGCGCAACCCAGGTATTGGCGCGGAAAACGCCGATCAGGGTCAGGAATTCGCCGATGAAGCCGGAGGTGCCGGGCAGGCCGACATTGGCCATGGTGAAGACCATCATGGCGACGGCGTATTTCGGCATGTTGTTGACCAGGCCGCCATAGGCCGCGATCTCGCGGGTATGGGTACGGTCGTAGATCACGCCGACGCAGAGGAAGAGCGCGCCCGAGACGATGCCGTGCGACAGCATCTGGAAGATCGCGCCCTGGACGCCCTGCTGGTTGGCAGCGAAGATGCCCATGGTCACGTAGCCCATGTGGGCGACGGACGAATAGGCGATCAGTTTCTTGATGTCATCCTGCATCATCGCAACCAGCGAGGTGTAGATGATGGCGATGACCGAAAGCGCGAAGACGAGCGGCGCGAAATATTCCGAAGCGTTCGGGAACATGCCGAGCGAGAAACGGATGAGGCCGTAGCCGCCGAGCTTCAGAAGGATGCCCGCCAGGATGACCGAGCCGGCCGTCGGCGCCTGAACGTGCGCGTCGGGGAGCCATGTATGGACCGGCCACATCGGCATCTTCACCGCGAAAGAGGCGAAGAAGGCCAGCCAGAGCCATGTCTGCATCTGCGGCGGGAACTTGTACTGCAGCAGCGTCGGGATATCGGTCGTGCCGGACTGCCAGTACATCGCCATGATGGCGAGCAGCATCAGCACGGAGCCGAGCAGCGTGTAGAGGAAGAACTTGTAGCTGGCGTAGACGCGATCCTTGCCGCCCCAGACGCCGATGATCAGGAACATCGGAATGAGGCCGGCTTCGAAGAAGACGTAGAACAGCACGATATCCAGCGACGTGAACACGCCGACCATCATCGTCTCGAGGACGAGGAAGGCGATCATATAGTCCTTCAGCCGCTTTTCGACCGAGAGCCAGCTTGCCAGCACGCAGAAGGGCATCAGGAAGGTCGAGAGGATGACGAACAGCATGGAGATGCCGTCGACGCCCATGTGATAGCTGATGCCGCCGGTCAGCCACTCGTGCTTTTCGATCAGCTGGAAGCCCGGATTGGCATTGTCGAACCAGATCCAGACGAACAGCGACACGATGAAGGTGACGATGGTCGTCGCCAGCGAGATGTTCAGGATATTTCGGCGACCGTTGGCCCCGTTCTCCTGCGTGAACAGCAGGAGAAGGACACCGACCAGCGGCAGAAACGTGACCGTTGAAAGAATAGGCCAATCGGTCATCAGAGGGAACTCCCGAGCATCATCCAGGTAACGAGGGCGGCAATGCCGAGCAGCATCGCGAAGGCATAGTGATAGAGGTAGCCGGTCTGCAGGCGCACGACACGGTTGGTGACATCGACGACGCGCGCGGCGATGCCGTTCGGGCCGATGGTGTCGATGACCCCGATGTCGCCCTTCTTCCAGAGGAAGCGGCCAAGCGCCTTGGCGGAACGGACGAAGAGGAAGTCATAGAGCTCGTCGAAATACCACTTGTTCAAGAGGAACTCGTAAAGCACGCGCTGCTGCTGGGCGAGCCGGCGCGGCGTTTCCGGCGACTGGATGTAGAAATACCAGGCGGTGACGAGGCCGAGGAGCATGGCGATGAAGGGGCTGAGCTCAACCCACAAAGGCGCATGTTCCATCTCTTCGAGGATCTTGTTGTCCGGGAGCGTGAACAGCGCATGCTTCCAGAATTCCTCGTAGGCATGGCCGACGAAATCGGCGTTGAAATACATGCCGGCGAAGACGGCGCCGATCGCCAGCAGGTAGAGCGGGATCAGCATGACATTCGGCGATTCATGCACGTGATGCATGACCTCGTGCGAAGCGCGGGGCTTGCCGAAGAAGGTCATGAAGATCAGGCGCCAGGAATAGAAGCTAGTGAACATCGCGGCGATGACGAGCAGCGTGAAGGCGAAGCTTGCGGCTGCATTGTGCGAGGCGAAGGCCGCAAGGATGATCGCATCCTTCGAGATGAAGCCGGCAAAGCCGATATGCGTGAGCGGGATGCCGACGCCGGTGATGGCCAGCGTGCCGATAACCATCATCCAGAAGGTCTTCTGGATATGCGGGCGCAGGCCACCCATATGACGCATGTCCTGCTCGCCGTCGACGGCGTGGATGACCGAGCCGGCGCAGAGGAAGAGCAGAGCCTTGAAGAAGGCGTGGGTGAACAGATGGAAGATCGCGGCGCCGTAGGCGCCGACGCCGAGGGCGACGAACATGTAGCCGAGCTGCGAACAGGTCGAGTAGGCGATGACGCGCTTGATGTCGTTCTGCACGAGGCCGACGGTTGCGGCGAAGAAGGCCGTAATCGCGCCGATGATGGTGACGACGGTCAGCGCATCCTGCGACAGTTCGAAGATCGGCGACATGCGGGCGACGAGGAAGACGCCGGCGGTGACCATGGTTGCAGCATGGATGAGTGCGGAGACCGGCGTCGGCCCTTCCATGGCGTCCGGCAGCCAGGTGTGCAGCAGGAACTGCGCCGACTTGCCCATCGCGCCCATGAAGAGCAGCAGGCAGACGGCCGTCAGCGCATGGCCGCGATCGAGATGCATGCCCAAGAAATTGAGCACGATGTCGCCCGGCTGCCCGCCCTGCCCTGCGGCAAAGCTCTGTGCGTTGCCGAAGATGACATCGAAATTGATCGAGCCGAAGAGGACGAAGACGCCGGCAATGCCGAGCACGAAACCGAAGTCGCCGACGCGGTTGACGATGAAGGCCTTAATCGCCGCCGCGGAGGCGGACGGCTTCTTGAACCAGAAGCCGATCAGCAGATAGGAGGCCAGACCGACGCCTTCCCAGCCGAAGAACATCTGGGCGAGATTGTCGGAGGTCACCAGCATGAGCATGGCGAAGGTGAAGAGCGAGAGATAGGCGAAAAAGCGCGGACGATGCGGATCGTGATGCATGTATCCAATCGAATAGACGTGAACCAGGGTCGAAACCGAGTTCACGACGATCAGCATCACCGAGGTCAGCGTGTCGACGCGCAGCGACCAGGAGGCGTCGATGCCGCCGGACTGGATCCAGCGCAGCACCTCGACTTTGATAGCGCCGTCGGTATGGCCGAGGGCCACGGTGAAAAAGACGGCCCAGGAAAGAACCGCGGCGACGATCATCAGGCCGGTGGTAACATATTCCGAAGCCTTGGCGCCGATCGCGCGGCCGAAAAGGCCGGCGATGATCGCACCGATCAGGGGAAGAAAGACGATAGCCTTATATAAAAACATAGCTGTATCAGCCCTTCATCATGTTGACGTCTTCGACGGCGATGGAACCGCGGTTACGGTAGAAGACGACGAGAATTGCAAGACCGATGGCAGCCTCGGCGGCGGCGACGGTCAAAATGAACAGAGCGAAAACCTGGCCGACGATGTCGTTGAGGAACGACGAGAACGCGACCATGTTGATGTTGACCGCGAGCAATATGAGCTCGATGGACATCAGGATGATGATGACGTTCTTGCGGTTGAGAAAGATACCGAAAACGCCGAGCACGAAGAGGATGGCGCTGACCGTGAGGTAGTGGGAAAGTCCGATGACCATGTTCTTGTTCCTTTGATCCCCGTGCCTCGCCTCAGACGCCCTGCCCCGGCTTGACCTTGACCACCTCGACGGCGGTCGCGGGCGTGCGGGCGACCTGTTGGGAAATATTCTGGCGCTTGATATGCGTGCGATGCCTGAGCGTCAGCACGATCGCGCCGATCATCGCGACCAGCAGAACGAGGCCTGCGATCTCGAAGAAGTAAACGTAGTTGGTATAGAGCACGTCGCCGAGGGCGGCGGTGTTCGTCCGGGTCGCCGGCGCCGGAATCGGCATGGCGACGGATTTGGCGATAGTGGGCGAAATCACGCTGCCGCCGATGACGACGATCAGCTCGGCGGCGAGGATGATGCCGATCAGCGCTCCGATCGGGGCATATTCCAGAATGCCTGCCCTGAGCTCGGAGAAGTCGATGTCGAGCATCATGACGACGAAGAGGAAGAGAACCGCTACGGCGCCGACATAAACGACCAGCAGGATCATCGCCAGGAATTCAGCCCCCATCAGCAGGAAGAGGCCGGCCGCGTTGAAGAAAACCAGGATGAGGAACAGGACCGAATGGACCGGATTCCGCGCCGAGATGACCATGAACGCCGACGCCACAGCGACAAAGGCGAAGATATAGAAAAAAAGAGCCTGCAGACCCATGTTGGTGCCTTTTTCGTCTTCCCCCGGGCAGCCGGGAGTTTCCCTGCCCGATGGAGCTCGACCGGACGATAAGTCCGGCAAAGCCCCGGTCTAGTTTCAACCGCAACGGCGACAATCGTGGTCGCCTGTCACGGCATATTCAAAATTCCGCTCAGCGGTATGGCGAATCGATCGCGATGTTTCGCGCGATTTCGCGTTCCCAGCGGTCGCCATTGTCCAAAAGCCGCGCCTTGTCGAAGTAGAGTTCTTCGCGGGTCTCGGTGGCAAATTCGAAGTTCGGCCCTTCGACGATAGCGTCGACCGGGCATGCTTCCTGGCAGAAGCCGCAATAGATGCACTTCACCATGTCGATGTCATAACGCACCGTGCGGCGGGTACCGTCGTTGCGGCGCGGCCCGGCTTCGATGGTGATAGCCTGGGCAGGACAGATGGCCTCGCAGAGCTTGCAGGCGATGCAGCGCTCTTCGCCGTTGGGATACCGGCGCAGCGCATGTTCGCCGCGGAAGCGAGGGCTGACCGGCCCTTTTTCGAACGGATAATTGATCGTCGCCTTCTGCTTGAAAAAGTAACGCATCGACAAAAAGAATGCGCCGACGAATTCCTTGAGGAACAGCGAGCTGACGGCGTTGGACAAACCGGCCATCTTAACCTCCAAAACTGCCAGAAGCGGGGAAAGACATCATCACGCCCATCCCGTCAGCTTCAGCACGAATGCAACGATAACGACCATGGCGAGCGACAGCGGCAGGAAAACCTTCCAGCCAAGGCGCATGAGCTGGTCGTAGCGGTAGCGCGGCACGAAGGCCTTGACCATCGCGAACATGAAGAAAACCAAGCACGACTTCAGTAGGAACCAGATGATGCCCGGAACCCAGTTCAGGATCCAGATGTCGACCGGAGGCAACCAGCCGCCAAGGAAGAGGATCGTCGTCAGCGAGCACATCAGGACGACGGCCGCATATTCGCCGAGCATGAACATCATGTAGGGCGAAGAACCGTATTCGACCATGAAGCCGGCAACCAGCTCCGATTCCGCTTCAGGAAGGTCGAAGGGCGGACGGTTGGTTTCAGCCAACGCCGAGATGAAGAATACGATGAACATCGGGAACAGCGACAGCCAGTGCCAATCGAGGAACGAGGCCGGCAGGCCGAGCTTGGTGCCGAGGCCGGTCTGCTGCGAGAGCACGATATCCGTCAGGTTCAGCGAACCGACGCAGAGCAGCACCGTGACGATGACGAAGCCGATCGAGACTTCGTAGGACACCATCTGCGCTGCTGAGCGCAGCGCGCCGAGGAACGGATACTTCGAGTTCGAAGCCCAGCCGCCCATGATGATGCCGTAAACTTCCAGCGACGAGATCGCCAGAATGTAGAGGATGCCGACATTGATGTCGGCGATGACCCAGTGCTGCGCCACCGGCACGACGGCCCAGGTGGAGAGCGCCAGCACCACGGAAACCAGCGGCGCCAGCAGGAACACGGCCTTGTTGGCGCCGGCCGGGATGATCGGCTCCTTGAACATGAACTTGAGCAGGTCGGCGAAGGACTGGAACAGGCCGAAAGGGCCGACCACGTTCGGGCCACGGCGCAGCTGGACGGCTGCCCAGATCTTGCGGTCGGCAAGCAGGATGTAGGCGATGAAAATCAACAGGCAGACCAGGAGCAGCAGGGACTGGCCGATCATGATCAGCGCCGGCCAGAGATAGGTCGAAACGAATGAATCCATAGTTCTCTGCCCTTACTCTGCCGCAACGCGGAAATTGTTGCGGGCCAATGCCGAGCACTCGGCCATGACAGCCGATGCGCGCGTTATCGGGTTCGTCAAATAGAAGTCTTTGATCGGCGAAGCAAATGCCGATTTGCCCATTGCGCCGGCTTTTTTCGCAAGTGCGGCAATTTGGGCGCTATCAGCTTCGGCAATCTCGTCGATGCCGGCGAAATGCGGGAAGGCTGCATAGAGCTTCGCGCGCAATTCCCTCAGCGAATCAAAGGGAAGCTTCTTGCCGAGGACGTCGGAAAGAGCACGGATGATCGCCCAGTCCTCGCGGGCGTCGCCCGGTGCGAAACCGGCGCGATTGCCCATCTGAACGCGACCTTCTGTGTTGACCCAGGTGCCCGACTTTTCGGTGTAGGCGGCTGCCGGAAGGATGACGTCGGCGCTCTGTGCACCGTTGTCACCGTGCGAGCCGATATAGACCGTCAATTTCGCGCCCTTGCGGCTGAAATCCAGCTCATCGGCGCCCAGCAGGAAGAGGACGTCCATCGACGACAGCATCGCCGCAGCGTTGACGCCCTTTGCGCCCGGCACGAAGCCGAGATCGAGGCCGCCGACGCGCGAAGCCGCCGTATGCAGGACGGCAAAGCCGTTCCAGTCTTCCTTGACGACCCCGACGGCAGCGGCGAGCTTGGCGGCATTCGCCAGCACTTCGGCACCGTCTTCGCGGATCAGCGCTCCCTGGCCGATGATGATCATCGGCTTCTGGGCATTTTTCAGAACGTCCGCAAAGCTATGCGAGCCGCTGACGATATCGGCGAGCGTATCCGGGCCGGCGCCGAGATAATCATAGGAGTAGCGAAGGTCGGCAGCTTCGCCGATCACGCCGATCGGGAACTTGCCGCGGCGCCAGCGCTTGCGGATGCGCGAATTCATGACAGCCGCCTCGAAGCGCGGATTGGCGCCGACGATCAGCAGCGCATCGGCAGCTTCAATACCCTGGATGCTCGGGTTGAAGATGTAGCCTGCGCGGCCGAGCGACGGATCAAGCGCCGTCCCGTCCTGGCGACAGTCGAGATTTTCCGATCCGAGCGATTTCAGCAGTTCGCCGAGAGCATACATTTCCTCGACCGAAGCAAGATCGCCGGCGATGGCGCCGATCTTGTCGCCGCTGGTCGCCGAAACGGCCGACTTGATAGCGGCGAAAGCATCGCTCCAGGTTGCCGGCTGCAGGCGACCGTCCTTGCGGACATAGGGCTTATCGAGGCGCTGCGTCTTCAGGCCGTCCCAGATGAAGCGGGTCTTGTCGGAGATCCACTCTTCGTTGATCTGCTCGTTGACGCGCGGCAGCACGCGCATGACTTCGCGGCCGCGTGTGTCGACGCGGATCGCCGAGCCGAGGGCGTCCATGACGTCGATCGATTCGGTCTTGTTCAGTTCCCACGGACGAGCCGTGAAGGCGAAGGGCTTCGAGGTCAGCGCGCCGACCGGGCAAAGGTCGACAACGTTGCCCTGCAGCTCGGAGGTCATCGCCTGCTCGAGATAGGTCGTGATTTCGGCGTCTTCGCCACGGCCGATGAGGCCGAGTTCGGAGATACCGGCAACTTCCGTCGTGAAGCGGACGCAGCGCGTGCAGTGGATGCAGCGGTTCATCACCGTCTTGACGAGCGGGCCGATATATTTGTCCTCGACGGCGCGCTTGTCTTCCTGATAGCGCGAACTATCGATGCCGAAGGCCATGGCCTGGTCCTGTAGGTCGCATTCGCCACCCTGGTCGCAGATCGGGCAATCCAGCGGGTGGTTGATCAGCAGGAATTCCATCACGCCTTCGCGGGCCTTCTTGACCATCGGCGTGTTGGTGAAGACTTCCGGAAGCTCGCCGTTCGGGCCGCCGCGGATATCGCGAACGCCCATGGCGCAGGAAGCCTGCGGCTTCGGCGGACCGCCCTTTACCTCAACGAGGCACATGCGGCAATTGCCGGCCACCGACAGTCGTTCATGGAAGCAGAAGCGCGGGACTTCGGCGCCGGCTTCCTCGCACGCCTGGATAAGCGTGAAGTGATCCGGAACTTCGATCTCTTTACCGTCAATCTTCAGTTTTACCATCGTCCACTCAGTCCTATATCACGTCCTCAGCCCAACCTGGCCGCAGACAATTTCATGATCGCAAACCGGACTGCCAACGGCGCGGCATGAAACCGCGTGGCACCGGTTTGCTCACAATAAGCTTTGCCAAGCCTTGTCCCCACAAGACCAGCTTTGCGACCAAGCCACACGGATCATGCCCGCAGTGTCTCCGTCGCCGTCATTCACCCTCCCCGGCCGCCGATGCAGCCGAGGAATGATCTCAACCTCTGCCCTTCGGCAGCAGCGCCTTCGCCTGGCCGACCCAATCGTCGCGCCGGATGCGGCCGTCGAAGCCGAGCTCCACATCGACCCGCTCGATATCGGCATCGCTCCAGGCGGCGATATCGGCGAAGCGCTTGATGCCGCGTCCGTTCAGCACCTGCTCCAGCTTTGGGCCGATGCCGGAAATACGCTTGAGGTCGTCGACCTTCGCGGTGACCTTGCGGCTACGGGCAGGTACCGGCTGTACGGCAACCGGCGTGGGAATCTCGACTTTAGCCTTGCTCTTGGCAGGCGTCGTCACGATCGATGCAGCAGCAACCGGCTTCGGTTCTACCTTCTTTGCGACCGCGGGCTTTGGCTTGGCAGTCACAGGCTTCGACACGACCGGCGGCTTCGAAACAACCGGCTTGGCAGCGGGCGATGCCTTGACCGGCTTCGCCTCCTCTGCCCCTTCTTTTCTTGCTGCCGGCTTGGCGGCGGCAACGACATCATCCTCTTCGCCCGGCTCGGCGGCACGCTTGCTTGCCGCTTCGACCGCACCCTGCAGCGCGCCGAAGAATGCGCCGGCGATCTGCGATGTCACGCCGAAACCTATGGCCGCCGCGGCGGCAAACGCCGCCGCCGGATGCGCCATCAGCGGATGGATCGGCATGGCTGGCGAATTCCGCAGCATATCGGCGGCGACGCGGCCGAAATCCGCCGACGTGTGATCGGTCGCTCCGCTGCCCTGCCTGATATCCTTGGTCTTCGCCATCATCGGACCTTACTCGGCTGCTTCCAGCACCGCGCCGTGGCTCGTCGCATTGGCGGTGTACTGGTCGATGCGCTTTTCGATCTCCGGACGGAAATTGCGGATCAGGCCCTGCACCGGCCATGCGGCTGCGTCACCGAGCGCACAGATAGTATGGCCTTCGATCTGCTTCGTCACCTGGAACAGCATGTCGATCTCGCGCTTTTGAGCATTGCCGCGAGCCATACGCTCAAGAACGCGCCACATCCAGCCCGTGCCTTCGCGGCACGGCGTGCACTGGCCGCAGCTTTCATGCTTGAAGAAGGCCGAGATGCGGGCGATCGCCTTGATGATATCGGTCGACTTGTCCATGACGATCGCAGCCGCCGTACCAAAGGACGACTTGACTTCGCGCAGGCCGTCGAAATCCATTGGGCAGTCGATGATGTCGGCGGCCGGAACGACCGGGCACGATGCGCCGCCCGGGATGACGGCAAGCAGATTGTCCCAGCCGCCGCGAATACCGCCGCCATGCTTTTCGACCAGCTCGCGGAAGGTGATGCCCATCGTCTCCTCGACCGTGCAAGGACGGTTGACGTGACCGGAGAGCATGAACAGCTTCGTGCCGACATTGTTCGGACGGCCGAAGGAGGAGAACCAGCCGGCGCCGCGGCGCAGGATCGTCGGGGCAACGGCGATGGATTCGACGTTGTTGACGGTCGTCGGGCAGCCGTAGAGACCCATATTGGCCGGGAACGGCGGCTTCAGGCGCGGCTGGCCCTTCTTGCCTTCCAGGCTTTCGAGAAGTGCGGTTTCCTCGCCGCAGATGTAAGCACCAGCGCCGTGATGAACGTAAACATCAAAGTCCCAGCCGAGCTTATTGTTTTTACCGAGCAATCCAGCATCGTAGCATTCGTCGATTGCCGCCTGCAGGGCTTCGCGTTCGCGCATGTATTCGCCGCGAACGTAGATATAGGCGGCGTTTGCACCCATGGCGAAACCGGCAATGACGCAGCCTTCGATCAGCGTATGCGGATCGTGGCGCATGATGTCGCGGTCCTTGCAGGTGCCCGGCTCGGACTCGTCAGCGTTGACGACGAGATAGTGCGGACGGCCGTCGCTTTCCTTCGGCATGAAGGACCACTTCAGGCCCGTCGGGAAGCCTGCGCCGCCACGACCACGAAGGCCGGAAGCCTTCATCTCGTTGATGATCCAGTCACGACCCTTTTCGAGGATTTGCTTCGTGCCGTCCCAATGGCCGCGCGACATCGCGCCCTTCAGGGATTTGTCCTTGAGGCCGTAGATATTGGTAAAGATGCGATCCTGATCCTGTAACATGCTTCACCTCTTACCGCGGCTTCTTGCCGAAGACCTTGATATATTCCGCTTCGCCACCCTTAGCGAGTGCCTCCGCCTGCTTGATCCAGTCGTCACGTTCGATGCGGCCCCTGAAATTCAAGTAGCCATCGACCCATTCGCGCTCGGCCTTCTTCCAGCTCGCGACCTGCGCGAAGGTGAAGATGCCGATTTCATGCAGGATCGACTCGATCTTCGGACCGACGCCGGAAATCAACTGCAGATCATCCGGCTGCGCGGGCTTTTCGACCGCGGCGGGACGATCCTTGTCCGTCAGCGACGGCTTCTGAGCGCTGCCGGCCTTTTCCGATACCGCCGCAGATGCTGCGGTTCCCGAAAGCGGCTGCGTTTCAGCGGCCTTGGCATTCTTGGCTGCTTCCTTCGGCGCCGTTGCCGGCGTCTTCAGGCTCTGATTGGTTTCGGCATCCGTGCTCTTGGCGCGTCCGGCTTCGGACGGTGGGATCGAAACGGCCTCGGCAGCCGCCTTGGCCTTGCCTGCAGCGCTCTTTGCCTTCCCCTCATCCGACAGCAAACTCGTCAGACCACCTTCCGGAGCGGAGAAAACGCGATCGATCTGCGGGCCGGTCGGAACTTCGCTGCCCTTGCCTGCGGCGAATGCATCGATGATCTCTTCGAGACGTGCCGGCGTCAGATCCTCATAGGTATCCTTGCCGATCACCACCATCGGTGCATTGACGCAGGCGCCCTGACATTCGACCTCTTCCCAAGAAAGCGTGCCATCGGCATTGCGCTCGAAGGCGTGGTCATGGATCCGGCTCTTGCAGACCTTGATCAGCCCTTCTGCGCCGCGCAGCATGCAAGGCGTGGTTCCGCAAACCTGGACGTGGGCACGCGTGCCGACCGGATGCAGCTGGAACTGCGTGTAGAAGGTCGCGACCTCAAGCGCGCGAATATAGGCCATGTCGAGCATGTCCGCTATCGTTTCGATCGCGGCCTTGGTGACCCAACCTTCCTGCTCCTGCGCACGCATCATCAGCGGGATGATCGCGGACTGCTGGCGACCATCGGGATATTTCTTGATCGTCTTATCAGCCCAGACCGTATTCTCCTTGTTGAAGGCGAATGCGGCAGGCTGGAATTGATCTTCGGCAAGTCGACGAACGGACATCTTTCACGCCTTATCTCAGTTTAAGGACCCACACCGCGTATTCGTCAGGGACGAAAATTCGCAGGCATAAGCCGACTGGTCTTTCTGCATAAACACAACAAACTTGCCGCCGTTCGGCACAGCGGCCTTGATTTGGTAACCGCGGGAAAGGAGGTCGGCGATCGTGGAAGCCCCGCTCGCCTGTACCTCGTTTCCGCCTTTCGCAGACTTCCCGCCGATCGCGGTCGAACCCTGCATGTTGATGTTCGGCAGGGCCAGTGTATTGCCCGTCTGCTGCGCGGAAGCGCCACCGACAAACAGGATCACAGGAATAGCAACCTGCCAGGCTCGCATCAGCGATCCACCTCACCGAACACGATGTCGAGCGAACCAAGCACCGCCGCGACGTCGGCGAGCTGATGGCCGCGGCACATGAAATCCATGGCCTGCAGATGCGCATAGCCCGGCGCACGGATCTTGCAGCGATAAGGCTTGTTGGAGCCATCGGAGACGAGATAGACGCCGAATTCGCCCTTCGGCGCTTCGACGGCTGCGTAAACCTCGCCGGCCGGCACGTGATAACCTTCGGTGTAGAGCTTGAAGTGGTGGATCAGCGCTTCCATCGAGCGCTTCATCTCGCCACGCTTCGGCGGCACGACCTTGCCGTCGAGCGAGGAGACCGGCCCGACCTTGGCATCCCCCAGCAGGCGATTGACGCACTGCTTCATGATGCGGACGGATTCGCGCATTTCGATCATGCGGATGAGGTAACGGTCGTAGCAATCGCCGTTCTTGCCGATCGGAATGTCGAATTCGAGATCGGAATAGCATTCATAGGGCTGCGCCTTGCGCAGGTCCCAGGCGGCGCCGGAGCCGCGGACCATCACGCCCGAGAAGCCCCAGGCCCAACAGTCTTCCAGCGAAACCACGCCGATATCGACGTTACGCTGCTTGAAGATACGGTTGCCGGTCAGAAGATCGTCGATATCGTCGAGCGCCTTCAGGAAGGGATTGCACCAGTCGCCGATATCCTGAACGAGCTTTTCCGGCAGATCCTGGTGAACGCCGCCGGGACGGACATAGGCTGCGTGCATGCGCGAGCCGGAGGCGCGCTCGTAGAACACCATCAGCTTTTCACGCTCTTCGAAGCCCCAGAGCGGCGGCGTCAGCGCGCCAACGTCCATGGCCTGCGTCGTCACGTTCAGCAGATGCGAAAGGATACGGCCGATTTCCGAGTAGAGGACGCGGATCAGCTGGCCGCGGATCGGGATATCGATGCCGAGCAGCTTTTCGACCGCCAGCGCGTAGGCATGTTCCTGGTTCATCGGCGCCACGTAGTCGAGGCGGTCGAAATAAGGAACGGCCTGAAGGTAGGTCTTCGATTCGATCAGCTTTTCCGTGCCGCGATGTAGCAGGCCGATATGGGGATCGACGCGTTCCACAATTTCGCCGTCCAATTCGAGGACAAGACGCAAAACGCCGTGCGCAGCCGGATGCTGCGGACCAAAATTGATGTTGAAGTTGCGAACGTTATGTTCTGTCATGGCGGCGATGCTCGCGTTGTCAGATATTCAGAGAATGGCAGGCTGGAGCCCACCACACGCCCTCAAATTATGCCTTCGCCTTTTCGTCGCCCGGCAGCACGTAATCCGTGCCTTCCCAGGGAGACAGAAAGTCGAAGTTACGGAATTCCTGCTTCAGCTCCACAGGCTCATAGACGACGCGCTTGGCAGCATCGTCGTAGCGAACCTCGACGAAACCGGTCGTCGGGAAATCCTTGCGCAGCGGGTGACCCTCGAAACCATAATCGGTCAGGATACGGCGCAGATCCGGGTGTCCCGTGAAAAGAACGCCGTACATGTCCCAGGTTTCGCGCTCGAACCAATCGGCGCCGGGATAAAGGCCACAAGCGGAGGGAATAGGCTGATCCTCGCCGACAGGAACCTTGACGCGGATGCGCAGGTTCTTCTTCGGCGACAGAAGATGGTAGACGACATCGAAGCGCTCGGCGCGCTGCGGCCAGTCGACGCCACAGATATCCGTTATGTTGACGAAGCCGCACTTGGCGTCGTCACGCAGGAAGGTCAGCAGGGCGATAACGTTTTCGGCCGTCGTCGTCACATTCAGTTCACCGTACTTGATCTCGCTCGAGGAGATCAGGGCGCTGCGAACTTCCGTGAGATAAGCGGCGAGCTCGTTCAGGGCTTCACTCATGATACCTTGTCCCCTGCCTTACCGTTCGATCGTGCCGGTGCGCCGGATCTTCTTCTGCAGCAGAAGCACGCCGTAAAGCAGCGCCTCCGCCGTGGGAGGACAGCCCGGAATATAGATGTCGATCGGCACCACACGGTCGCAGCCGCGCACGACGGAATAGGAATAGTGATAATAGCCGCCGCCGTTGGCGCAGGAGCCCATCGAGATGACATAACGCGGCTCGGGCATCTGGTCGTAGACCTTGCGCAGAGCAGGCGCCATCTTGTTGGTGAGGGTGCCGGCGACGATCATGACATCCGACTGGCGCGGCGAGGCACGCGGCGCAAAGCCGAAGCGCTCGACGTCGTAACGCGGCATGGAAACCTGCATCATTTCAACGGCGCAGCAGGCGAGACCGAAGGTCATCCACATCAGGGAGCCGGTGCGGGCCCAGTTGATCAGCTCATCGGTGGAGGTGACCAGAAAACCCTTGTCGGCGAGTTCGTTGTTGATCTCGCCGAAGAACGGATCGTTGCTGCCGATCGGCTTGCCGGTCGCGGGATCGACGATCCCCTTCGGCTGCGGCGCCACGAGCGTCGTGTTGCTTGGGGCTACTCCCATTCCAGGGCTCCCTTCTTCCATTCATAAATAAAGCCAATGGTCAGCACCAGCAGGAACACCATCATCGACCAGAATCCGAACCAGCCGATCGCGCCGAAGGAGACGGCCCACGGGAAGAGGAAGGCGACTTCCAGATCGAAGATGATGAAGAGAATCGATACCAGGTAGAAGCGGATATCGAACTTCATGCGGGCGTCATCGAATGCATTGAAGCCGCATTCATAGGCCGACAGCTTTTCCGAGTCAGGCGCCTTGAAGGCTACGGCAAATGGCGTGATCAACAGCGCCAGGCCAATCACCAAGGCAATACCAATGAAAATCGCTATCGGAATATAGGAACTGAGCAGTCCAGTCATCATGTCCATCCCTGCTTGCGATCAGCGCCGGGGCGGCGCATTTGAGCAAATGCCCAGCAAGCGAAAGAGCGTTGCAACAAAGCCGTGGTTAGCGCAGGCGGAGCGCGCGCGCAAGCCTTTTGAATCTGTCGTTCGAGGTACTGTCGAGCGGTAGATATCAATGTGTTGCGACGGCAACGCGACAAATCAGCGCAAACGCGAAAGGGCTCGTTCGCAATCGCAATAAATTGACGTTTGATTGTAAGGGCTTGGAGAAATGGCGCGAGTGACGGGGCTCGAACCCGCGACCTCCGGCGTGACAGGCCGGCACTCTAACCGACTGAGCTACACCCGCGCATTGCTTGGCCTTTCGGCCGAGCGCAAGATCCGGAACTTGCCTTGAAAATGGCGCGAGTGACGGGGCTCGAACCCGCGACCTCCGGCGTGACAGGCCGGCACTCTAACCGACTGAGCTACACCCGCATTTCATTTCAAGCATTCCGGATGCTTTCGCACCCATCAAAGCGGCCCTCGCCGTTCGATGAGCGGCTAACTACGGGGTTCGTGTTTGGGTGTCAAGCAGGTTTGAATACAAATCGATGACAGAGTGCGAATTGTTATGGACAAGCCTGTCCGCAATTTTCCGTTCCGTCGATTTGGCATGGCAGGTTCCCGCCTCACGCATTTCATCGGCCTCTGATATGTACCGCGCCAATCGGCGCGTCTTGGCATTTGCGCATGTGGACGGCGTATGCCCCGGGATGCGCAAAATCCAAAAAAATCAAAAAATCTTCACAAACACTCTTGCGGTTTTTCCCTGTTCCGCATAGATCACGGCCACCGAATGCGGCGGGCCAATGACTCGCTTGGCTGAAGGGCGATTAGCTCAGTTGGTAGAGCGCCTCGTTTACACCGAGGATGTCGGGAGTTCGAGTCTCTCATCGCCCACCATTCTTTCCAGACTTAAAATGGTAGATTCTTAGGTAAGAGCGATGTTTTTCGTTCTCGACCGTCGGTTTTACGCGTCCGATACGCGCCCGTTCAATAATTGCCGAAAATAATGACCGCCAGGAGCACCACGGAAACAAGCACGAGGGCCGCGATGATCATCAGCAGCTCCTTCAGCATGAACCTTTCCATCTTGCTGTCATCCATGATGTTTGCTCCCGGCAAACCGTTATTCGCTTTCCTGGCATCGAATCGCTGCGCCAAGTTCAGCTATAGTCCACATGTAAGTCGCCATATTGTCAATTTCAGAGACCCTTCAAGCGACCGATTCCATTTTTCGCCGTGTTCACGGCACGTCAATCTTGGATGGCCGCCGTCGCGGGAGGTCAACATAGCCATCAGGCAGATTGACGGTTCGCGACAATAACCTCTCGGCAATCTCGGCGGCGGCGGCGCGCGCGCCCTCCCCGGAGCAGAAATTGCCGCGTACCTGTATGGCGGCAGCAAGCAACTTGAAGAATGCTTCGCGCAGCTCGGGCGATGGCGGCCTCGGCTCATGCCAGAATCGATCCAAGGTCCCCTGGTCGCTCAGGCCCACAATATCGTAGACCGCCGCCCCGAGCACTTTGACCGGCCTGCCGGCCCGCAGTGCCGCAAGTGCTGCCGTGGAATTGACCGTTACCATTCCCTGACTGGCGGCCATCAGCCGGTCGAGATCGCCGCCATCCGTGAAATGGACACGAGAGGACAATCCGCAGGAAGCGCCGATACCGTCAACATAGGCCCTCCAGTCCACGAGCCCGTTGTCGAGTGGATGGAGTTTCAGGACGATATGCGTTTCCGGCGCGGCATTTTCCGCGAAGGATCGGAGAATCAGCCTGATCGCATCTTGCTGCTGATGAAAGGGCGAGTGCGCCCGCAGCTGGAAACAGCATGCCGGCGTGGTGGTCGGTTTCGGCGGGCTAGCCGGCCATTGGTATATGAACAAGCCGAAGGAGTTCGGCGGGCCGATGAACCGGTTGCATGTCCGCAATGGCATGACCTGCGTGACCGGGGCAGTGATGCTGATTTCGGGCGATTGCCGGCGATCGATCGGCCTCTTCGACGAGGAGAATTTCGCGGTCGCCTATAATGACGTGGATTACTGCTTGCGGGCGCACAAGGCCGGCTATCGCATCGTCTGGACGCCGTTTGCCTGCCTCTATCACCATGAATCGCTTTCGCGCGGCTCGGACAAATCCGGCGAACGAAAGAAACGATTCGAGCAGGAAAAGCAGAATCTGCGCCGGCTGCACGCCACGCAGGATTTCATCGATCGCGCGCTCAACCCGGCTTACAGCCGCGACAAATCGGACCCGAAGATCGTGATACCGACGCGACTGCATATCCCATCGATGTCGTAACGCGATCCGCGGGCTATATCGGTCAGAGTTGAATAAAATCCAGATCCCCGCCAATCTCGCTTTTGGCGATGTCGACCACGCTCATCTCGTGGGTGAAGAGGATAGTCTGGAAGCGCTCGGCCGTTGCGGCCAGAACCTGCAGTCCGGCGCGGGCGCGCTCGTCGTCGAACGTCTGGAAGATATCGTCGACGATCAGCGGCGCCGGCTCGTTGCGCGCCGAATAATCTTCGAGAAATGCCAGTCGCAGAGCGAGATAGAGCTGGTCGCCCGTACCTTCGCTCAAGCCATCCAGTGGCACGCGTTCGCCCGCAGCACGTTCCGCCAGCAGCTGCAGCGCATCGTTTTCATCATGGGCTTCGACAAGGCGGGAGAAACGGCCGCCGGTCAGCTGCGAGAACAACTCCCCCGCCCGCCTGATGACGGGATCAGCCTGTTTTTCGCGATAGGCCTCCATCGAACCCGCCAGCATGCGCGCTGCGATCTTGAGGACGACCCATTGCCGCGCAAGGTCCTTTGCCTCCTGCTCGGCCGAGAGTTTTTCAAAAACGGCATATTCGGCACTCACGCCTGTTTCCAAAGCCTGCCGCTGGCGGCGGTTTTCCGCGAGCCGCGCCGAAAGCTCGCCATGCATGGCGAACTGCCGTTGATCTTCCTCGGTCAAGCGCTCGATTTCGAGATCGGCGGCGACCCGTTCGAAGCCGGCAAGTTCGGCGCGAAGCTCCTCTTCGGCCTTGCCGTCGGCTTGCTGGCGGAAGCGGTCGCGACTTTCGACGAGCCGTGCGGCGAGACGCGTGCGTTCGCGTAGCCGCGAAAGCAGTGCCGGCAGATCGTCGACACCGCCGAGATCCGCAGTCAGCTGGTCGAGATCGATAGCGATGGCGGCAAGCGCTGCCTCCTGGCGTGTCACGAGCGCTTCCCCGCGTTGCCGCTCCTCTTCGAGGCTGTCGCGCTTCTTCAGCTCGCCCCGCATGGCGTTGACGCGGGTATGCAGTGCCTCGGCGGCGGCATCCGGCGGCAGATGATCCAGTTCATAGCCGCTATTGGCGCCAAGGGTCGCCAGTCGCCGTTCGAAATCCGCCATGTCGCGCCGCATGCCATTGACGCGACGGAAGCGGTTTTCGCGCTCCGCCAGGACATCCGGCAGCTCCTGCCATGCCTTCAGGGCGGCGGCCGCCATCTCCAGGGTCGTGTCGGATGGCAGGCCGAGCAGTTCAACGGCCTTGGTAAATGCACCGCGCCAGTCGGCATGCTGCCGTTCCAACATCCGCTGCTGGTCCTCGAACCGTGTCAGCCGGTCGCGTGTCGCACCGATCTCCCCTTCCCGCGTGCGGCTTTCGCTCCAGCGTTCCGAAAGAAGGCGCAGATGCTTGCGCAAGCCTTCCGCAATCGCGGCCGGCGGAAGACGGCCGCTCTTGTAGCCGGTCGCCTCGACGATATCTTGCAAGGCGGGCAAGACGCGGCCCTCGGCCAGCGCATTCTCATCCCGTTCGTCCAGTAAATCCCGTAGCGCCTTGCGCTCGCGTCGCAGCAACTCCACCCCGCGCCGCCACTCCAGCATGGTCGAAGGATCGAGAGCATCGATACCGCAGGGTTCGAAAAGGGCGGAGAAGGTTGCCTGGGCATCCTTCAGGACCTTCTCACAGCCCTTGAGCCGACCGGAGGCCTCTTCGCGCTCCTGCAGCAGGCGCACCTGACGCAAGCGATAGTCGGCGTGGCGCGCGACACGATCCGCATCGCTCAAGGCGGCATCGGCCAGACGGTCCGCCTCGGCCAGCCCAACGGTCAATGCCGCTAGCAGCTTGGCTTCCGGAGCCGCACCGTCCGACCATCTTTGCTGGATGGAAGACCATTGCGCATCGCGTTCTTCACGCGCGGCGATGATCTGTTCGCGCGTGACGATCGGCCCGCTACGCTCGGCATCCGCGAGCGTTCGTTCTATCTCCGCCAGCTGCTCGTCATTGTTCTGCACTTTGCCGGCGGCTTCGCGCACCTTCGATCGCGCCGCGTCGATGGCGTCGCGATGTCCGGCAATCTCCGTCATTTCCGGCAGCGGCCCCGAGAACAGCATATCGATGTCACCGACCGGTGGCTGCAGCCGTACGGCGGCTTCATTGAGATCGGCTTCGATGCGGCGTATCTGCGTTTCCAGGCCATCAAGTCGACTCAAGGCCGAGAGGTCGCTAGACAGTGCCTCGAGCTGATCGATGTAGGGTCTCGGATCGATCAGCCGGCCCGTAAGACCATCCCTCTCAAGCGCCGCGAGCTGCCTGCGCTCGCTCTCGGCTTGCTCTGACAGAGACTGCATCTGCCGCGTAAGCCGCCCGCCCTCCTCCACCAGCTCGAACAGGCGCGCACGGTCGATATCGCTCGGCTGCTGCCGCTCCAGCTCGAGTTCGGCAAGGCCGAGACGGCGGGCAAGCTGCGAAAGCGTGGTGTCGTAACCGGCGAGCTCCTGATCGACGCGCGGCAGGTCGTGACGCTGGGCGCGGTAGTTGCCGGTATCGGCAAAGAGCTGCATGATATCGCCCGACATCTGCAGCAGCGCTTCATCCACATGGACGCGCGAAAGGTCTTCCTCGGCGCGCAGAACGGCCTGCCGCGCCCGTCGCAGTTCCTCTTCGCTCGCGTGTTTATCGCGCAATCTCTGTTCAAGCCCGTCGGCAAAGCCATCCGGTATGGCGGCGAGATCGGAAAGGCCATCGAGTGCAAGGGCTTCCGCATCGATTTCTGATAGCAAGGGCTGCAAGGTCTTCAGCCGCTTGAGCTGATCCAGCGCCTCGCGCGTACCGCGACGCTCTGCCTGCAAGCGCCCCAGTTCCGTCTCCAGCTCGGCCGCCTCGGCAAGGAGCTTCTTCCAGTCGCCGGATTTCAGCTCGTTTTCCCGTTCTGTCTTACGGGCATCTTCGTAGCGGTCGAGGGCCTGGTAGAAGCCGCGATCCTTGGAGCGTCTGGCTGCGTAGATGCCGTCGGCCTCGGCGTCGAGCGACTGGCGCAGTCGCGACAGGCCTGTCAGACCGGAAGCGGCCGAAAACAGCAGGCTGCCGATCTCGCCGCCGCTGCGCAGCATTGCGATCGCACCTTGCCGCAGCCGTTGCGAGTCGAGACCGAAGGCGCGCTCGAAGACATCACGGCTCAAATTACCAAGGAAGGGCGCGAGAGCATCCTCGGCCAGCGACGTTTCCTTATCATCCGGAGCTAGAAGCGTTCCCTTGCGTCCGCGTCGGCGACGAAAGCTCAGCTTTGCGCCATCGCGCGCGCTGATATCGGCACCGATCCGCAAGGTCCCGGGTTCATGCAGGAAACTCTGCTCGGCCGCCGTTGGAAAACCGAAAAGAAGATCGGAGATCGCGCTCAGAGCCGAGGATTTACCCGCCTCGTTCGGACCATAAATCACGTGCAATCGCGCACCGGGGCGAAAATCGAGCGTGCGATCGGTCAGTGCGCCGTAGCGGAGAATATCGAGCCGGGTAAAGCGCATGGTCAGTCCGCCCTCTGCCCGCGCGTCAGCAGCAATTGCCGCGCCTCCTCGATAAGCGCCTCCAAGCTTTCGTCCAGCGGCTGCTCCGCCGCGCCGAGGCCACCTGGCAGGCGCACGGCAATCTCGTCGATCAGGCGGCCCGCTTCCGCCGCGATATCGGCATCACCGACATGTTCGGCCAAGAGCTGGCGCAGATCGAGCGCGCCGTCCGCATCCGCCAGTTTCTCGGGCGGCGGTTCCAGCCGCAGTTCCAGCTTTTCCAGCCAGATATCCTCATGCACCCGGTGGCAGGCGGCTTCCACTTCGTCTCGCCATTGCTGGCGGCTGGCGGCGATCGCGCCGTGCAGGGGCGTCACACCGGAAAGCCGGACGCGCAGCGCGGTCATGCGTCCGGACGTCTCGTCGGCCAAAGGCTGCACCGCGTGCTCCACGCGACGAAGGATCGCCGCCTGATCGTCCTCTGGACCAACAAGGATATCGGCCTGCGCGAAACGCGCCTCGTCGACGATGATGCGCTCATGTTCGATCCGCCCGTCTTCGACCGTCACCAGCACCGCGCCCTTGGCACCGCGCTCGCGAATATTGCGACCCTGCAGATTGCCGGGAAAGATGACGAGCGGGTCCTGCGCCACCACTTCGAAATCATGCACATGGCCCAGCGCCCAGTAGTCATAGCCGCGCGAGCGCAGATCATCGACCGAGCACGGCGCATAGGGCGCATGCGGCTCGCGGCCGGTCAGCGAGGTGTGGAGAATGCCGATGTTGAACCAGCCGGAGACGGGAGCGGGATAGGTAACCGCCAGATTGTCATTGGCGGAGCGTTCGGCGAAGCCCTGGCCATGCAGCGCCACTTGCAGCGCCTCCAGCCTGACGCTGCCCGGCTTGCCGGTCGGGAATTCATGGACGTTTGGCGGCAATGTGATGGTCTTGGTGATGACGCTTGCCGCATCGTGATTACCGCGCAGCAGGTAGACCGGAATGCCCGCCCGCTCCAGCCGCGCCATCTCGCGATTGAAGAAGAGGCCGATCTTGTTGTCCTTCCAGTCGCCATCATAGACATCGCCGGCAATGACAAAGAAATCGACGCTCTTCTCGATCGCCAAGCCCACAAGCGTCGAGAAGGCCTTGCGGCTGGCTTCGACGAAGACCGCGGCGACGGCGGCATCCTTTAGAGCCAGGCCCTGAAATGGGCTGCCAAGGTGCAGATCGGCGGCGTGAATGAAGCTGAAAGAAGGCATGGGCTCCGATAGCAGTCAGATGTCCGGTCTTTCCTTTGTAAGGAAATGGAGGCGCTGTGAATACCGCGCCAGTGGCTTCATCCAATGGTTTCGTAAGTCAGGCCGAGCCTGTCATGTTTCTCAGTCACGCGATTGCGATCCTCGATCGCCGATGTGCGCTTGTGGCCCTGTCGGACGGCTGCTACTGCGCTATCATTCTACCAGCAAAAGCGAGGAGACATCTCATGAGACATCATGCTTTCGGACGAACGCCCTTTATCGTGACGGATGTCGGCTTCGGGGCCTGGCAGATCGGCGGTGCATGGGGTGATGTCAGCGAGGCCGACGGCCGCGCAGCGCTGAACGCCGCTCTCGATGCCGGCATGACCTTCATCGATACCGCCGACGTCTACGGCGACGGCCGCTCGGAAAAGATCATCGCCGACGTCCTGAAGGCGCGCGGCGGCGAGCGCCCGATGGTGGCGACGAAAGCCGGCCGCCGGCTGAACCCGCATGTGGCCGACGGCTACACCAAGGCCAACCTCGAAGGTTTCATCGATCGCAGCCTGAAGAACCTCGGCGTCGAAAGCCTGGATCTCGTACAGCTTCATTGCCCGCCGACCGAAGTCCTCTATCGGCCCGAAGTTTTCGCCGGTCTCGACGAACTGCAGAAGGCCGGCAAGATTAGGGGATACGGCGTCAGTGTCGCGCTGGTCGAGGAGGCGCTGAAGGCGATCGAATATCCGGGTGTGCTGAGCATCCAGATCATCTACAACATCTTCCGCCAGCGTCCCGACCACCTGTTCTTCAAGGAAGCCAAGCGCAAGAACGTGGCCGTCATCGCCCGCGTCCCCCTCGCCTCCGGCCTGCTTTCCGGCAAGATCACCCGTGACACTCAGTTTGCCAGCGACGACCACCGCAACTTCAATCGTCATGGCGAGGCCTTCGATGTCGGCGAGACCTTTGCCGGCGTCCCATTCGAAGTCGGCCTCCAGGCCGTCGAAGAGGTGCGCAAGCTGGTACCATCAGGCGCCAGCATGGCGGCCTTCGCGCTGCGCTGGATCCTGATGAACGACGCCGTCACCGTCGTCATTCCCGGTGCCCGCAATGCCGAGCAGGCAAAGGCCAATGCCGCCGCAGCCGACCTTGCTCCGCTTTCGGCCGACGTCATGGCGGCGACGCGCGAGATCTACGAGCGGCTGATCGCGCCGCACGTCCATCATCGCTGGTAAGAGCAACGGGCGTCCGGAAAACTGATGGCCGGGTACAGACCCGGCCACGAAAAGAGACCCTGCAGGAGAATTCAATGAAAGTGGCTCTTGTGACGGGCGCGTCCCGCGGACTTGGTGCGGTCATCGCGCGCGAACTGGCCGAGGCGGATTGGGCCGTAGCGGTCAATTATTCGAACGATACGGCTGGAGCGGACGCGGTGGTTGAAGCGATCCGACAGCGGGGCGGCCAAGCCTATGCGGCGAAATTCAGCGTAATCGACAAGGCTCGGCTGACCGAGGGTTTGGATGCAATCAGGAGCGAGCTCGGTCCGGTCGACCTGATCGTCAACAACGCAACGGGTCCACAACCGAGCATGCCATTGATGGAGCAATCCTGGCGAACCTATCTCGATCAGCTTGAGTTCTTCGTGAAAGCACCCCTCGAACTGCTTCAGGCGGTGCTGCCGGATTGGCGCGCACGCAAGTCGGGAAGAATAGTCAACATCGGCTCAGAAATAGCAGAGCTCGGCAATCCCGGTGTCGGAAACTATGCGTCGGCAAAAGGCGCCATGCTTTCCATGACCCGCTCCTGGGCCAGGGAATTGGCACCCGAAGGTATCACGGTCAATCTGGTCGCACCTGGCTGGATTCCCGTCGAACGCCATGCCGGGGCGTCTCAGCGGTCGATCGATGACTATCTCTCTCAAACCCCGCTTGGACATTTCGGAACGCCAGAGGATATAGCCCACATGGTGGTATTCCTCGCCTCGAACAAGGCGGACTTCCTGACGGGTCAAAAATTCGCGGTCAACGGCGGGCGCACGCTTCTCTGAGATCATCAAAGCCGCGAAAACGGATCGATAACAGACTACTCGCACCGAGACGATGGTGCCTGCTGCTATCTTGTACCATTGGCAGACATTACGGTTTCTTGCGCGCAGTCACCGAACCGAAACATTCCTGTCGTTATCGGCACAAAATGATCTTACTCTTTGCGTTGCATTCTTGCGCGGACCTCGAGAAAGGCGTTGGTAAGATTTATCAAGACAGGCGATCTGACACTGCCATTTGCTCCGCCGATCGGGTCCACAATGTGAATGTTTCTAAGATCGTTCATGAAGTCGTCCCAAAGAGCCGGGCCGCCATTCTCAAGCAGTTCGGCGCGGATGCTCAGGTCCTCGCTGACAGGCAGATGCCGCCGGCCCCAGGCGCCGATCATGGCGATCATCGGCACAAGCTGGATCGCCGGTTCTGTCAGACTGTAAATCGCTTTTTGGGCGTGAGTGGGATCGTCCAGCTTGGTGATCAGGTCGAGGGAGACGAGACGTTTTAGGCGTGCGGCGAGTATGTTGGAGGCAATCCCCTCCTCGGACCGATTGAGCAACTCGCGAAAATGCCGGCGATTGCCGAACATGATGTCCCGGATGACGACCAGGCTCCACCGGTCCCCCAACACCTCCATCGTCAGATTGATCGGGCATCCCGACCGCCGTTCGATATCCATATTCACGTCCTTCAATGAATCAATTGCAATGTAGGATCTGGCGTGTTAATACGCAACCAGTTGCAAATTGCAATTAGATGGAGAAAATCATGTCGAAAGTTCGCGTTGCAGGATTCTCGCTCTCCATAGATGGTTTCGGAGCCGGAGTGGAGCAAAGCCTGAATAACCCCTTAGGCAAGCGCGGTCCGGAATTGTTTGAGTGGTTTTTCCCGACCCAGACATTCCAGGCGATGTTCGGCAAGGAGGGAGAATCGGAAGGTGCCGACGCGAAATACGCGGCGTCTGGAAATACCGGTTTTGGCGCATTCATCCTCGGCCGTAACATGTTCGGCCCTATTCGCGACGAATGGCCCGATGAAAACTGGAAAGGCTGGTGGGGTGACAATCCGCCCTATCATGCACCGACCTTCATCCTGACGCACTATCCGCGCGAGCCAATCGTCATGGAAGGCGGCACAACTTTCCATTTCGTCACAGGCGGGATTGAGGAGGCGCTCGTGCGGGCCAAGGCCGTCGCTGGAGGCAAAGATATCAAGATCGGAGGCGGTGTCAGCACGGTGCGCCAGTATCTTCAAGCGAACTTGGTCGATGAGATACACTATGCCATTTCGCCAGTTGTGCTCGGAAAAGGCGAAGCGATGTTTGCCGGCATCGATCTGCCTTCGCTCGGCTTTCGGGTCGCTGCCCATGAGGCAACGGAGAAGGCTGCTCACATCGTTTTGAGGAAATGAGGTCCGGTGAAGCCCGGCCTTGCCGTCATTTGTGGCCGTTGAGCGATCCGAGAGCCACACATGAACCTTCCGCACACAATTACTGTATGAGACCATAAAAAGGGCCCGCAAAAGCGGGCCCCAATGTATCCACCCGCTAGGCAAAAGCCTCGCGGCGGGTGAAAACGAATTAGCTGTTGACCGAGTCCTTCAGGCCCTTGCCGGGCGTGAACTTCGGTACGTTACGAGCAGGAATATCGACCTCAGCGCCGGTGGACGGGTTACGGCCCTTCGTGGCTGCACGGTGGGAAACGGTGAAGCTGCCGAAACCGGCGAGGCGAATGTCGCCGCCCTTCTTCAGTTCAGCCTGGACAGTATCGAAAACAGCGTCAACAGCGGAAGCAGCGTCAGCCTTCGTGATACCGGCCTTCTCGGCCACTGCGGACACGAGCTCATTCTTGTTCATGTTTCCACCCCTTTCTTTGGTATGAAACGACTTATCAGTAAGCGGGGCGCAAAATAGGAATGCTCTTACCCGCCGCAACCCCAAAAGCCCTGCAAATCAAGGAAAAGCAAGCGCCGCCGTGCGCTTTTCACAAAAAAAGACCGGCAAAATTGCCGGTCTTTTCGCCTTTTGGATCAATTCGACAGAATTGAGGCGAAGAGCTTCAATGAGCGATAGTCGAGCCCACGTCGTCAACACCTTCAACTGTAGCAATTACAGGCGTTTCCACGGTGCCATCCCACTCGATCGGCTCGGGCCGGCGAACAAGCGCATGCTTGATCACCTCGCCCATGCGAGACACGGGGATGATTTCCATGCTGTTCTTCACGTTGTCCGGAATCTCCGCCAGATCCTTGGCGTTTTCTTCCGGGATCAGCACCTTCTTGATGCCGCCGCGAAGCGCTGCAAGCAGCTTTTCCTTCAGGCCGCCGATCGGCAGCACGCGGCCACGCAGCGTGATTTCACCCGTCATGGCCACATCCTTGGAAACCGGGATGCCGGTCATGATCGAGACGATCGCGGTTGCCATGGCGACACCAGCCGACGGACCATCCTTCGGCGTCGCGCCTTCCGGCAGATGCACGTGGATGTCGCTCTTGTCGAAGCGCGGCGGCTCGATGCCGAAATCGACAGCGCGCGAACGAACGTAAGACGCCGCCGCCGAAATCGATTCCTTCATGACTTCCTTCAGGTTGCCGGTGACCGTCATGCGGCCCTTGCCCGGCATCATCACGCCTTCGATCGTCAGCAGCTCGCCGCCGACCTCGGTCCAGGCGAGACCGGTCACGACACCGACCTGATCCTCGCGTTCGGCTTCGCCATGGCGGAAGCGCGGAACGCCCAGATATTCGTCGATATTCGCAGCGGTGACCGCAACGGACTTGGTCTTGCCCTTGATGATCTCGGTGACCGCCTTGCGGGCGAGCTTCATCAATTCGCGCTCGAAGTTACGCACACCGGCTTCGCGGGTGTATTGCTGGCTGATGGCCATCAGGGCGTCGTCGCTGACCGAAAATTCATTCGGCTGCAGCGCATGTTCCTTGATGGCCTTCGGCAGCAGGTGCCGCTTGGCGATTTCGCGCTTCTCGTCTTCGGTGTAGCCGGCGATACGGATGATCTCCATGCGGTCCATCAGAGGTGCCGGGATATTCAGCGTGTTCGCCGTCGTAATGAACATCACGTCCGACAGGTCATATTCGACCTCCAGGTAGTGATCCATGAAGGTCGAGTTCTGCGCCGGGTCCAGCACCTCAAGCAGGGCCGAAGACGGATCGCCGCGATAATCCTGGCCCAGCTTGTCGATTTCGTCGAGCAGGAAGAGTGGATTGGACTTCTTGGCCTTCTTCATCGACTGGATGACCTTGCCGGGCATCGAGCCGATATAGGTGCGGCGGTGACCGCGGATTTCGGCTTCGTCACGAACGCCGCCAAGCGCCATGCGGACATACTCGCGGCCGGTCGCCTTGGCGATCGACTGGGCGAGCGAGGTCTTGCCGACGCCCGGAGGGCCGACGAGGCACAGGATCGGTCCCTTGATCTTGGTGGCGCGTGCCTGGACGGCCAGATATTCGACGATGCGCTCCTTGACCTTCTCCAGGCCGAAATGATCCGCTTCAAGAATCTTCTCGGCATTGTTCAGATCGGCCTTGATCTTCGACTTCTTGTGCCAGGGAATACCCAGCAGCCAGTCGAGATAGTTGCGCACGACGGTGGCTTCCGCCGACATCGGGCTCATCTGACGCAGCTTCTTCAGCTCCGCATCGGCCTTTTCCTTGGCTTCCTTGGAGAGCTTGGTCTTGGAGATGCGCTCTTCCAGTTCGGCCATCTCATCGCGGCCTTCCTCGCCGTCGCCGAGCTCCTTCTGGATCGCCTTCATCTGCTCATTCAGGTAGTATTCGCGCTGCGTCTTCTCCATCTGGCGCTTGACGCGCGAGCGGATGCGCTTCTCGACCTGGAGAACCGAAATCTCGCCTTCCATGAAGCCGAGCGCCTTTTCGAGGCGAGCCTTGACGCTGGTGGTCTCCAGCATTTCCTGCTTTTCGGTGATCTTGATCGACAGGTGCGAGGCGACAGTGTCGGCCAGCTTCGAATAATCGTCGATCTGGCTGGCGGCGCCAACCACTTCCGGCGAGATCTTCTTGTTGAGCTTCACATAGCTCTCGAATTCCGAGACGACCGAGCGGCTCAGCGCTTCCAGTTCGACCTGGTCTTCCTCGGGCTCGTGCAGCACATGGCCGAGGGCTTCATAGAAATCCTCGCGGCCGGTGTAGTCGTCGATCTCTGCGCGCGCACGGCCTTCGACCAGCACCTTCACGGTGCCGTCAGGCAGTTTCAACAGCTGCAGAACGTTGGCAACGGTACCGACCTTGTGGATGGCGTCCGGCGCGGGATCATCATCGCTGGCATTGATCTGGGTGACCAGCATGATCTGCTTGTCCGAACCCATAACCTCTTCGAGCGCCCGAATGGATTTCTCCCGTCCGACGAACAGAGGCACGATCATGTGGGGGAAAACCACGATGTCGCGCAACGGCAATACCGGATAGGCAATGCTCTCGTGTGCCGCAGACGTTTTCTTACTCATCTTATTTCCTTTCCGTCGTCCCGTTCCCGGGCTCTCTGCCGGCTGGGAGGGATTAGCCGGCTTTCTCACTTGGTAAACAAGTGGAGCTTCACACTACCTATTTCAAGTCACGCGGGACGCGCCGCCGTCAGACAGCAGCCCCGTCTATTCACGAGGAGGAACGCAACAACAAACACCGAAGCCCGGCCACTCAAACAAATGCCGGCGAAGCGGAATCCGAAGAAAAACACCGGGCTCGTGCCCAACTCGCCAGATGCTCCAGAATCACTCCATGATGGCTGCAGCAGGGGCTCTTCACAACCGGTTTCGACCGCGTTCCCATAAGCTTATCCAAGACTTTATCAGCAAACTGCACGATTTTTCAAACAGAAAGGGGCCCGTCGACGACGAGCCCCCGATTCGTGATCGCAGATACGGACATCAGGCCGTTGCGTTGGCCTTTTCTTCCTGCCGATCGGCATAGATGTAAAGCGGGCGGGCAGAGCCGCGGACCACTTCCTCGGAAATGACCACTTCGCGCACGCCTTCCAGCGCCGGCAGCTCGAACATGGTGTCGAGCAGGATCTTCTCCATGATCGAGCGTAGACCGCGAGCGCCCGTCTTGCGGACGATCGCCCGGCGGGCGATCTCGCGCAGCGCATCCTCGTGGAAGGTCAGCTCGACGTCTTCCATCTCGAACAGACGCTGGTACTGCTTGACGAGCGCGTTCTTCGGCTCCGACAGGATCTGGATCAGTGCATCCGCATCCAGGTCTTCGAGCGTCGCCAGAACGGGTAGACGGCCGATGAATTCCGGGATCAGGCCGAACTTCACCAGATCTTCCGGCTCCAGCTCGCGCAGCACTTCACCGACGCGACGATCGTCCGGCGCCTTGACGGTCGCGCCGAAGCCGATCGAGGTCTTCTCGCCGCGGGCGGAGATGATCTTGTCGAGGCCTGCGAAGGCGCCGCCGCAGATGAAGAGGATGTTGGTCGTATCCACCTGCAGGAATTCCTGCTGCGGATGCTTGCGACCGCCCTGCGGGGGAACAGAAGCCACGGTACCTTCCATGATCTTCAGGAGCGCCTGCTGCACGCCCTCGCCCGAAACGTCGCGCGTGATCGACGGATTGTCCGACTTGCGGGAAATCTTGTCGACTTCGTCGATGTAGACGATGCCGCGCTGTGCGCGCTCAACGTTGTAATCGGCGGCCTGCAGCAGCTTGAGGATGATGTTTTCGACGTCTTCGCCGACGTAGCCCGCTTCGGTCAGCGTCGTCGCGTCGGCCATGGTGAAGGGCACGTCGATGATGCGCGCGAGCGTCTGAGCCAGATAGGTCTTGCCGCAACCGGTCGGGCCGACGAGCATGATGTTCGACTTCGCCAGCTCGACGTCGCCGTTCTTCGATGCGTGTGCGAGACGCTTGTAATGGTTGTGAACGGCAACGGAGAGGATCTTCTTCGCCTGCCGCTGGCCGATGACGTATTCGTCGAGAACCTTGATGATGTCCTGCGGAGTCGGAACGCCGTCACGGGACTTGACCATCGAGGATTTGTTTTCCTCGCGGATGATGTCCATGCATAGCTCGACGCACTCGTCGCAGATGAAGACGGTCGGTCCGGCAATCAGCTTCCGGACTTCATGCTGGCTCTTACCGCAGAACGAACAATAAAGCGTGTTCTTGGAGTCGCCGCCGTTGCTGCCGCTGACTTTGCTCATATCACTTTCCTTCCAGCACGCCGCCAATTTCCAGATCGAAATCGCGGTCCACTCAATGCGCCCGCCGGACCTGCCCCTCGTTTGCAGATCGCGGCGCCCTTCAGGGTACTGAACGCAGACCAGTCAACGACCGGAACTGCGTGGCAACGATCCCCCTTCGAATGCCGAATGCCATGTCACAAAAACGCTACATAGCATGAATCTTACTATTACCGCGTTCCGCTCCACATTAAACCCCTATTCGATCACAAATGGGATAGAACTGTGGCGTAGAAGTCACCGCCTCGTGGATAAATCACGAGGCGCTTTCACCTTCCATTTCGGTACGCGACGTCAGCACCTTGTCGATAAGACCCCATTCCTTGGCCTCGTCGGAGGACATGAAATGGTCACGATCGAGCGTCTGCTCGACTTCCTCGTAGGTCCGACCGCAATGCTTGACATAAACTTCGTTCAGGCGGCGCTTCATCTTGATGATGTCGCGCGCATGGCGCTCGATATCCGAAGCCTGGCCCTGGAACCCGCCCGAGGGCTGGTGAACCATGATGCGGGAATTCGGCGTTGCGAAACGCATGTCCTTGTCGCCGGCAGCAAGCAGCAGCGAGCCCATGGACGCCGCCTGGCCGATGCAAAGCGTCGAAACGGCCGGCTTGATGAACTGCATCGTATCGTAGATCGCCATTCCGGCGGTCACGACACCGCCCGGCGAATTGATGTAGAGCGCGATTTCCTTCTTCGGGTTTTCGGCCTCGAGGAAGAGAAGCTGGGCGCACACCAACGTCGCCATATGGTCTTCAACCGGCCCGGTCAGGAAAATGATGCGTTCCTTCAGCAGGCGGGAATAGATGTCGTAAGACCGTTCCCCACGGTTGGTCTGCTCAACAACCATCGGCACCAGAGCCATAGCTGTATCGACTGGATTTCTCATGTGCGTCCTTTATCAAACTTGCCCCGGCGACGGAAACGCCGGGAATCGGAGTAAAAATCCTTTACTCCTACATAGAGTGTCCCTGCCCTTCACTTCAAGACGCGCAAAAGCATATCGTCAAAAAGCAGTAATGCCCGAGGAGGCGTTGACAAAGCATTTCTAAACACCGCGCCTGGAATGCCAAGACGCCATGGCGTCGCGCCATTGGCTACCCACTGCATTTCCCACCCGCAAGGTGAAGGAAGCATGAAAGCCATGGCGATCAGGCGGAGATCGGAGACACAAGCAAAATTTACCAACTCATTTAACGAACTTACCATCTTATTCGGCGAGGATGGACCAATCGCGAAAATCGTTGCGCTGTCTATGCCGACGGTCCGAAGGCAGCGGAGAAACACCCATCGTGCTGAACATGACCACGGGTCTGACCATCTGGTGCTCGGAAGCCATCACCCTGGCGACCGTATTGCTTTTCGCCTGGAGGCACGATCGCAAGTCGCCCGCCTACCTGATCTGGGCCATCGGATTTACCGTCAGCGCGGTCGGGTTTGCCCTGGTGGCGGCTCGCGGCGTCGTTCCCGACATATGGTCGATCCGGATCGGCAATGCCGTGGCGCTGCTCGGCGAAAGCGCATGGATCGCCGGGTTCCGCCTGATGGACAAGCGCAAGCTGGAATGGTCCGCACTCCTGCCCCCTGCCATATGGGTGATCGGTGTCAGCCTGCCATGGGTCGGCGGCAACTTTGCCAATCGCATCATCGTCTACGATCTTGCCGGTGCCGTCGGCGCGACCTTGCTCGCCTTTGCGGTCCATCCGGCCGATGGCCGCCGCGAACCGGCGCGCGGGCAGCTCGGCATCGTCTTCGTGGCACTCGCCTGTTTCTGTTTCGGCTCGGCTATTTGGATGGTGCTCGTGGGCCCCTCGCTGGAAGAGGCCATGATCTATCGCGGCTACATGGCGCTCGGCTATGGACTGCTCATCATCGTCGCCGTCGTTCTGAACGGCAAGTTGCTGATGGAGCGCGCCGAGCGTCGCTGGCGGGCGATTTCCATCACCGACACGCTGACGGGAGTTCTGAACCGCCGCGGGTTACAGGAAAGCTATGACATCCTTGCGGGAGAAGGACAGCAGCAGCCGCAGAAACTCGCCGCGCTGCTGTTCGACCTCGACCACTTCAAGAAGATCAACGATCGTCACGGTCACCAGACGGGCGATGCTGTTCTGGTCGAATTTGCCCGTATCGCCCGTCAATTCGTGCCACGCAGCGGCGCGTTCGGCCGGATGGGCGGGGAAGAGTTCGTCGCCTTCGTTCCCATAGACGATCAATCCCAGGCGGAAGCGCTGGCGGAAACCATCCGCGCCGATTTCTGCCGTGTGCCGCTACTTGCCGGACGCACGTTGGTGCCGGCAACCGTCAGCATCGGCGTTTCGATCATGCCGCGCGACACCGTCAGCTGGGATCGCCTGGTCTCGTTCGCGGATCGCGCGCTTTATGCCGCCAAGCGCGCCGGCCGGAACCGCACCATCGTCTTCAACGAACTGGAAACTGCGAAGGAGGTCGAAACAGCGCCGGGCGCCGACGACGGCGAACTCGTACCGACCCTCGACGATCAGATATACGCGCTGAGACGCATGGGCACGCTCGCCAGGATGTGAACGGCTTACCCGGTACGGTTCCATTCGACAGGCTTTTGGTATGACCCGATCGCACCGTCCTCCAGCAAAGCAGCTACCGTCAAACGCAGCGCGCCTTCACAAATTGTGCGGCTATCTCCGGCCGTATCAGCCGTAACGACCGGTGATATAGTCTTCCGTGCGCTTGACCTTCGGCGCCTGGAAGATCTGCTCGGTCGCGCCGTATTCGATCAGTTCGCCAAGATACATGAAGGCGGTGCTGTCGGAGATGCGGCTTGCCTGCTGCATGTTGTGCGTGACGATGACGATCGTGAAATCGCCCTTCAGCTGCGAGACCAGCTCCTCGACCTTGGCGGTCGAGATCGGGTCCAGAGCCGAGGTCGGCTCGTCAAGCAGCAGGACTTCGGGGCGAATGGCAATGGCGCGGGCAATACAGAGGCGCTGCTGCTGGCCGCCGGAAAGGCCAAGTCCGCTCTGGTGCAGCTTTTCCTTCACTTCGCTCCACAG
Source organism: Rhizobium sp. P28RR-XV (assembly GCF_012641385.1). Classification (NCBI taxonomy): domain Bacteria; kingdom Pseudomonadati; phylum Pseudomonadota; class Alphaproteobacteria; order Hyphomicrobiales; family Rhizobiaceae; genus Rhizobium; species Rhizobium sp. P28RR-XV. The sequence continues at coordinate 47,403 of NZ_JABAIG010000021.1, forward strand.
AGCTGTTTCCGTCAGCGCCGCTTCGACACGGACGTCCATTTCCGCCTTGGAAATCTTCTCATAGAGGCGAATGCCGAAAGCGACGTTTTCATAGATCGACATCGGGAACGGCGTGGGCTTCTGGAACACCATGCCAACCTTGGCGCGCAAATCGTTCAGATCGACGTCCTTGGTGAGAATATTGCGGCCGTCCAGCAGAATCTCGCCCGCAACCGTCTGGCCCGGATAGAGATCATACATCCGGTTGAAGGTACGCAACAGCGTGGACTTGCCGCAACCCGAAGGGCCGATGAAGGCGGTGACCGCATTTTTGCGGATGTTCATATTCACACTCTTCAGAACGCGATGGCCGTTCTGATAGGTAAAATCGAGGTTCTTCACCTCAAGTTTCGCGAGCATGCCGAGATCTGACTGGGAAACGGCGTCTTTCCCCGGCTGTGCGTTGACGCTCTGGAAATTGTTGTCGCTCATGTTCATGGTCTCATTCCTATCGTTCGGCGGCTGCGTCACTGGTGGCGGCGCCCACTCAAGACACGGGCAAGGATGTTGAGGGCAAGGATGGCAACGGTGATGATCAGCGCGCCGGCCCAGGCCAGTTGTTTGAGATCCTCGCCTGCATCGGCTGCGAGCGTGTTGATGGCAACCGGCAGCGTGGCGATTGGACCGGTCAGGCTCGTATTCATGAATTTGCTATAACCGGCCGTGAAGAGAAGCGGCGCGGTTTCGCCGCTGATACGGGCGATGGCCAGCAGTATGCCGGTCAGGATGCCCGTCCAGGCGGAGCGATAGATCACCATCGTCATGGACTTCCAGCGCGGCGCGCCGAGCGCGGCGGTCGCCTCGCGAAGTGCGTTTGGCACCAGCAACAGCATATCCTGCGTCGTGCGGTTGACGACCGGAAGGGCGATCAGCGCCAGCGCGAGAATGCCGGCAATGGCAGAGTTACCGTGCATGGGCACGACCACGGCGCCGTAGACGAACACGCCGACGATGATCGAAGGTGCGGACAGCAGGATATCGTTGATGAATTTGGCAGCCTCGGCAAGCTTGGTGCCGTTCGCATATTCCACCAGATAGGTGGCGGCGAGAATGCCGATTGGAGCGGCGATCACAATGGCAAGGCCGGTAACCAGAAGGGTGCCGTAGATTGCGTTGATCAGGCCACCGCGCGAGCCCTGGGCCGGGATCGACATGGTGAACACGTCGAGGCTGAGCGCCGTCACACCGCGATAAAGCAGGGTCACGAGGATCACACTGAGAAAGAATATGCCGAGGATGGCCGCAATGAAGGACAAGGCCATCATTACCCGGTTCTTCGTATAGCGCCTCGAGACGAGATTCTGACGAATTGCATTTTCCATGGTTTTTTCCTCAGAGCGAGTCGCCGCGGCCGATCATCCAGCGCGCCGCTGCAAGCACGCAGAAGGAAAGGACGAACAGAAGCAGGCCGAGCGCAATTAGGCTCGACAATTGCAGACCGTCGGCATCGCCGAAGTTGTTCGCGATCTGAGCGGAAATGGTGGTGGACGGTGAGATGATCGACGATTGCAGGCGGCTCACCGAGCCTACGACGAAGGTGACGGCCATGGTTTCGCCAAGCGCGCGGCCGAGGCCGAGCATGATACCGCCGACGAGGCCGCGACGCGTATAGGGGATCAGGATGTGACGGGCCACTTCCCATGTGGTCATGCCCATGCCGTAAGCGGATTCACGCAACATCGGCGGCACGGTGCTGAACACGTCGCGGGAGATCGCGGTGATGAACGGCAGGATCATGACGGCGAGCACGAGGCTTGCCGTCAACAGGCCGACGCCCGGCGCCGGCGGCTGGAACAGCAGGCCGATCAACGGCACCTGGCCGATCGTCATGATAAGGAAGGGCAGGATATAGGTCTGCATCAGCGGCACGAGAATGAACAGACCGACGATGCCGTAAATAATAGAGGGAACGCCGGCCAGAAGCTCGATGGCGGTACTGATCGGCCGCCGCAGGCTGCCGGGGCAAAGTTCCGTGAGGAAGATGGCGATGCCGATGCCCAAGGGAATGGCAATCAGCATGGCGATGAACGAGCTCACCAGCGTGCCGACCACGGCAGGAATAGCACCATAGATATCGGCGGGAGCACTCCATTTCGTGCCCCAGAGGAACGAAAACCCGAAAGTCTGGAAGGTGGGCAAGGCATCAATGACAAGAACCGCAAGGATTGCCAGCAGCAGAAGCACGACGAGAGTGGCCGAGCCAAGCGTCATAAAATAGAAAATCCGATCCTGTGTCCGGAATTTTCTGGTCATGGCGGTGGTATCCACAGCCTGGAAGCCAGCCGTCTGGGTCGCGTCAGCCATCGATTTCCCCTTGTCCTGTCACGAAAGGCGGACAGGGCCATACCCTGTCCGCCGCAACTTTTCATTCAGCACAAATTACTTCGTACCAAAGTCCTTCTTCCAGGACTTCTCGACAACCTCGGCAACATTTTCCGGGATCGCGAGATACGACAGAGCGGTCGCGTCCTTCTGACCGTGCTCATAGGACCACTTGAAGAACTTCAGCGCTTCTTCGTTCTTAGCAGCATCGGCAGGCTTCTTGTAGAGCAGAACCCAGGTCGAAGCTGCAATCGGCCAGCTCTTTTCGCCCGGCTGATTGGTGATGATCAGGTTGAAGTTCTTGGCATTGGCCCAATCGGCGTTGGAAGCTGCAGCCTTGAACGTCTCGAGGCTCGGCTCGATAACCTTGCCTGCGGCGTTCTTCATCTTCGCGAAACCGATGTGGTTGGCGACGACGTAGGAATATTCAACGTAGGAGATCGAACCAGCCGTCTGGTTGACGGTGGTGGAAACGCCTTCGGAACCCTTGGCACCGAAGCCGACCGGCCATTCAACTGCCGTGTTCGAACCAACCTTTTCCTTCCACTCCGGCGAAACCTTCGCCAGGTAATCGGTGAAGTTGAAGGTCGTGCCCGAGCTGTCGGCGCGATAAACGACGGAGATGGGCGTGGAAGGCAGCTTCACGTCGGCGTTCAGCGCCTTGATGGCAGCGTCGTCCCACTTGGTGATCTTGCCGAGGAAGATGTCGGACAGAGTCTTGCCGTCGAGAACGAGTTCGCCCGGCTTTACGCCTTCGATGTTATAGGAAACGACGATGCCGCCGGAGATCATCGGGAACTGGGCAATGCCGTTCTTCTCGAGGTCAGCGTCGCTCATCGGCTTGTCCGAAGCGCCGAATACGATGGTCTTGTCGAGGAGCTGCTTGATGCCGGCGCCCGAACCGACCGACTGATAGTTGACGACATTGTTCGTCGCAGCCTTGTAGCCTTCGGCCCACTTGGACAGAACCGGCGCAATGAAGCTCGAGCCGGCGCCCGTAATGTCGGCAGCCGAGGCCGAAGCAGCCATGGCGGCAACCAGGCCGGCGGTCAGGCAAAGGGAACGGATTTTCAGGTTAAGCATAATAGACTCACTTCCTCAAGTGAATGAAAGGATGGCGAGCAGAAGATCGGCACGAGGTACCCATGCTAAATGACCCCCCAATCTCCTGGCGACAGTGATGGCTCTAATGCCGCATTGTTTCAGTTTGATGACAGTTTAATGAAGCGGCAGTGACACAACCTGTGGCAATCATCGCGGTCATTGCGGAACCGCATGGAACGGGCCGCTCCGGGCAGCAGGCGAACGCGAACTTCATGTTTTGATTCAACAACGTCGTCAGAGACGGATCACATAGTCCTTGCGAGTCGTTTCAATGACTTCCCAGGTACCCTTGAAGCCCGGCTTTAAGATGAGGCGGTCGCCTGCGCGCAGATGAAAGACCTCACCGTCGTCGGCTGTCACAATGGAATAGCCGGAGAGGATGTGGAAGTACTCCCATTCGTCATAGACGATCCTCCATTTGCCCGGTGTCGCTTCCCAGACACCGGCATAAAGGCCGCCATCGGCCTCGTCGAGGTTCCAGGTTTGGAAAATCGGGGCTCCCGAAATGAGACGATCCGCTGCGGGCGCGCCTGCCTCGGGCTCGACGCCATCGACATTCAGTTGCAGATAGGTTGCCACTTAAGTCCCCCGTCGAACGCGCTTCGCCAACGAAAAAAAATCCGCGACCACTCTTTGGCGATCGCGGACCGAGACAAGCATGAAATGCGCTGCTATCAAAGAGGCCGATGAGCTTTTTCGGCTTCCTGCCGGTCCGGCCTTCAGACGTTTGCCAGGGCCTGCTCCAGGTCGGCAATGATGTCCTTCACATCTTCGATGCCGATGGACAGGCGCACGACATCCGGACCGGCGCCGGCCGCGACCTTCTGCTCGTCTGTCAGCTGCTTATGCGTCGTCGAGGCGGGATGAATGACGAGCGAACGCGTGTCGCCGATATTGGCGAGATGCGAGAAGAGTTCCAGCCCCTCCACCAGCCCCTTGCCCGCTTCGTATCCGCCCTTCAGGCCGAAGGTGAAGACGGAGCCGGCTCCCTTTGGCGAATAGCGCTGCTGCAGGACATGGTTCGGATCATCCTCCACACCGGCATAATTGACCCAGGCTACCTTCTCTTGGCCCTTTAGCCAGCGCGCGACGGCAAGCGCATTATCGGAGTGGCGCTGCATGCGCAGCGGCAACGTCTCGATCCCCGTGAGAATCAGAAAGGCGTTGAACGGCGAGATCGCCGGACCGAGATCGCGCAGACCGAGGACGCGGCAGGCGATCGCGAAAGCGAAATTGCCGAAGGTCGCATGCAGCACGATGCCGTTATATTCCGGCCGCGGCGAGGACAGCATGGGATAATTGCCCGAGGCGGACCAATCGAACGTACCGCCATCGACGATGATGCCGCCCATGGAATTGCCATGGCCGCCGAGGAATTTCGTCAGCGAATGCACGACGATATCGGCGCCATGCTCCAGCGGCCGGATGAGATAGGGGCTTGCCATGGTGTTGTCGACGATCAGCGGCAGGCCATGCTTGTGGGCAATGGCCGCGATCGCGGCAATGTCGACGAAGGTGCCGCCCGGATTGGCAAGGCTTTCGATGAAGACGGCGCGGGTGCGCCCGTCGATCTGCGCCTCGAAGGTGGCGGGATCCGCGGGATCGGCCCAGCGAACGCGCCAGTCGAAATTCTTGAAGGATTGGCCGAACTGATTGACCGAACCGCCGTAAAGCCGCTTGGCGGCGACGAAATTGTCGCCCGGCTGCATGATGGCGTGGAAGACCAGCAACTGCGCCGCGTGACCCGAGGCAACCGCAAGGGCTGCCGTTCCGCCTTCGAGAGCCGCCACCCGCTCTTCGAGCACCGCCTGCGTCGGGTTCATGATCCGGGTATAGATATTGCCGAATTGCTGCAATCCGAACAGAGCAGCCGCGTGATCCGCATCCTGAAAGACAAAGGATGTCGTCTGGTAGATCGGCGTCGCGCGGGCGCCGGTCGTCGGATCCGGCTGCGCGCCCGCATGGATTGCCAGCGTGTCAAAGCCAGGATTGTTCGTCGGCATGATCTTCCCTCCCACCAAAGCCTATTCTGATGGGACGATCATAGCGGCGGGGATATGAAAGTTAACCGCGAACTTTGCCGTGCTTTCCGGCTCGCGGAAAAAACTTGCCATATTTCAGTGAGTTCGCGCGATAATCGGCCGAATGGCGGCAGCCGCCCTTGCCCGATCAGGCGACCAGACGCGGGTATTCGATGGCCGGGCAACGGTCCATCACGACCCTGAGGCCCGCCGCCTCGGCTCTTGCCGCCGCCGCGTCGTCGCGCACGCCGAGCTGTCCCCAGATGACCGGAGGCCGGGGGTCGATCATGATGGCTTCCTCGACCACGGACCGGAGATATTCGGGCGCCCGGAAAACGTCGACCATATCGACGGGCTCCGGAATGTCGGCCAGATGCGCATAGACCCATTGCCCGAGGATTTCCTTGCCTGCCTGCCCGGGATTGACCGGGATGACGCGATAGCCCCTGTTCAAAAGATAGGCCATCACGCCGTTGCTTGGGCGCGCAGGATTGGGCGAAGCGCCGACAAGCGCAATGGTCCTAACGGACAGAAGGATATCGGCAATGTAGGAATCGTCATAATTGTCGTGGTTCATCACGAAGCCTCCCACTTCGATCACACTTGCGTTTTCTCGCAAATATGGAAACCGCAGCGACCATATCCGCGTATATACTGTATTATAACAACTTTAGGGAGGATTGCTCCGATGAAAAAAATCGTGCTGCTGGGCCTGGCAATTGCTTCCGTCGCCACCCCGGCTCTCGCCATTTCTCGATATAATTCCATGTCCATGACCTGCGCCGAAGCGCGAGCCGTCATCAACCGCGAGCGTGCGGTCATTATGCGCTATCCGGCCAGAAGGACACCCAACATGACGCTTTATGATCGTTATGTCTCAAACGCCGACTCATGCGATGTCGGCTACTATGCCTATCAGGATTACCTTCCTACCAAGGACCGAGCCTCCTGCCCTGTCTTTACATGCCGTCCGAGCACCGACCTCGATGACGACGAGTTGATTTTCCGACGTTGATCGCAGCCTCATGGCTGGTTATCGAAGACGATTGAGGCCGCTCGATACGACTACTGATTGTCCGAGGCATGGCATGCTATCGACATCGCGGCCTTGCGCGTCCTGTCATGCGCTTCCATTTGAGGCCGTTTTCAAAGCGCTTGCATGGATTTCGCCTATACCACGAAGTTGCGTTCTCTGGAAATGCAATCTTTGTTCTCTATTTATTCGCATATAAATTAGAAATGACTTATGGATTGAGGTCTGAAATGAGAACCGATTGTGAACATGAAAAATATGATATTTCATAAATTTTCCACAGAATAACTTGCACGATCGCGCGGAGATATACCCGGAAATTCGTCTTCTTTACGGCTCTATACTTGGGGCACCGGAGAGTTTTTCCATACTTCGCCCTGCATTCAGGGCGATTTCAGATTGAAATATTTTTCCCTATTTGCAGAATTATCCACTATATTCGGCGATCTGATCGACGGTATGTGAGGCTTTTGGCCGCGATTTTCTGCCGCACGGCTCCCTCAAGCTTTCCGCCAGCGGAGCGCGCTGTCGTTTTTAAGTAAGTGATGTCTAATGCTACTCCCGCGTTCACAGGACATGCGATATTTGTTCGCGCTTCATACCCCAATAAATTAGCTATTTATAATGCGCAAAAGCAGGATTTGGAACATAGAAAGAACCCATTCCAAATGCCGACTGCGCGTATTTCGCCAAATGAGGCAAGTCTCCATGACAGAGTATATTTCGTTGCTTTTTGATGTATTGCGGATCATATGAAAGCCTGACTCCCACAAAATGCCAAGCATCCGGGCCTGATCCGCCATTTCTTGAGGTTTTCCGTGTCTTTCGACGTTATCGCGCTCGTCCTTTTTGGCGCCTTGCTGCATGCGACGTGGAATGCGATCATCAAGGCCGGAACCGATAAATCGCTCGATGCGGCGCTGGTCTCGGCCGGAGGCGCGGTTGCGGCCCTGCCCTTGCTGCCGTTCCTTCCATTGCCGGCCGCTCCCGCTTGGCCGTTCATCGGCGCTTCCGCTATCCTCCAATTTGCCTATTTCCAGCTTGTCGCCGCCGCCTATCGCGCTGGGGACATCGGGCTCGTCTATCCGCTGATGCGCGGCGTGGCGCCGCTCATCATTGTCTCGACAAGCAGCTTCATCCTCAAGGAGACGCTCTCGGGCGGCGCGCTGATCGGTACGATGACGATCTGCGCCGGCATATTGACGCTGGCCTTCGAGGCACGAAAGGGTGGACGGAGGGCCATCATTCTTGCGCTTGCCAATGCCGTCGTCATCGCGACCTATACCTATGTCGACGGTATCGGCGCACGGATTTCAGGCAATTCGGTCTCATATACGCTGTGGATGGCGCTTCTGCCGCCGGTCCTTCTGTTTATCTGGGCGATCTCGCAACGCGGCATCGGGCCGGTCGCCGCCCATATCCGTTATAACTGGTGGCGCGGTCTTATCGGCGGCGGCGGCTCGATCGCCTCGTATGGACTGGCATTGTGGGCGATGACGAAGGCGCCGGTGGCAATGGTTGCCGCCCTGCGCGAGTCGTCGATCCTCTTTGCGCTGGTCATATCCGTCGTCGTCTTGAAGGAGCGATCCAGCGTCTGGCGCTATATTGCCGGCGCAATTATCGCCGCCGGAGTGCTGGTTTTGCGGCTGGGTTGACGGCAAAATGTGTGGTTTTATTATACCACATAAGTAAACTATTGATTTTTATCGCTATTTTTTTAAGGCATCCAATTCTGCAATATTGACCCTCGCGATTAATCACTCTATAAGCCGCCACAGATCGCAGCCTCACCGGGCTGCTTTCTTTTTGGCACGCATCCATGCGCGTCAAACCAAGCAACAAGAAACGCCCATACGCCTTCGGGCCAAGGGTTCCAAAAGAGAGTATGCAACATGGCAACCTTCTCCCAGAAGCCTGCAGAGGTGGAGAAGAAGTGGGTTCTCATCGACGCCGAAGGGCTGGTCGTTGGCCGTCTCGCTTCTATCATCGCAATGCGTCTGCGCGGCAAGCATAAGGCTACCTTCACGCCGCACGTCGACGACGGCGACAACGTCATCGTCATCAATGCCGATAAGGTCGTCTTCACCGGCAAGAAGTATGAAGACAAAGTTTACTACTGGCACACCGGTTACGCCGGCGGCATCAAGGAGCGCACGGCTCGCCAGATCATCGAAGGCCGCTTCCCGGAGCGCGTCGTTGAAAAGGCCGTCGAGCGCATGGTTCCCCGCGGCCCGCTCGGCCGTCGCCAGATGAAGAACCTGCGTGTCTACGCCGGCTCGAACCATCCCCACGAAGCCCAGCAGCCCGCCGTCCTCGACGTCGCCAAGCTGAACAAGAAGAACGTAAGGAGCGCCTGATAATGGCTGACCTCTCCTCCCTGAAGGATCTCGGCACGTCTGAAGCAGTTGCTGCTCCGGTTCACGTCCGCAAGGTCGACTCGTTCGGCCGCTCCTACGCGACCGGCAAGCGCAAGGACGCCGTCGCCCGCGTATGGCTCAAGGCCGGCTCCGGCAAGATCATCGTCAACGGCAAGGACTACACGGCTTACTTCGCCCGTCCGGTTCTGCAGATGATCCTGCGTCAGCCGATCGTCGCTGCTGCCCGTGACGGCCAGTTCGACATCATCGCAACCGTTGCCGGCGGCGGCCTTTCCGGCCAGGCCGGTGCCGTTCGCCACGGCCTGTCCAAGGCGCTGACCTACTTCGAACCGGGCCTGCGCTCGATCCTGAAGAAGGGCGGCTTCCTGACGCGTGACAGCCGCGTCGTCGAACGTAAGAAGTACGGCCGCGCAAAGGCACGTCGTTCGTTCCAGTTCTCCAAGCGTTAATCGCTTATCCGAGATCGGACATTGGAAAGGCCGGGGTTTCCCGGCCTTTTTCTTTTGCAATTTTGGAAAAAGATGCAGTTCCGCCAAGGCAAGAGGCATGTTTTGTGGCAAAGTCCGACCACAAGCATCGGGGGAATTCCATGCATAGATTCATCTTTTCGCTTCTGCTCTTGATCGTCAGCGTCTCGCCGGTTCTATGCGACGATGCCAAACCGGCCGAGCCAGCCGAAAGGGCGGCGGATATGCAGAGCATGAAGGATTTTCTTCAGGCGAACCCGAATTGCCGAGAGTTCAATGACAGCTGCTCTTATTGTGTCGTGACGGACGGGCGAGCCGATTGCTCGACACCGCAGATCGCCTGCGTGAAAAAGGCATATCAATGCACCGCCACATCGGGCAAATAAGCATCAACGCACTTGTCTGCGATTCATAGAATCGGAGTTCCGTTCGCTCCCCTGAGGCACGCCATGAACACGCACAGAGCATCTCCTTTTGCGGTCACTCCCGAGCCGCCCTACTACATCGTTTCCTTCGCTTCGATCCGAACGGAGGGAGACAATGGTTACGGCGCCATGGGCGAGCGCATGGAAGCGTTGGCGCTGGCGCAAGACGGCTGTCTCGGGCTTGAGAGCGCAAGAGGCGCCGATGGCTTCGGCATCACCAACTCCTTCTGGCGGGACGAGGAGAGCATCCTTGCCTGGAAGAACGTCGTCGCGCATCTGGCCGCCCAAAAACTCGGGCGCGAACGTTGGTACGAACAATATAAGGTTCGCATAGCACGGGTAGAACGAGACTATGACTTTCAGGCAAGCAAAGGAGATACTCTTGCCGAGCACGTCGATTGATCATGCCTTTACGGCGACCAGCCTGACTTCGGCCGCCAGCGACCCGACCTTCGCAGGCGCCCTCTCCTTCATGCGCCGCCGTTTCACCAAATCGCTTGATGGTGTCGACACGGTGGTGTGGGGCATTCCCTTCGACGCCGCGACCTCCAACCGGCCGGGAACGCGTTTCGGTCCGCAGGCGATGCGTCGCGCCTCAGCTATCTTCGACAACGACCCGCAATATCCCTTCAACCGCGATCTCTTCGCAGAGATGGCCGTCGTCGACTATGGCGACTGCCTGCTCGACTATGGCAATCATCAGGACACGCCGGCGGCGATCGAGCGGCAAGCAAGGACCATCCTCGACAGCGGCGCCTTCTTGCTGACCCTCGGTGGCGATCACTTCATCACCTGGCCGCTGTTGAAGGCGCATGTCGCCAAGCATGGCCCGCTGGCGTTGGTGCAATTCGACGCCCATCAGGACACCTGGTTCGACGATGGCGGACGCATCGACCACGGCTCCTTCGTTGCCCGCGCAGTGCGCGACGGACTGATCGATCCGGACTGCTCCCTCCAGATCGGTATCCGCACGCATGCGCCCGACGATTTCGGCATCCAGATTCTCCATGGCCATCAGGTCGAGGAGATGAGCGCTGGCGATATCGCTTCGATGATCATCTCCCATACCAAGGGTGCGCCGACCTACCTGACCTTCGACATCGATTGCCTCGACCCCGCCTTTGCGCCGGGCACGGGAACCCCGGTCGCCGGCGGCCCCTCCAGCGCCAAGATCCTGTCGGTGCTGCAGAGACTGCATCAGCTCGACATCCGGGGCGCCGACGTCGTCGAGGTCTCCCCCGCCTATGATCACGCCGACATCACCGCCATTGCGGGGGCGACCGTGGCGATGTATATGCTCGGTCTCCACGCCGAACGACGTGCGAGCGGTCGCTGACGCTCGATTTCGGGACATCCACGACGGTTTTCGAAGGCCGTCCTGCAGCCTCCGAAGCGACCGTTATGAAATTGAATCAACTGCATGGCAAACTGAGTCCGGAAACACTCTCAACCTATTGAAAGAGCAGGAATAAGATGGCACCGAAAATCTTCATCGATGGCGAACACGGAACCACGGGCTTGCAGATCCGCACGCGCATGGCCGACCGCCGCGATGTCGAGCTGCTGTCCATTCCGGAAGCAGAGCGGCGCAATGCCGCCATGCGCGAGGACATGCTGAACAGCGCCGACATCGCCATTCTCTGCCTGCCCGACGATGCGTCGAAGGAAGCCGTGAAGATGGTGGCGGCCAACAACAATGTCCGCGTCATCGATACCTCGACGGCTTTCCGTATCCATCCCGACTGGGCCTATGGCTTCGCCGAGATGGACAAGGATCAAGGCGGCAAGATCAAGGCGGCACGCTTCGTCGCCAATCCCGGCTGCTATCCGACGGGCGCGATCGGCCTTATCCGGCCGCTACGCGCCGCGGGCATCATTCCGGCGGGCTATCCCGTGACCGTCAATGCCGTTTCCGGCTACACCGGCGGCGGCAAGCAGATGATTGCGCAGATGGAAAACCCGGACCATCCGGATGCGATCACCGCACCGCATTTCCTCTACGGCCTGCCGCTCACCCACAAGCATGTGCCCGAGATGACGACGCATGGTCTGCTCGACCGCGCGCCGATCTTTTCGCCCTCCGTCGGACGCTTCCCGCAGGGCATGATCGTCCAGGTACCGCTGTATCTCGGCGATCTGGCAGAAGGCGCAACGCTGGAAAGCATCCACGCCGCGCTGTCGGCCCATTATGCCGGCCAGGATATCGTCCAGGTTATCTCGCTTGAGGAGAGCCGCGCCCTGCCCCGCGTCAATGCCGTCGAGCTTGCCGGCCAGGATACGATGAAGCTCTTCGTCTTCGGTACGCCGGGTGGCGCACAGGTCAATCTGGTGGCACTGCTCGACAATCTCGGCAAGGGCGCATCGGGCGCCGCCGTGCAGAACATGGATCTGATGCTCGGCGCCTAAATCGCGCGAGGAAAATCGAAGTTCCAATGCCCGGTCCGATCGTCCTCAAAGGATTGATCGGGCCGGGCTTTTATTATGTCAGTGCCATTTCGCGCCCGCGAATCCGCCCGGCCTTATTTCCGCCTTCTCGCTAAATTAGCTGGCACTGCACGGAAATGTGATCGGCCATGAGGCTCCGCGACCAATTGTCGGACGGATTTGCTCTTTAACGGCTTCACTGACCGGATGAGTGGGGCGTTCAAAACTATCCCTTTTTCAATGAATATCCGAGAATGAACCATCGTAAAGGAATTGGTTACCATAATTCGGCATGCTTCCAGACAGTCGGCAAGTCGGCGGCCAGACGCGGCTTTCGCGTTGGGGCGCGTGTGCGTTTTTGAGCCGGCGTAGTGTCTGTGTAGTTTGGATAGCGAGTATCATGGCGTTTGCGACCGATACCTTCGGTAACTTCAATTCGCGTTCCGGCTATGCCCCGCGATCGAAAAAATCCTTCCGCATCCGTCCCGGTACCTTGGCCACCGGTGTTGCCGTAGCGGCCTTCGCCTGGATCACCGCGACGCTGATGACAACGCAATCCATGGTGCTGGCCCTCCCCGGGGCTGCGGCTTCGACCGACAATTTCCTGGCGCCGCGTGCGTCGGCTTTCATTGTTACGCAGAACCATATCATGCGTCCTGCCCGTCTCGCCGCCCAGACGACATCGCTGCATGAGCAGAGCCGCTTCGGCAGCGTGGCGGACGCAGACGTTCAAGCGAAAGCCGCCGGCGCGGATGCGGTTCGCTTGAAACTGGCGAACGCTCTGGCGCAACAGACCTCCGAGATCAAGCAGGCGCAAAACGCCGCGGCCAGCATCAAGAGCGGCCGTATCGAGGTGGCCGCAGCTTCGCCGGAGACGATCGACCATCTGCGCAAGGTAATCGCCATAAACTTCGCCACCGCGGTGCAGCAACTGAACCAGGTGAAATATGCCGCCGCTCTCATGCCTGCGGCGGGCCCGGCAAAGACGATCGCGCAGCCGCCTGTCATTGCCAGGGCAGCGCCCGACGTGAGTCTGCCTGCCATCGCCGAAGCGAAACCATTGCCCGCCAAGGATGCCGACATTGCCGTGGCCGAGGCTGTGCTCAACGTCATTCCCGTGGCCCGCCCTGCCCGCGAAACACCCCTGCAGAGCGCCGGCGCCACCGCCGCTATCGCCAGGGCAACGGGCGACGATGCCGCCGCTCAGCCGCCGGCGCGCGCAATGGCCTATGCGGACCCGGACGACAGCTCCGTGCGCAAGACGAAGCCCTTCATCAACCCCTTTGCCGCCATCAGCCCGGGCCAGGGTACTGCGATCTACGATATCGAGGCAAAGACCGTCTACCTGCCGAGCGGCGAACGCCTCGAGGCGCATTCCGGCCTCGGCCACATGCGCGATAATCCCCGCTATGTCGACCGCAAGAACACCGGCCCGACGCCGCCTGAAACTTATAGCCTGACATACAGGGAAAGCTTGTTTCATGGCGTGCAGGCGCTACGCCTGACACCCGCAAGCGGCGCCCGCGTCTATGGCCGCGACGGCTTGCTGGCTCACACGTATATGCTCAGAGGGGGCCGTGCCGAATCGAACGGCTGTGTGGTCTTTAAGGATTACAGCCGCTTCCTCGCGGCCTTCAAGCGCGGCGAAATCAAGCGGTTGAAAGTCGTCTCGCGGGTGTCGTCAGCGGCAAGCGTTGCTTCGGCGCGCTAGAGCCGGATGTCGTCGAAAACCGCCTAAACTTTTCGGCATCACGCTCTAAAAGTATCGAGGCGCGATGCGCCTCAATTTCTTACGACGATCGACGTCTGGCGCGGTAGTTCACCATAGAAACCGCGCCAATTGGCGATTGCAAAGCCAAAGACGATCAAGGCACCTGCCTGATGCGCGAGGGCCAGATGCAGCGGCACATGCAGCAGCAGCGTCGAAATGCCGAGAATTGCCTGTATCAGCACGAGCACGAACACGACGACGGACCGGCGTGCATGCGTCGTTTGCGGCGCTGCCCGCAGTGAGATGATCATGTTGAAGGCGACGACGATGAACAGCGCATAGGCGCCGAGACGATGGACGAACTGGACCGTCTTCGGATTCTCGAAGAAATTGATCCAGCCCGGCGACTGTATGAAAAGGTCCCCCGGCACGACGGCGCCGTCCATCAGCGGCCAGGTGTTATAGGAGAGGCCCGCATCGAGGCCGGCGACGAGCGCGCCGAGATAGATCTGGAACAGCGCCATGAAGGCGATGAGACCAGCAATCATCGCCGAATAACGCGTCGGCGGCGGCTCGTTCGAATGCGGCGACAGAGCGCGCATGAACCACATGCAGGCTGCGAAGATCAGACAGGCGGTCACGAGATGGATGGCCAGGCGATACTGGCTGACATCGGTGCGGGCCTCGAGACCGGAGGAAACCATCCACCAGCCGATCGCTCCCTGAAGACCGCCGAGCACGAAAATGCAGGCCAGCGGCAGCCAGAGTTTGCGCTCGACACGGCCGGTGAGGACGAAGAACAACAAAGGCACGCCGAAGATGATGCCGATGGTGCGCGCCAGCAGGCGATGCGCCCACTCCCACCAGAATATGCTCTTGAACTCGTCGACTGTCATGTCCTTGTTCAGGAGCTGAAATTGCGGGATGCGCTTGTAGAGGGTGAACTCCTCTTCCCATTCCTGTGCATTCAGCGGCGGGATGACGCCGTGGATCGGCTGCCATTGCGTGATCGACAGGCCTGAATTGGTGAGACGCGTCGCGCCGCCCATCAGCACGAGGCCGAACAGAACCAGAAGCACGCAGGCAAGCCAGACGCGGATGGCGCGGCGATTGCGGTCCTGACGGGCCACTTCCTTCAAAATAACCTGTTCGGTCGTAAAATTAGTGGCGGCCATGGCGTCTCCCTTCGATCAGGCTGTTGATTTGCCCGATAGGGGCGTGCAAAACAAGTCCCGGGAGTTTGCGGCATGCCGTCGCGGCATGTCGTCGTAAAGAGGAGAAAAACCCGGTGCCGCTTCGCCTGCGCAAATTCATAGGCATGATCTTGCTCGTGCTGTTGGTTGCAATCTATGCGATCGTCGCCATGATCGTTGCGGTGCGAACGCTTGCGGATCAACCCGGCTGGGTTCATTTCCTGTATTTCTTTTTCAGCGGCATCATCTGGGTATTGCCGGCCATGGGCATCATCAAGTGGATGGCCGGACCGCGCCCGCAATGACGCCGGCCGCAATGCAATTTACACAAGGCTAACCCTGATCCGCGCCTTATCCGGTGCGACTGTCCCATCTTAAGCCAAAAATAAGCCGTTTCCCGCCAGACTGCCTTCGAACGCCGCCGGAGCGGAGAAGATCGGATGCAGACCCAAATGCGAGATATCGCCGGCATGCCCTCCGCCGAGGCAGCGGATGGGCGCACTGCACCCAGTCGGATAGAGCCGGCCAGAGCCAACCGTTTCCGGGTCGACATCTTCGACAGCATGGCGCCGCTCGAAGCCGAGTGGCGAATGCTGGAGCAGGACAATCTCGCCTCGCTGCACCAGAGCTATGATTGGTGCGCGGCCTGGGTGGAGAGCTTTCGACATCCTCTCGCCATCGTTCGGGGTTCCATCGGAGATCGTCCAGCCTTCATCCTGCCGTTGGAGATCGTTCGCAGCCGTGGAATAAGGCGGGCGGAATTCATCGGGGGCCGTCACAGCAACATCAATACCGGCCTGTTTTCGCCCGAGTTTCTCGCGAATGGAAAATTGACCTCGGCGCAGGCCGTAGCCATCGCGGCTGCCTTGCACAGCAGGGCGGATCTCGCCATCCTGCGCAATATACCGTTCGAATGGCGTGGCCGCACCAGCCCGCTCGCTTCTCTGCCCGCCGTCGAAAACCAGAACCATGCCTTCCAGATGCCTTTTCTTGGCAGTTTCGAAGCAAGCCTCAAGCAGGTGAACGCCAAGCGGCGGCGCAAGAAGTTCAAGCATCAAAGCAGAATTCTCGATGCCAAGGGCGGTTACGAATATGTGATTGCCGGTCCCGATCAGCAGGACGCTCTCCTGGACCTGTTCTTCCACCAGAAGGCGATCCGCTTCCGCGATGCCGGCCTGCCAGACGTCTTCGACGATGTGCCGACCAAAACGGCGCTGCATGCACTGCTGCATCCGCGCGGAAACAACGATTTCGACGCGACGCTGCAGATGCATGCACTGCGCCTCAAGGGCGAGCATGAGGGGCATATGCCGGCGATCGCCGCTCTCTCCCGAAAGGGAGATCACGTCATCTGCCAGTTCGCCTCCATCGACGAGACGCTGGTTGCCGAGGCGAGCCCTGGCGAGTTGCTGTTCTGGCTGATGATCGAACGGCTGCATCGTGAAGGCGCCGCCCTCTTCGATTTCGGCATCGGTGACCAGATCTACAAACGCTCCTGGTGCTCGATGAAAACCGTGCAGCATGACTTGTTCCTGCCGATCTCCGGCATGGGTCATCTCGCCGCAACGGCACAACGCGGCATGACGCGCGCGAAAGCGGCGATCAAGTCCAATCGAAAGCTCTATGCCTTCATCCAGCGAATGCGCGCACGCCGCGGTGCCGACGCAGCGGTAGCGGGCGATACTGACGGAGACTGATCAGGCTGCGTCGCGGCGCGTGTCCGGATCATGCTCCTCGCGCCAGCCGGCCATCAGGATGATGTGTTCATAGCCCTCTTTCTGGAATTCCGTCATCGCGGCGATGAACTGGCCTTCCTCGGGCTCCGGCATGGAAAGGATGATTTCCGTGTCCTTGCTGCGCGTCAGCCGCGCGACACCGGAAACTTCGGCCGCGCCGCATTCCACCAAAACGATGTCATAGGCCGAACCGAGCGCATCCAAGATCAGCGACAGGCGGTCGGCGCCACGCATGGCGCGGGCGAGGTCGCTCGTGCCCTGCGGCACGAGATGGGCATCCGACAGGCGATCCGGGTGGATCGTATCGCCAAAGGCCGCTTCGGCGCAAAGCAGATCCGTCACGCCGGCGAGCTCGCCATGTTCGGCCATCAGCCTGGAGGGGCATCCTGAACCGGTCATGTCGACCAGCACGACACGACTTCCCGCGTCGGCGATGGTCCGCGCCAGGATCACCGTGGCGGTGGATCCGTCGTCACCGGTCGGAGATATGGCAATAGCCAGCCGCGATCCGTTGTCGATCAAATAGTCGGCGACGGATTGGATGGAGAAATCCTCCTCTTCCTCCACCGCGTGAATCTCGCCCTTCGGTTCATCTTTTTCATCGGTTGCGGGGTCCGCAGCCTGGACCGGGATTTCCCCCACCGGAACCGAAAGCAGGCTGGCGTGCATCTCGCCGCGACTTGTCCTGACGGCGGCGCGAGCCGGCAACACGTCGGTATCGGCTTGGACATCGGCTTGAACCCGCTCAGGCGTTTCGGCCAAGGCTGCCGCTTCCTTGCGGGCAGGACCGATGGGCCGCAACGCCCGGCCGCTGAACAACTCCGCGAGCATGATGACGATGGCAGTCAGGATGAAAGTTGCCAAGGTTGCGACGACGACGATGGGACCGACCTTCGGGAACGACGGATCGACCGGCTCGACCGCGGTGGAGACCACGCGGGCATCGGCCGGGCTGGAATTCTTGTCGACGCGCGAGGTGGCCTCACGATAGCGTGCGAGATAGGTTTCGAGCAATTGCCGCTCGGCAGCAGCCTCGCGCTCCAGCGCGTTGAGGCCGACTTCGTCCTCCCCTGCCCGCGCGCTGTCGGCCTTCAGCGTGTTCGATTGCGCCAATAGCTGCTGCTCGCGCAGCTGCGCCACCTTTGCCTCATTTTCGATACTTGCCAGAATTTTCTGGGTCTCGCGATTGATCTGCTGTCGGATATCGGCGAGCTGCGCACGCAAGCTCTTCAAACGAGGATGGCCGTCCATCAGCGTCGTGGACAGATCCGAGATTTGCGATTCCAGGCCCGATTCCGTCGCCTTCAGCCGCTGAATGGTCACCGACCCGGAGACGTCGGAGAGCGTGTCGGTGGAGCGGCCGCTGGACAATGCGCTGCGCACGGCCTGCGCCCGCGCCTCGGCATTGGCGCGATTGCCGCGCACCTGGGCGAGCTGCGCAGAAATATCCGCAAGCTGCTGTGTGGCGAAATTACTGTTCTGGCTGGTTTGAAGAAGGCCGTTGGCCGAGCGATAATCCGCAACCTTCTTTTCGGCCTCGCTGACCTTATCGCGCAGCTTGGCGATCTCCGGCTCGAGCCAGCGTGTCGCCTCGCTGTTGGAATCGAGTTTGGCACCGCTTTGCATCGACAGATAGACCTGCGCCATCGCATTCGGCACGCTGGCCGCAAGATCCGGATCGCGGGAGGTAAAGCTTATGCCGATCACGCGCGAGCTGTTGATCTGATAAACCTGCAGGCGGGTGCTGAAGGCATCCAGCATCCGCTCTTCCGGTGCCTTGTCGGCGGCGGTGCGCTTCAGGTGCAGCTTGACGAGAATATCCGAGAGTGCGGAGCTGCTGTTTCCGGCGGCGAATTCAGGACGATCGTAGAGCTTCAGATTGGTAATGACCTGCTTGATCAGATCCGCCGATTGCAGGATCTGCACCTGGCTGGCGATGTTGAGCTCGTCCAGCAAGGGCGCGGAACTGGAGTCGTTGCCGGTCGTCGTCGTCGCGAATGCCGGCGCGCGCTGCTCTATCAGAATACGCGCCTCGCTGCGATATTCCGGCGAAACGAACTTCGCGAAGACGAAAGCCAGACAGGCCCCCGCCAGCGTGATGGCAATGACGCGCATCCGCCGCTGCCACACGGCGCGGAAGAGCTGCGCGAGATCGATGTCCACATCCTGCTGGGTGTTGCTGACAC
Organism: Rhizobium sp. P28RR-XV; assembly: GCF_012641385.1. Taxonomy (NCBI): domain Bacteria; kingdom Pseudomonadati; phylum Pseudomonadota; class Alphaproteobacteria; order Hyphomicrobiales; family Rhizobiaceae; genus Rhizobium; species Rhizobium sp. P28RR-XV. Next base: position 66,442 of record NZ_JABAIG010000021.1, read on the forward strand.
CGGACATATACAAGAACTCCATAATAGAAAGCCAAAATTAATCGTAAACGACTATGGTAACCCAAGCGTTAATAGTATTTCGCCTGCGTTATTTTTGGCTTCACTAATTTTTACCGGAATTTCCTTTGGTCTTTACCGAGCGTTAACCCTAACGGATTGATAACGACGACAGTGTTTCCCCTTTCTTACGAGCGCGAAATGTCCTTCGCAAAGCCCAAGATCTTCCTGGCACTTGGCATGGCAGCCGTGAGCGCCGCGCTCACCGGCTGCAACACCTATCAGCCTGCGCCGAAAGCCTTCAACGAGGCCACTATCCAGCCCTATGCGCTCGATAGTGGCGACCGGCTGCGCGTGACGGTATTCGACCAGCCGGGACTGACCAATACCTATACGATCGACCAAGCCGGCTATATTGCCTTCCCGCTGATCGGCCAGGTGCCTGCCCGCGGCAGGACCTTACAGCAACTTTCCGGCCAGATCGCGCAGAAGCTCCGCCAAGGCTATATCCGCGATCCCGACGTGACCATCGACATCGACCGCTATCGCTCGGTCTACATCATGGGTGAAGTCGGTCAGCCCGGCCAATATTCCTACGTGCCTGGCATGACGATCCAAAACGCCATTGCGGTTGCCGGCGGCTTCACGAGCCGGGCCAACCAATCCAATGCCGATGTCACCCGCAAGATCAATGGTCATGTCATGACGGGACGGGTCGGTATTTCGGATCCGGTGCTGGCAGGCGACACGATCTATGTCAGAGAGCGGTTGTTCTAACCGCACCCGCTCATGGCCAGACCACTTCGAATCCTCCATTGCTTCAGATCGCCGGTCGGCGGGATTTTCCGTCATGTCCGCGATCTGGTGGAAGAGCAGAGCAAGGCGGGACATCAGGTCGGCATCCTTTGCGACAGCCTCACGGGCGGCGAGCATGAGGACCGCCTGTTCAACGATATCGCTCCCTTTCTGGCGCTGGGCGTGATCCGGCTGCCGATCCGGCGGCAGATCAGCCTGTCGGATACCGCGACGCTTTGGAGCAGCTACAAGGAAATCAGAAGTTTGCGGCCGGACGTGCTGCATGGGCATGGCGCCAAGGGCGGCCTGCTTGCACGCGTTCTCGGCTCGATCCTGCGGGTGAACAGGTATCGCGTAGCCCGCCTCTATACAGCGCATGGCGGCAGCCTGCATTTCTCGCGCACCTCGCTGCAGGGCATTCTCGTGCACAGCATGGAGCGGATGCTCGAATTTCTGACCGACGGGCTGATTTTCATCTGCGATTTCGAACGGCGCGCCTACGAAAGAAAGATCGGCAAGCCGCGCACCCGCTCCGTGATGATCTACAACGGCATCAGCGATCGGGATTTCCGCAGCGTGCCGACACGATCGGACTCCGTTCATTTCGTCTATATCGGCATGCTGCGGGACCTCAAAGGTCCCGATCTATTCGTGGACGCCTTTGCGAGGACGGAGCGACGAATCGGCAGGCCGCTTTCGGCATTGATGATCGGCGACGGGCCAGACAAGGACAAATATCAGAGGATGATGACCGAGCGCGGCCTTGCCCATCGCATAGGCATGCTCCCGGCGATGCGCGTGCAGGAGGCCTTTGCCGTGTCGCAGAACGTCATCGTTCCCTCCCGCGCCGAAGCCATGCCCTATATCGTCCTGGAGGCGCTTGCGGCCGGAAAGACCGTCATCGCCTCGCGCGTCGGCGGCATCCCGGAAGCGCTCGGGGAAAACAGCCCGGCGCTCGCCAGACCGGACGACGCCGACGACCTGTCGCGGGTAATGGCCGAAGCGATCAGCGAGCCGGAGTTTGGCCGCCGCAACATGCCCCATATCGAAACGATCCGGTTAAACTTTTCGGCCTCGGCCATGGCGCGGGATACTTTGCACCTGTATCAAAATATACTTGGCCTGGACGCCGACGCTTAGAATACAAGCTAGTGTTGTAAGTGTTTCTTAGCTGATATCTGATAGGCCTTTTCCGGTAACGACCGGATAAATTGCCATGAACACTACTGAGAAGTCCGAGCAATTTAACTTGGACAATATTCGCAAGCAGGTTTCGGAAATCCGCACCCGCGATGCCGAAGAGCCGCGAAGCGACGACCCGAGCAGCTTGAATGCCTATGCCCGGCAAATCGCCGAACAGTTTCGCGAAACCAATCAGTCTCCAGCGATCATCGTGGGGCAGTACCGGCTGTTCGAGTTCCTGTCATTGCTTGCCCTCGGGCTTGCAATCCTCCTGTTCGGAACGGCGGCGGACAGTCATCCATTCGTGTCGAAGACTGCCGTGACTGTCTCGCTCAGCGGCCTTGCCATCGCGTTTCTGCAGATCGCCGACGCCTATCAGATACCGATATTGCGCGCGCCTCATCGCTTCCTGCACCGGATTCTCGGATCGTGGGCTGCCGCCTTTGCGGTCATGGCCGTCGCGCTTACGCCGTTCGACATCAACAATATCTATTCGATCCGTCTTCTCGGCCTGTGGCTCGCGGCAGGCGCGGGTTTCCTGCTCGTCACCCGGTTGCTTTTCGCCTATGGCATTCGCAATTGGGGCCGCAACGGCATCATGGAAAGACGCGCCGTGATCATCGGCGGCGGCGAACCCGCCAAGGAACTCATCCGCGCGCTTGAACACCAGCCCGACAACGACATCCGCATCTGCGGCATCTTCGATGATCGCGGCGAAAAGCGCTCACCCGTCATGGTCGCCGGCTATCCCAAGCTTGGGACAGTGGGAGAACTCGTCGAATTTGCCCGTCTCGTGCGCGTCGACATGCTGATCATCGCGCTTCCGATCAGCGCCGAAGACCGCATCCTGCAGCTGCTCAAGATGCTGTGGGTGCTGCCCGTCGACATTCGCCTGGCGGCACATGCCAACAAGCTGCGGTTCCGTCCGCGCGCCTATTCTCATGTCGGCGCTGTGCCGATGCTCGACATCTTCAACAAGCCGATCCGCGATTGGGACGGTGTTGCCAAGCGCATCTTCGACATCTTCTTCAGCCTGGTGGCGCTTGCCCTGCTCTGGCCGGTGATGCTCGGTGCCGCGATCGCCGTGAAGGCGACCTCGAAGGGGCCGGTCCTCTTCATGCAGAAGCGCCACGGCTTCAACAACGAGATCATCAAGGTCTTCAAGTTCCGCTCCATGTATACGCACATGAGCGATCCCACGGCACGCAACGCCGTGACGAAGAACGATCCGCGTGTCACCTCTGTCGGACGCTTCATCCGCAAGACGTCGATCGACGAGCTGCCGCAGCTTTTCAACGTGCTGCTCGGCAGCCTCTCTCTCGTCGGTCCGCGGCCGCATGCCGTGCTTGCCGCCAGCCATAACCGCACCTACGCGGATGTCGTCGAAGGCTATTTCGCGCGCCATCGCGTCAAGCCCGGCGTGACCGGCTGGGCGCAGATCAACGGCTGGCGCGGCGAGATCGACAGCGACGACAAGATCAAGTTCCGCACGGCCTATGATCTCTACTATATCGAGAACTGGTCGCTGCTGTTCGATCTGAAAATCCTGTTCCTGACGCCGTTCCGTCTGCTGAATACGGAAAACGCCTATTGAGCGCGATCGATCTTCCATCGTCCCGCGTCGCACAGCCGCAGCTTGCCACAATGCGGCTGGTCGGTACGGCGAGCGTTGCCATTGGCGTGTTTCTCTCCGGCTTCGTGATCGCGGAGCCCGCACCCTACGAGCTGTGGCTCGCCTTCCTCATCGGCACCTGGTTCGTCCTCGGGCTGAAGATATCGCGCAGCGTCGCGCCGCTTCTGGCGCTGTTCCTGGCATTTAATGTCGGCGGCATGCTCTCGATCACGCAGATGCACGATCTCACCGCCGGCAACCATCTGGACGGTCCGATCTATATCGCCGTATCCACCTTTCTGGCGCTGAGCTCCGTCTTCTATGCGGCCATCGTCGAGGATAGCGAAAGGCGGCTGAAGCTGATCTTCAACACCTGGGTGGTGGCGGCGCTGATCACCGCAAGCCTCGGCATCCTCGGCTATTTCCATGCCGTGCCGGGTTTCGACATCTTCACCCGCTACGACCGCGCCATGGGTGCCTTTCAGGATCCGAACGTCTTCGGTCCCTATCTGGTGACACCGAGCATCTACCTCATGCACGGCATCCTGATCGGCGACCTGAAGAAGGCGCCGATCAAGGGCATCTGCCTCTTCGTCCTGGCCTTCGGTGTCTTCCTCTCCTTCTCGCGCGCGGCCTGGGCGCTGTTCGCATTCGCCTCGATGATGCTGATCTTCTGCATGCTGCTGAAGCATCGCAGCAATATATTCCGGCTGCGCATCCTGGTCATGTCGCTGACGGCAGTCATCCTGATGGTCATCCTGCTTGTCGTCGCACTGCAGTTTCCGCAGGTCAGCGACCTGTTTTCCACGCGCACGCAGCTCGTGCAAAGCTATGACGGCGGACATCTCGGCCGCTTCGAGCGCCACAGCATCGGCTTCATGATGTCGATGGAACGGCCGCTCGGCATAGGTCCGCTCGTCTTCGGTCAGATCTTTCGCGAAGACGAGCACAATACCTGGCTCAAGACGCTGACCACCTACGGCTGGCTCGGCTTTTTCTGCTGGGTCAGCATGATCTGCTGGACCATCTATATCGGCTTTCGCAACCTCCTCAAGGAACGGCCGTGGCAACCCTTCGTGATGATCGCCTGGATCGTCATTCTCGGCCATGTCGGCATCGGCAATGTCATCGACACCGACCATTGGCGCCATCTTTACATGTTGATCGGCATCGTCTGGGGCTGCGGCGCTCTCGAGCAAAAGTACCAGCGTAGCTTGAGCAGAAGGGAAGGAGCACCTTGAATATCCGCACCAACGTCAAGCGTCTGTCGCTGCTGCAGGTCCTCGAACCGAGCGGCGGCGGCTCCGGGCGGCATTTTATCGATCTGTGCCGCGCGATGCAGCATCGCGGCCATTCGGTGACTGCCGTCTATTCGCCGGTGCGCGCCGAGCCTGCCTTTGTCGCCGAGATGGAGAGCATCGGCGTCGACAATGTCATTCCGCTTGACATGCGGCGCGCGCCAGGCCCCTGGGACCTGACGGCCTGGTGGCAGCTTCGCAAGATCGCTGGGACATACGGGCCTTTCGACCTGATCCACGGTCACAGCTCGAAAGCCGGCGCCCTGACGCGCCTACGGCTGCCGGGACCGCATGTGCCGGTCCTTTACACGCCGCATGCCTTCCGCACCATGGATCCGACGCTCGGGGCCAGGGGACGGTTGATCTATGGCGGCATCGAGCGCTTTCTCGGCACCTGGCTGACGGACCGCCTGGTCTGCGTTTCGCAGGACGAATATAATCATGCCGTCTCGCTCGGCATTCCCGAAGCGCGCCTGCGCGTCGTCGTCAACGGCGTCAACGCACCTCCCCTCAGCCAACGCGCGGCCGTCCGCAAGAGATACGACATCCCGCAGGGCGCCCTTCTCTTTGGCTTCGTCGGTCGGATGACCCGCCAGAAGGCACCGGAGCGCCTCGTGGAAGCCTTTGCTCGAATAGCCGCTGACATGCCGCAAGCCTATCTTTTGATGATCGGGATCGGCGAATTGGCCGAGGGCATGAAGGCGAGGATCAAGGCCGCCGGCCTCGAAGACCGTGCCCGGCTCGACGGCAGCGTGCCGGGAGTGACCGCCATCGACGCCTTCGACGCCGTCGTCATGCCGAGCCGCTATGAGGCAATGTCCTATGTGATGCTGGAGGCCGCAGCCGCCGGCAAGCCGCTGCTGCTCGCCGATGTCGGCGGCGCGCGCACAGTGCTAGAACACGGAAGGAACGGGTACATCGTTCCCAACAGCGACGATCCGGAAGCATTGGCAGCCGCGATGGCGCGCCTTGCCGATCCGATGCTGCTTGCAACGCTTACGGCCGAAGCGCGACGCCGCAAGGACAGCTATACGCTGGCCAGCATGGCCGATGCGACCGAAAAAATCTATCTGGACCTGCTCGGCTACCTTGCCACGGCGCCGATGGAGTTGTCCGGCAATACACGGCTGCGCAATGTTGTCGAAGGACAGAAAAAGAGTGCAGCTGCACTTTAGGTTTGCGCGCGATTTTTATCCGAAACCAGTTCCGCTTTTGGAACCGATGCGATAGACTTAACCTATGATTACTTCAGCGCAATTACGCGGCGCACGCGCCATGCTCGGACTGACGGTGGAAACGCTTGCCAACGAGAGCAAGCTTCCGGTTTCGACCATCGAGGCACTGGAAACGGACGGCGCCTCGACCGATTTCAAGGCACTTTCCACAGTCCGTTCCATCCTGGAAAATCACGGCGTCGTCTTCCTCGCCGGCGGCAGCGACGGGACAGGCGGTCCCGGCATACGCTTCAAGCATTGGTCTGAGAATGATGGCATCCGGCCGGAAAACCTGAATGCCACCAATGACGACTAAAGCGCATCGCGATCTCTAAGATTCGCTCCATGTGCTTTGGGTTCTTGATCTTGCGCGCGTCTTCATCTCAAAACCGCCGCACATTTTTGCGGCGAAGATTTAGGTCGACAACTTCCAGCTTTTGACGAGTTCTTCCGGCGCCGACAGCGCGGCAGGCAGGATGAAGCGTTCCGTGTCGTTTGCCGGCTCCCGGCCCTCAATGGCAGAGCCGACGGGCAGGCCATGGCCGAAATCGTTCAGCGTCACGAGTTCCAGGATCATACTGCCGTACTCATCGCGCCACTCGCGTCGCTCGCCGCCGTCGAAAAGACGCAGCCGCCCCTTGGTGCGCGGGCGCTCATGTGCGGCAAGCCACTGCGCCACGGATGCCTCGGCATTGGCGAAGGACACCACCTCATCCCCGTCGCCATGCCAGATGGAGACTGCGGGATAGCGGGCAGCTTCAGGCGAAACTTCGCGCACAAGCGCTCCCCATTTTTCGGCGGTTCGGGTGGAGCCCCGCTTCATGACGTCAAGCGCCGACATGGCATCGCGGGCGGCGCCGAAAGGCAGGCCGCCGATGATCGCGCCTGCGGCAAACAGCTCCGGATAGGTTGCCAGCAATGCGGCCGACAAGGCACCACCTGCCGACAGGCCCATAACGAAAATCTTGCTGTCATCGATATTATGCAGCCGGCGGCTGAAATCGATCATTTCGCGGATGGAACCGAGCTCGCCGCGGTCGCGCGTTACCGAGCTCGGCCGAAACCAGTTGAAACACAGATTGAGATTGTTCGATATCTTCTGCTCGGCATAAAGCACGGCAAAGCCGTGTTCGCGCGCCAGCGCGGTCCAGCCGCTGGCGCGATCGAAATCCTCGGCATTCTGGTGACAGCCGTGCAGGATAACGACGAGCGGCATCGGGCCTTTGGCGCCCGGCGGCACATATTCGAGCATGCGCAGATCGCCGGGATTGCGGCCGAACCACAAAACCTCGGTCAGCCCCTGCGGCGCGGGCCGCGCGGAAACGCGGCGGCGCGATGGCTGCGACAGCGGCTGCGTCATCGGAAATTTGAGCTGCTGCAGCTCTACAGAATCGACGAGCAAGCGGCGAAGCCGGCTCGGAACTTTAAAATTCATCATGGACCTTTCTATCCACGCCAACCGCGATTGGATTTTTTCATCCGCTGCGGCAGGCGCGCACTGTTCCTTTCCAGAATCAGTGGCATCGAGAAATCGAATCTCTTTGTGCAACGCAGCATATATAGGGAGGCGGCCCCGCTTCGAACAGGCATAAAGCATCATTGCTGCTATGTGAAATCAGCTTAAATCGATTAGATTGTCGGCCATAAAAAAACGCGGTTGCGTCAGAAATAAGCCCTGGCGAGCGCAAGCAGCTTTTCGTCGTCCTTCACGCCCTGGCGATAAAGCTGGATGATCAACGCCCCGAGGCGCTCGGCTTCCGGACTGCGGGAGTTCATGCCACGATCCTTGCAAACCGTGTCCAGCACCCTCTCCAAGCGATCCAAGTCGTCTGAAAACAGGGGCAAATCCCGCGGATGAATAGGAGTTTCTAACATTCGTGCATCTCGTCATCTTTCGGGCAGAAGCACGCTGAACCTCGCCGTCACCCGCTCTATATCCGACGATCGGAGCAGACTATGCGCTTTGCGCGAAGTCTTGGCAAGGAAGCATTTCAGCAACCACGCACGTCTGATTCGCAAACACGACGGTAATTTTTCCAAGAGTACAATTTTAAGTTACCGCATCACGAAGCCTTTATCCGCATCTGCGATAAGCGGGAAAAATGGAGGCAAGACGATGAACAAATTTTTGATCCCGGCTGTCCTTGGCATGGCGCTTTTCGCCACGACGCTACCGGCCCTTGCGCAGAATTTTCAGAACCTTCCCCTGCGCAATCCCCGCCAGCAGCCGGAGGGGTACATTTCCGTTCAATCCGGAAGATCGATCTCCTATCCGGTGGCGGACGGCGATAGCGAGGAGCAGCAGGAGAAGGCCTTGAAATCCTTCTACAAGTTTGCCGCAAGCAGTTGCGCAACCTTGCTCGATACCATCGCCGACGCCTGCGAGATCAGCGCCATGTCGAGCAATAGCTCGGTCAACAATCTCGACAACCGCGGCGCGAGGCTTTCCATCAACGGACAGGTGACGATGTCGGTGAAACTCAAGCCGGCGGCAGCAGCCGCGAAGTAGCCTTTCCCATCTCAGTTCGCAAATCCGGTCCAAGCCAACGGATCGGTAAGAAATGGCGGCGATAATCCCCTCGCAATCGAGGGATAATACCATGGCAAAAGCGAAACGGCGCACGCGGCGCAAACCGCAGTCCAAGGCGGGCAATTCGATGTGGCTATGGGGCGGCGTCGGCCTGGCAACCGTGGCCGGCATCTATGTCTATCAGCATCGCAACGAAATGCCGTCCATGCTTGCCCATGCCGGCGCGGTGGCCGGCATGCCGCATATGGCCAGGGAAGCGCCAGTGCCTGCGGCCAAGCCACAAACAAGGATGGCCGCAATCGCTCCCGAGCCGAGCGCGACGGCATCGGCCCTGCCCGTACCACCCGCCGCCATTCCCGTGGCACTCCCGGTCAGCAAGATACCGATCGAACGGCCCGTTCCCAGCCTACGACCCCAGACCGGTGGCCGTTTCGTGATTTGCGGTCCCGGTTCCGGAACGAATTGCGTGGTCGACGGCAATACCTTCTGGCAGAACGGCGTCAGGATTCAGCTGGCCGATATCGACGTGCCGGATGCGGATGCCGCACGCTGCCCTGGCGAGAGGCAGAGGGCGGTGACGGCGAAACTACGCCTGCAGGCCATCCTCAATGACGGGACTTTCGTCCTTTCGGGCAGCAACCGCCCCGACGACCGGAATGGCGGCAAGCTGCGCATCGCCATGCGCGCCGGCCGCTCGATCGGCGACCAGATGGTCTCCGAAGGCCTTGCGCGCCGCTGGACGGGACAAGCGCCGTCCTGGTGCGGCTGATTTTCTGGAAATTCGATTGGGAGTTCAAGAAGATAAATGGTCGGGGCGACTGGACTCGAACCAGCGACCCCTTGACCCCCAGTCAAGTGCGCTACCGGGCTGCGCTACGCCCCGACCTGCCGAAACGGCTTGTTTCGTTTAGAGTTTAGAGTTTCCCGACGCAAGCGAAAAGTAGCGGCTTGCTCAGAAAAAGTTGCCGCTCAGCGGCACTCCCGCCTCGGCCCGTAGCTTGGCTGGTAGGTATTGTCCGAGGCGCGGTAGGAGCGATAACGGCTAGCGCAGGCGCGGGCATGACCGTCGTCGTAATAACCTTGAGCGCGCTGCCCACTGAAGAGTGTGCCGGTCACGAAGGACTTGAAGAGCACGCCGCTGTCGGAATTATCGTCATAATAACTATCGTTACCATGCAGCCGATGGCCGCTGCCCCAGCGGTGGTGATGGTGCCAATGGCCGTGGCCGTGATCATGGACCTGAACAATGTCCGACTGAACGGGTGCGGGCACCGACAATGTCGGCATGGTGATGGCGGCGGCCGGCATGGCGACACCGGCCGCCAGCAAAAGACCAAAGCCCGCGGCAGTTACCGACCTGGCGATCGTAAACATATGCGACTCCTTCGAAATCCGGCGACAGCATCATACACTTCCGCGTGAAAACCTTGCCGCCGAGCATGCCGTGATTATCTGTATATAGTGATTTGGAGCCACACTCATAGATGCCCCTCCGTCTTTATTGCGCGACGGATTTCAGGGAATGTGAAGCGAGCGGAAGGTTAAGGCGATGAAACCCGTTATAATGCTTATGCTGTGCGCACCGTTGCTTGCCGCATGCAACACGACCGAACCGCTGCAGCCCATTCCAGGCAGCATCACCTACGGCGGCCAACCGCATATGAAGCTGACGCTGTCGCCTCCCGGCTCGCAATTTCAACATCGTTTCACCAACCAGTGGGGCGAGGATGTCATGGAGACCTATATCATCCAGCCCGACCGGAGCCTGAAGCTCGTCAATCGCCAGGTGATGAGCCCGCCATTCTGACGGCGAACGGTTCTGCGTTTCATGGAATCGTTGAGCGGTTCTAACTCTGTGCTTTACGCAATTCCGGACGGAAAACCGCTGTGCACTTTTCCTGGAATTGCATAGGTTGCTCATGAAATGAAAACTCCGTCGGTGTGGGCCGACGGAGGATGAATTCGAGTAGCTGGCAAGGCAACGCTTACCAGCAGCGATAGCAGCGGCGGTAATAAGGCCGGCCGTAGTAGCCGCGATGATGGTTATCGCTGACGGCAGCGCCGACGAGCACGCCGCCGATGATCCCGGCAGCGGCAAGACCGGCAGCCTGATTTTCAGCCTGCTGCGCCTGGACGCGGTTGGCCTGATAGGTCGCGCCGACGCAGCGATTGTACCGCTGCGTGCCGGGGCGAAGCCCCTGCGATTGACAGGTCATTTCGGCACTCATCGCAGATTCCTGCGGCGTCTGGCAGCTCGACAAAATGGTGGTAATGGCGACGAGACTCGCGGCCACGGTGGCACGTATACGCATATTCCCTCCGGCAATTTAAGATATAGTCCCGATGGAGCGCATACAGCCAAAGGTAAGCTTTAGCAAGCAAGAGTCGTGCGAATAGCCCCCGGAAACCGGCGGAAGCGCCTGAAAACACTCGCGAAGATGGTATTTTGCTTAACAACTCAATAGGATAAAGCTGAAAATGAAGAAGGCCCCGTCAAGAACAGAGCCTTCCCGCATTCAGCCCACGTATATATGCGCGGGCTGTGGAGATCATGCCATCTCGGATCAGAAGTTCCGCTCGAAGCGGAGAATACCGGCAACGGTGTCGTCCTTGATGAAATCGTAGTGCATGTAGGTCAATTCAGGTTCGACCAGGAAATCCTTGACCGGGTAGATCTTGAGATTGGTGGTCGCTTCGAAGATCTTGGACTCGGTGTAGGCGAGCTGCAGGTTCCACTTCAGCTTGTCATTGACCGGAACGGCGACACCGCCCCAAACTGCCCAGTCACCCCAGCCGCACTTGGCGGCGTTGACAGCGCCGCCCGACGTCGTGCAGGCGGAAATATCCTGGTTGGTGCCGGCATATTTGTTGAGCTTGTCGCCATCGGTGTTCCAGCCGCCCATCAGGAAGGCTTCCACGCCGCCGAACTTGGCGTCGATGCGAGCCTTGATCGCCCCTTCTTCGACGATCGAGTCGTAGCCGCCGACGATCTTGAAGCCCCAGTTGCCGGCCTTGTAACCAGCACCGGCAACGACGTCGGGAGCGTAATGGTTGGACTTGTCGTCCGTCCACCATCCCGCGCCATAAGATGCCTCGCCATCGGAGGTGGAGTAGCTGTCTTCGAGTGAGATCACCGCCGTAAAGCCATTGCCTGCGTCGTAATTATAGGTCAGCTGATTGAGTTCGTACGGACCGTCATAGATCGCGTCGTCGTTAATGACATCGCCGGCATAGCCGGCATAGAGGTTGAACTGCGAGTCGAGCTTGCCAACCGTGAAGCCAGCAAGGCTGATATTGGCAAACAGGAGCTTGGAGGAGGTCGCGCCGCCATCGTTCCACTCCCAGCGGAAGATGGTATTGGTCTTCAGCGGACCGTATTCGGTGTCGGTCGCGGTATCGACATTAAGTTCCACGCGCTCGTGCCAAAGCGTTCCGACCCTGCTGCGCGGATTATAGGCATCATACCACTCACCTTCCGTACGAACCTTTCCGCCAATCTTCAGGCAGGTTTCGGTGCCGGGAATATAGAAATAGCCTGTTCCGTACGCATCGCAGATACGGACATATTCAAGCGGTTCGGGTTCGGCGGCGACAATAGCGTCAGCGGCATGGGCGGCGCTCGCTGCGGCGATGGCAGCGGCGGAGCCAAGAAGAAGGCTCTTGATGTTCATGGTGTCTCCATTCGACTATCCATCAGGGATGGAGTCTCCCGGCAGACAACAGCGTGCCCCTCCATAGCCTGACTGGCTGTTCCCCTCACACAGGGCGAAGCAAAGAAGCTTCCCCCTTCAAACTGAACCTGTGGCGCTACCACGGCAAGTTAATAAGGCTTGCGAACTAATTGTCACAACGAAGAAGAGTAGCGAGCGTGATAAAATTATCACGCTCATTTACGCGGCTAATGAAGTTGTGGTCCTAGCATAGCCAGGGAACGCGTAAATCATGACGATACTTGAGTGTCGTTGCGCATCACCGGAACAAAGCATTTACTTGCTCCGCAACGTCGGCAGGAGGCTGTTAGCGCACCTGATCGAGCAGACGCTTGCATTCCAAAAGATCGTAGAGCGTTTCCTGCAGCAGGGCGCGATCTTCCTTGCCGACACTGGATTTGCCGATGGAGACATCCGGTGCGCCATCCTCGCCGCTTACGAAGTTGAAGAAACGGCGGCTGATCGGCGCCTTGGCGCGGCCGACAATCTGATCTTCTTCGGCATTGCCCGAACCGACACGGGGCTCGACGGTCGCAGGCTCCTGCGCGGCGGCAAGCGCCTCGACGCTGGCAAGATCGCCATGGCCAACCGCAATGACAAATTTGTTGCCGTTGGTCTTCAGAAGCTTCTGAACACCCTTGATCGTATAGCCGTGATCATAGAGCAGATGGCGGATGCCATTCAGCAGGTCGACATCCTCGGGGCGATAGTAGCGCCTGCCGCCACCACGCTTCATCGGCTTGATCTGCGGAAACCGGGTTTCCCAGAACCGTAGGACATGCTGCGGTAGATCAAGGTCTTCCGCGACTTCGCTGATCGTGCGAAATGCATCCGGGCTCTTGTCCATCATCTTACTCCTACAGGGCGCACTCAGCGCCATTCGGGCCGGATCACGCAAAGGCGGGTATGGCTATCCATACCTCCCCATGATGCGACTCACCATATTTCAACGGTTTGGCGGCGGAAATTCAAGTCATCTCTTCAGCCGCTGCACAGGCAAGCACCGAAAAGGCAGCAACAGCGCATCAAAAAGGCCGCAGAACAAAGCATGCGGCCGATATCGATACGAATCTCTGGAGTGGATCAGGAGGCAGGATTTACCGGCTTGGTCTTCGCCTTGCGGCTTGCATGCGCTTTCAGGATGCGGGTCTTGAGGACATTCGATGCCTTGAAGGTCATGACCCGCCGCGGCGAGATCGGCACCTCCTCACCGGTCTTCGGATTGCGCCCGATACGCTCATTTTTGTCGCGCACCTGAAAAGTCGCGAAGGAGGAGAGTTTCACGGTTTCGCCACGCACTATGGCGTTGCAAATTTCATCGATCACAGTCTCGACGAGCTCAGCCGACTCCGTTCGGGAGAGACCGACTTTCCGGAATACCGACTCCGCCAAGTCCGCGCGCGTCACTGTCTTGCCCGTCATAGCTCCCCGCCCATCTCAATGCGTAATCTTCTTCAAGCCTTGCGAGACTATTGCCCTTGCGTCGCACGGTCAAGCTCTTGTTCGGAACGGCTTTTAGAGATATGGCGCTACCAACGCAGCAGCACCGCTCCCCAGGTGAAGCCGCCGCCCATGGCTTCCAGCATCACCAGATCGCCTTTCTTGATTCGACCGTCACCGGCCGCAACGGCGAGCGCAAGAGGGATCGATGCCGCCGACGTGTTGCCATGAAGATCGACGGTGACCACAACTTTCTCGGGAGCAATTCCAAGCTTCTTGGCCGAGGCATCGATGATACGGCGATTGGCCTGATGCGGCACCAGCCAATCCAGATCATCAGGCGTGGTGTCCGTCGCATCGAACGCAGCCTGGATGACATCGGTAATCATGCCGACGGCGTGCTTGAACACTTCGCGGCCTGCCATGTGCAGCACACCGACCGTGCCTGTCGTGGAAGGACCGCCATCGACATAGAGCTTGTCCCCATGCGCGCCATCGGAGCGCAGGCTTGCCGCCAGGACGCCGCGATCGGTCGTGGCGCCGCTCCCCTCGCCTGCCTCAAGGATCAGCGCACCGGCGCCATCTCCGAAGAGGACGCAGGTCGTGCGGTCGGTCCAATTGAGGATGCGCGAAAACGTCTCAGCGCCGATCACGAGGACGCGGTTGGCAAGGCCGCAGCGAATATAGGCGTCAGCCGTCGTCACCGCATAGACGAAGCCGGTGCAGACGGCCTGTACGTCGAAGGCGAAGCCATGATGCATACCGAGCCGGTTCTGGATATTCACCGCCGTTGCCGGAAAGGTATTGTCCGGCGTCGAGGTGGCGACGATGATCAGATCGAGATCATCCGGTGTCAAACCGGCGTTGGCGAGGGCGGCGCGTGCCGCCTGCTCGCCCAAGGACGCCGTGGTTTCGCCTTCACCGGCGATATGGCGCTGGCGGATGCCCGAGCGCTGCACAATCCAGTCGTCGCTCGTGTCGACGATCTGCTCCATCTCGGCATTGGTCATGACGCGCTTGGGGAGCGCCGCCCCGAAACCGCGGGCTATTGAACGGATCATTCTACCTGTACCCCGTCGCTCATGCCGCTTCCGGCCCGATCGGGGGCAGCCGTTTGGCATGATATTTCTTCAAATCATTTTCGATTTTCTGCGTGAGACCATTCTTGGCCATATCGTAGCCGACGTCGATGGCGGCGGCGAAGGCTTCGGCATTCGCGCCGCCGTGGCTCTTGATGACGATACCGTTGAGGCCCAGGAACACACCGCCATTGACCTTGCTGGGATCGAGCTTTTCCCGCAGCAGATCGAAAGCACCCTTGGCGAAGACATAGCCGATGCGCGCGAGCAGCGTGCGCGACATGGCAGCGCGCAAATAGGCGGCGATCTGCTTTGCCGTGCCTTCCGCCGCCTTCAGCGCGATATTGCCGGAAAAACCTTCCGTGACGACGACGTCGACGGTGCCCTTGCCGATATCGTCGCCCTCGACGAAACCGAAATAGTCCAGCGATTCGAGATTGGCTTCGCGGATCAGCCGGCCGGCATCCTTGACGTCTTCCTGTCCCTTGATTTCCTCGACGCCGACATTCAGCAAGCCGACGGTCGGGCGTTCGATCTCGAAGAGAGCGCGCGCCATGGCGCCGCCCATCAGGGCGAAATCGAGCAGCTGCTGCGCATCGGCGCCAATGGTGGCGCCGACATCGAGCACGATGCTTTCACCGCGCAGCGTCGGCCAGATCGCGGCGATCGCCGGACGCTCGATATTGGCCATGGTGCGCAAACAGAACTTTGCCATCGCCATCAGCGCGCCGGTGTTGCCGGCGGATACGACGACATCGGCCTCGCCCACTTTCACGGACTCGATCGAGCGCCACATGCTAGAAACGTAACGACCGCGGCGCAACGCCTGGCTCGGCTTCTCATCCATGCTGATGGCGACATCACACTCGTGAAAGACGGATCTTTCCCGAAGCTTTGGATATTTGGCGAGGACCGCTTCGCAGCGATCCTTCTGTCCGTACATGATGAACGTGATATCGGGATGCCTATCCAGCGCCCTGGCCGCGCCGGGAACAACAACCTCTGGGCCGAAGTCGCCACCCATTAGGTCAAGAGAAATTCTGATCACGCGTCCCTAGTCCTTTATCTCCACCAGCCTGGCGAATTTGGCGTCAAAATACCGTTTTCTCCCTCGGTTACAACTGAATTGTGCTCAGTTGCCAAGGAGGTCTATTCCTTTTTCCAGTCTTTCAGAACGGCGAACGGCGAAGGTTTCTTGTCATCCTCGCCCGTGTCTTCAATATGCGCATCGAACTCGACTCCAGGCTTGCGCGGATAGGGATCAATGGCAAGAGCCGCGAATTCCGTAACCACCGCGCCGGCGTCGATCGTATCGCCGGTAAAGGTCTCCGGAAGATCCGGACCGTCGGGATCAAGCACCATTTCGCCCGCGTCCATGGAGGGCGCACGCGCCAGCTTGGAGTCCTCGGGCACAAAGATATGCTCGAAATCCTCGTCGATCTCGGATTCGACCGGCTCCAGCGTCACCACGCAGGCCTGAACGATCTTTGCCCTGACATTGCCCTTGACGCGGACGCCGTCGCGCTTCCAGCGCGAGATCTTGAGATCGGCTTCGAGCTTGCCCACCGAAAGGACATTCCAAAGGACGGCAAGCCCGGCAAGCTCGCGGTCATCCGCTTCGATGTGCACGTCCACCGGGTTGGCGGAAATATGGCCGACCTTCACCGGATAGGAAAATGGTGTTTCGTCGGAATCATGTCTTTTCATTTTTCTTCTCCTAACCGAGCTGTCGGTCGAGTTTGGCCGGCTGCGGCAGCGTCGCGGATCCCGTGGCGATCCGATCTTCGGCTACCGCGGCCAGATGCGCTTCCGCCGTCAGCATCCAGCCGGCAAGCTCGACCATGGAAGCCGCAGCCTCTTCCGCCTTGGGATAAATGTTGCGCTGTAGTGCCGTGGCAAGCGCCGCACGATCATTGCCATCCATGGCAGCCGCATAGCTTTCAAGCCGTCCATAGAACATACCGGCCAGTTTCTTCATGCGCTTCGGCACGCTGTTATCGCCTATCCCCAGCTCGCGGATCGAATAATCGATATCTTCGAAAAACGCATCCACGATTTCCTGGGCAAGTTCCTGGCCGCTGGTCGCCGACGACCGCGTGCGACGGAAGAACAGGATCATCATCACGGACAGCAGTTCGAAGCGCCCCATCACCGTATCCGGCACGTCATAGTCGATATAGAAAACCGGCTGCCGCGCCATGGATGTCAGGACCTCATACTGCCTGACGACGATGATCTGATTGTGATTTCTTTTGCGGAAGAGCCCAAAAATCATGAGAATTCCCAGAATTGGCTCCTTCAGAGCGCGCCGTTTTTGCTTGGCCGTGTTGCATCCACGCAAAAGCTGGTTTACCGAAGCAGGCGCGAATTGCAATGCCGTTTGTGCCCGCTTCGAGGCTCCTGCCCTTACCGTCGTCACGTTGTGCATGATCGGTGATGAAGAGTGCCGAACAACGCCTTTGTGCCCTTTCCAATCGCGGAAAGGCCACAATGATGTGCACAGCAAGGTCATATTGGCCGTCCGGCCATCGGATTGATTCATTAGGGGAGATGAGATGTCGTTGACCAGACGGTATTTCAAGTCTGACATTACTTTCAGCAGCGCTGCCGCCATCGCCCTGGTGATTGCGACCATGGGCCTTTCAGGTTGCAAGACCAGCGAGGTCATGAACAACGGCTACATCTTCGATCCGCAGTCGCTGGCACTTGCGCCGGTCGGCTCGAGCCGCGAGCAGGTCCTGCTCTCGCTCGGCACGCCGTCGACCACCGCGACCTTCGATGGCGAGGTCTTCTATTATATCTCCCAGAAGCGCACGCGCGCCGTCGCCTTCATGAAGCCGAAGCTGGTCGACCAGAACATCCTGGCGATCTATTTCGACAAGGACGGTATCGTGAAGCAGGAAGCCAACTATACGCTGAAGGACGGCAAGGTCTTCGACATGATCAGCCGTACGACGCCGACCGGCGGCCGCGATATCACCTTCCTGCAACAGATCCTGCAGGGCAGTGGCAACGGCGTCAACGGTGCGAGGAACTTCCTCAACAACCTCAACCCAGGCCAATAAGCCGGGAAGCCCTTCAAAGAAAAACCCGCGAGGCGCACGCCCCGCGGGTTTTCATTATGCATTCGGTTTGCTTTCCTTGGTCTTCTCCGGGCTTAAGAGCGGTTCAGCTTTTCATGGAATCTCCGAACCGCTCCATCTCTTTGTTGCCTCGCAATTCCGGACGGAAAACCGCGCAGCACTTTTCCTGGGTTTGCTCTAACCGGCGAGGATGGCGAGCAGAAGCAGGGCCACGATGTTGGTGATCTTGATCGCCGGGTTGACTGCCGGGCCCGCCGTATCCTTGTAGGGGTCGCCGACGGTATCACCCGTCACCGACGCCTTGTGGGCTTCAGAGCCCTTCATATGACGCGTTCCGTCCTTGTCGACGAAGCCGTCCTCGAAGCTCTTCTTGGCATTGTCCCATGCACCGCCGCCCGACGTCATCGAAATGGCGACGAAGAGACCGTTGATGATCACGCCGAGCAACGATGCGCCGAGGGCAGCGAAGGCCGAAGCCTTGGAACCGGAAAGCAGCAGGACACCGAAATAGACGACGAGCGGAGCCAGTACCGGCAGCAGCGACGGGACGATCATTTCCCGAATGGCGGCCTTGGTCAGCAGATCGACGGCGCGGCCGTAATCCGGGCGTTCCGTCCCCTGCATGATGCCCGGTTTCTCGCGGAACTGCCGGCGCACCTCCTCCACGATCGAGCCGGCGGCGCGGCCGACGGCCGTCATTGCGATGCCGCCGAAGAGATAGGGGATGAGGCCGCCGAACAGCAGGCCGGCGACGACGTAGGGGTTGGAAAGCTCGAACGAGATCGTGCCCACATTGGCGAAATACGGGAACTTGTCACCGTGAGCCGCGAAATATTGCAGGTCGTTCGAATAGGCCGCGAACAGCACCAGCGCGCCGAGACCGGCCGAGCCGATGGCATAGCCCTTGGTGACCGCCTTGGTGGTATTGCCGACCGCATCGAGCGCATCGGTGGATTTGCGCACTTCCGGCGGAAGATGCGACATTTCCGCGATGCCGCCGGCATTGTCGGTGACGGGGCCGAAGGCATCGAGTGCGACGATCATGCCGGCAAGGCCGAGCATGGCGGTCACCGCGATGCCTGTACCGAAGAGGCCGCCAAGCTGATAGGTGGCGATGATGCCGCCGACGATGACGATTGCCGGCAGCGCCGTCGATTCGAGCGAGACAGCAAGCCCCTGGATGACGTTGGTGCCGTGACCGGTCACCGACGCCTGGGCGATGGAATTGACCGGCCGCTTGTTCGTGCCGGTATAATATTCGGTGATGACCACGATCAGCGCCGTGACGATCAGGCCGACGATGCCGCAAGCAAACAGCTTCGTGCCGGTAACGTCGAAGCCGCCGACAGTGCCGACGGAGCCCCAGCCGATGGTTAACGAGGTGGCCACGGCCAGGCCGATGATCGACAGGACGCCGGTGGCGATGAGGCCCTTATAGAGGGCACCCATGATCGAGCCATTGGCACCGAGCTTCACGAAGAAGGTGCCGATGATCGAGGTGATGATGCAGGTGCCGCAGATCGCCAGCGGATAGATCATGGCGGAATTGAGCAGCGGTGTGCCGGCGAAGAAGATCGCGGCGAGAACCATGGTTGCGACCACGGAAACCGCATAGGTCTCGAACAGGTCAGCCGCCATGCCGGCGCAATCGCCGACATTGTCGCCGACGTTATCGGCGATGGTGGCGGGATTGCGGGGATCGTCCTCCGGAATGCCTGCTTCGACCTTGCCGACGAGGTCGCCGCCGACGTCGGCACCCTTGGTGAAGATACCGCCGCCGAGACGGGCGAAGATGGAAATCAGCGAAGCGCCGAAGCCGAGGGCGACCAGCGCGTCGATGACATCGCGCGATCCGGCCTCATGGCCGAGAATGCCGGTCAGGACGTAGAAGTAGATGGAGACGCCGAGCAGGGCGAGGCCCGCGACCAGCATGCCGGTGATGGCGCCCGACTTGAAGGCGATGTCGAGGCCCGCCGACAGGCTATGCGACGAGGCCTGCGCCGTGCGGACATTGGCGCGCACGGAGACATGCATGCCGATGAAACCAGCCCCACCCGAGAGAATCGCGCCGATCATGAAGCCAAAAGCGGCTTCCGCAGACAGCAGAAGCCAGGCTACGATGAAAACGATGACACCGACAATTGCAATGGTTCTATATTGACGCGCCAGATAGGCCTGCGCGCCTTCGCGGATATAACCCGCGATTTCCTGCATGCGCGCGTTACCTTGATCGGCTGAAAGCACCGACCGGGTCGTCCAGATGGCATAGACCACCGAGAGCAAACCGCACGCGATTACACCTAAAAGAATCGACATTTCGCTTTTTCCCTCCAAAAAGCCGGCGGTTCACTCCTCCTCCGGCCGCCTGCGCCAACGAACAGCCCCTTCCTCCAGGGGATCAACCGATGTGCAGTTGCGAGATTGCTGTCGGGACAACGTCGCGTCAAGACCGCCCGCAGGTAAAATACCCGCAGGAGGTTCAAAAGAATATTCGAAGATGAATTCAGGCGCGAATGAAGGAAACGAAAGTGACGGGCGTCGCCATTTGCGCGCTCGGTGGACCTTATTTCTTCGCTTCGCCGCGAACCTGCTTGGCGATTCGGTCGAGCACCGCGTTCACGAGCTTCGGCTCGTCCTCCCCGAAGAAGGCATGGGCGATCTCGACATATTCGGTGACGATGACCGGAACCGGCACGTCCTTGCGGTCGAGAAGCTCGAAGGTGCCGGCGCGCAGGATGGCGCGCACGGTGCTGTCGAGACGTGACAGCGCCCAGTCGTCCTGCAGGGCCGAGCCGATCAGGGGATCGAGCTTGGTTTGATCGCGCACGACGCCTGATACGATGGAGCGGAACCAGGAGGCATCAGCCTTCAGATAGGTCTCGCCGTCCAGCTCCTGTCCGAGGCGGTGCGCTTCGTACTCAGCCACCACCTCCAGAACGCCGGTTCCGCCGATATCCATCTGATAGAGCGCCTGCACCGCCGCAAGACGCGCTGCGCCCCGCTGGTTGGCGGGTTTTGCCGGTCGCTCGTTATCCTGATTGCTCATGTATTATGCACCCAACTTCTCTTTCAGCGCGATCATGGTCAGCGCTGCGCGAGCGGCAAAGCCGCCCTTGTCCTTATCCGAACGGCGGGCGCGAGCCCAAGCCTGTTCATCATTCTCGACGGTGAGGATACCATTGCCGATCGCGAGGGATTCGCTGACGGCCAGATCCATCAATGCACGCGAGGATTCATTGGCGACGATATCGAAATGATAGGTTTCGCCGCGGATGACCATGCCAAGAGCGACATAACCATCATAGACGACGCCGCCATTGTCGCCGCCATCGAGCGCCATAGCAATCGCAGCCGGGATTTCCAGCGCGCCAGGCACGGTGACGATGTCATAGGTCGCGCCAGCCTCATCGAGAGCAGTCTTGGCGCCATCGAGCAACGCATCGGCCATATCGTCATAGAAGCGGGCTTCGACGATAAGGATATGGGCATTGGAAGAGCTGGTCATACATCACCTGCGGATTGAGAGGGCGCGGCACCTTGTCAGGCCGGGTCAAACCACGGCGGGCCTCGCTTGGCAAGTGTTTTTAATGGCTGGCGCCAATTCCAGCCCTATTTGGAAATCATCGGCGCGACGCGAAAATTGTGGCTTTCGCCAACGCAACCGCTTCGATAATAATTCAAAGCGTGCAAAGGGGAGGTTCATGACGAAGAAATCCGCACCCGCCGTCAATGTCGGCGAGCTCGAGCTGGAGCATTGGCAACAGGGCAGCTTCTTTGCCGGCAGCGACACCTCTTTCGGGGCGATGCTCGGCCTGAAGGATCTCGGGATCAGCTATAACGAAGTGCCGCCGGGAAAGTCCGGCTGTCCGTTTCACAACCATCATGTCGAGGAAGAACTCTTCGTCATTCTCGACGGCGAAGGCGAATATCGCTTCAGCGACCAGCGTATCGCTATCAGCAAGGGCGATGTCCTGGGTGCCCCCGCCGGCGGCCCGGAGACGGCGCATCAGCTGATCAATACCGGCCCCGGCGTGCTCACCTATCTCGCCATTTCCACCAAGGCACGAACGGAAATCGTCGAATATCCCGATTCCGGCAAGTTCCTGGCGAAGACCAATAACGACGGCAAGGCGACGTTCCGCACAATCGGCCGCGCCGCCGCCGGCAACCTCGATTACTGGGACGGCGAGCCCGGCGCCTCGAACGATTAAGCACCATCAAGGACAGAATTCAGCAAAGCTCATATCTCCATGACCCATATTCCGACGCTGACGACTGATCGCCTACTGCTACGCGGCCATAGACTCGATGATTTCGAAGAATTCCTCGGCCTATGGAAACACGAGGAGATCGTTCGCTTTATCGGCGGCGAAATGCCGACACGCGAACAGGTGTGGGCACGCCTCCTGCGCTATGCCGGCCTATGGCATCATCTCGGCTTCGGCTTCTTTGCCGTCGAGGAACGCCAAAGCGGCCGATTGATCGGCGAAGTGGGCTTTCTCGATCTGCATCGTGACATGACGCCGATGACGGAAGGCACGCTGGAGGCCGGCTGGAGCATTACGCCGCCGATGCAGGGCAAGGGCTATGCGACGGAAGCCATGAACGCGGCTATCGCCTGGGCGGACGGACAGTTCGCAGGCCGACGCATGACCTGCATCGTGGACCTGGAGAACGTCCCGTCCCTGCGGGTCGCCGAAAAGATCGGCTTCCGCCGTATCGGCGAAGTAACGTTCAAGGACAGGTGCAATGCCGTATTCGAGCGCTAGGAAGTGTGGACAGTTATCTGATCCATAGGACGATTGCTGCGATAGTGACGACTGCGAGGTAGTTTTCGGCGGTTTTTTCGAAGCGCGTAGCGACCCTGCGGAACTGCTTGCGTCTCG
>NZ_JABAIG010000022.1:0-82174 GCF_012641385.1 Rhizobium sp. P28RR-XV
GTTTGCGCTGGATAAGACGACAAATCGCCTCGCGATTTGCGTCAATGGCGCGGGGTGGAGCAGCCCGGTAGCTCGTCAGGCTCATAACCTGAAGGCCGCAGGTTCAAATCCTGCCCCCGCAACCAAAATTTACAAGACTTATCAAACGAATAAGCCCTCCCGCAAGGAGGGCTTTCGTGCGTTTTAGGCCTAGCACAACGCTAGCACAAACGCGGCCCCCCCCATTTGACGGGTCCCTTGCTGGTGTGATTCGCTGTCCCCATATCGAAGTAACGAAATGAGTAGGGGGCCCTTATGGCGAGCCACGACATCCTCGGAGGAAAGGTCAACGTCTACCGGCGGGGCGGGCTCACCTGGCATTGCTCGGCATCTGTAAAAGGCCGCCAGTATCGCACCAGCACCAAGGAAACGGGCCTCGAACAAGCCAAGGCCTTTGCCGAAGACTGGTATCTCGGTCTAAGGGGAAAGTCGGCGGCGGGCATTCTGAAATCGGAAACCACCTTTGCCGAGGCTGCCAAGAAGTTTGAGCTGGAATACAGCGTCATCACGGAAGGTGAGCGCAGTCCGAAATGGATTGAAGGTCACGGCATTCGGCTTCGGCTGCACCTCATCCCGTTCTTCGGTAAGATGGGCCTTTCCGAGATCAATGCCGGAACGGTTCAGGACTATCGCGTTCATCGTATTGGTTCATCCACGACGGGCAAAGCCCCGGCGCGCAGCACGTTGCATGACGAGGTGAGAACCCTCCGGCAGGTCCTGAAAACTGCCATTCGCCACAAGTGGCTCACCCATCTCCCCGATCTGTCGCCGCCTTACAAGACCCAAGGGAAGATCACGCACCGTCCGTGGTTCAGCCAGGTGGAATACAAGCAGCTTTACGAGGCTACGCGTCAGAATGCCAAGGAGCCGAAGAACCCGCACTTCCGTTGGGAAGCGGAGCAGTTGCATGACTTCATCCTGTTCATGGGGAACACGGGCTTGCGCCCGGACGAGGCCAAGCAGCTCCAGCACCGCGACGTGACCATTATTGAAGATCCCGTAGCCGTGAGCGCATCCTTGAGATCGAGGTGCGCGGCAAGCGCGGCATCGGCTGGTGCAAATCCATGCCGGGCGCGGTGAAGCCCTATGAGCGCTTGCGCGACCGGTTGAAACCGGTTCGCGGGAAAGAGAAAGAAGGTGGCGCGATCGTCATCAAGGCTCCCCAGCCGACCGACCTCCTGTTTCCGGGCAATTATCTCAAGATGTTCAACAACCTTCTTGAAGCCCAGAACCTCAAGCTCGACCGGGATGGCAAGCCGCGAACAGCCTACAGCTTACGTCATACCTATATTTGCCTTCGCCTCATGGAAGGTGCTGATGTTTATGCGATTGCCAAGAATTGTCGCACCAGCGTCGAAATGATTGAAAAATTCTACGCGGCCCACATCAAGACGTCGCTTGATACCGCGTTCATCAATTCCCGGAAGCCCAAGCGTGGCCATCGTGGACGGAAGGTGCCTAGGGCGGCGGGACCGCCGCCCTACCACGGAAGCCGAGGCCCCACGGTCCGGTAAGACACCCGAACGGGTGTCGCCACAAATCGCTTGCCGATTTGTCAGCCCGCTTGGCGGGCCTTAACAAGGGACAAGTCCCTGTCCGGTCGCCGGGTCAGAAGCCCGGTGGCCGGAATCCATTATCCAATCGAAAGTCCTCTTTCATGAGCAGAACCTTGACGAACCATGTTGGTTCACCAATAATATTAGTGAACCAAGGAAAGTTAGGTGCCATGACTGCGTTCACCGTTCGCGTCTCAGACGAAACCGCCAGCAAACTTGATCAGATCGCGGAAAAGCTGGATCGCTCCCGCTCGTATATGGCTGCACAGGCGATTGAAGATTATGTCGCCCGCGAAGAGTGGCAGCTTGCCGAGATCGAGGCCGGGTTGGCGGAAGCCAACCGGGGCGAATTCGCCAGCGACAAAGATGTGGCGAAGGTTGTCGGCAAGTACGTCAAGTCTGCCCGTCAATCATGAGTCGAAAACGCATCCGCTGGACGCTGCGAGCGTTACGACGGCTTGATGAAATCGGCGAATACATCCAGAGAGACAATCCGGATGCCGCAGCGCGCGTGATCGCGCGCATCGTGTCGGCTGTCGATATGCTGGCCGAGTTTCCGGCGACAGGGCGTGCCGGTCGTATCAAGGGCACGCGTGAAGTGGTGCTTGCAGATATTCCCTATATCATTCCCTACCGCGTCGGGCAGGACATCGAGATTCTGACCGTCATGCACGCGCACCAGCGGTGGCCACTGGAGCTGTAGTCCGCCATGGACTCCGCGATAACCTGGGCGAAAGACTGGCTGGCGGCTCACGGCTATCGTGTGCTTGGTGAGCCGGAACTTGTACGCGCCGTACCATGGTCAAGGATCTATCGTTTCGCGACGGACTGGCCTTCAACGGGCCGGATACTCCCCATCTTCTGCCCATATAAAGACAACCTTAAATAAGTTCTTGCCAGAATGTTTTTCCCGTAATACAAGCGCTGATTGTGACGCGGGATGGAGCAGCCTGGTAGCTCGCAAGGCTCATAACCTTGAGGTCGGTGGTTCGAATCCACCTCCCGCAACCAAATACAAAAGCCCGCCATCGCGCGGGCTTTCCTGTATCTGCGAACGGCCAGGCTCTTTGCGGTTTTTAACCGCACAAAGCGCATCGACGACTTCGCTCTCTGGGCAACGAAAGCGTTCCTGCCTCTTACCCTTCGGGTTCCAGGATGCAGCATTGCTCCGGCACGGGCAGGAGCACGGCGCTGCTTCCCGCCGTCATCAGCTCCGACAGCGCGCCATTGGCGACGATAGCGCCAGCCGCCGTTTCGCATTGATATTGATAGGCGCGGCCGAGATAGGTTCGTGTCCCCAAAATGGCCGGCAGTCCATTGCCCTCGCGTCGAACGGAAAGCCCGTCCGCACGGCAGCCGAGAATGAAGCTATCCGGAATCGGCCCGAAATCCTCCTGCGACAGCGTGATCCTCGCGCCGCCGGCAGCCTCGGCCGCGATCAAGGCACCTGCGCGCTCCATGACCCGCAGCGGCAGCAGGTTCTCGAAGCCGACGAAGCGGGCGACGAAGCAGCTGGCGGGTTTGCGGTAGAGGGTCTCGGGCGTATCGAGCTGCATGATGCGCCCGGCATTCATGATGGCGACGCGATCGGAGATCGAGAAGGCTTCCTCCTGATCATGCGTCACGTAAAGCGAGGTCGTGCCGTTGGCGCGCTGCAGCTGGCGGATTTCGACGCGCATATCCACCCGGAGCTTCGCATCGAGATTGGACAGCGGCTCGTCGAACATCAGGAGCGGCGGCTCGATGACGAGGGCGCGCGCCAGTGCGACGCGCTGCTTCTGGCCGCCGGAGAGTGCCGAGGGCAGGCGGTCGCCGAGACCGGAAAGTCCGACACGTTCCAGCATAGCGGCAGCCTTTTTCCGGCGTTCCTGTGTCGGGATGCGGCGCTGCTTCAGGCCGAAGGCGACATTTTCGAGTACGGTCAGATGTGGAAACAGCGCGTAGTTCTGGAACACCAGGCCGATATCCCTGGCATGCGCCGGCAGCGTCGTCAAATCACGATCGCCGAGCTTGATGGTGCCGCTGGTCGGCTGCAGGAAGCCCGCAACAAGCCGCAAGGTCGTCGTCTTGCCGCAGCCGCTGGAGCCGAGCAGCGAAACGAGTTCGCCAGCCGCCACGGAAAGCGAAAGATCCTCCAATACGGTCGTCTTGCCGTAATGGGCGCTGATGGAATTGATGGAGAGCGATACGGTCAAGGGCGGCTACTTTGTCAGGAAGGTGAGGCCCAAGGTGGCTTCGACGATCGCCATGACGGCGACGGTCACGAGCATCAGCAGCACGGACACCGAGGCGATGGTCGGGTCGAAGAACTGCTCCATATGGGCAAGGATCTGGATCGGAAGGGTGGAGATGCCGGGACCGGTCAGGAAGACCGAAACGGAGACGTCGTTGATCGAGGTGATGAAGGCGAGGATGAAGGCGGCAATGACGCCGGCGCGGATATTCGGCAGCACCACGGTCAGGAAGGTCTTCAGGGGCGGGCAGCCGAGGCTGATGGCCGCCTCCTCGATCGAGAAATCGAAGCTCGCGAGGCTGGCGCTGACGACACGCACCGAATAGGGCAGCACCAGCAGGGCATGGCCGACCAAGAGGCTCGGAAAGATCGGCAGCCCGAGCCCGATGGTGATCGATTTCATCAGCGAAAAGCCGAAGACGATTTCCGGAACGAGGATAGGCAGCACGAAGAGCGTCGAAAGCCAGCGCGGCAGTTCCACCCTGTATCGGCTGATGGCATAGGCGGCGGGGATGCCGATCAGCAGTGAAAGCGCCGTTCCGAGGAATGCCAGTTCGAGGCTGGTAATCGCTGTCGTGCGGAAGGCCTCGATCTGAAAAATGTTCGAGAACCAGTGCAGCGTCAGGCCCCGCGGCGGGAAGGTGAGATAGCTTGTGTCGCTGAAGGCCGAACCGATGATGATGACGAGCGGCGCCAGCAGGAACAGGAAGACGCAGGTCGTGAAAGCGATGAGTGCGGGGTGGATGGGTCTCGTCATGATCACACCGCCATCGGATTCAGCCGGCGTGCCAGATGGCTCATGATCGTGACAATGCCGATCGTCACCACGACCATGATGGCGGCGATTGTCGAGGCGCCAACCCAGTCGAAGGTGACCATGGCGCGCTGATAGAGGAAGGTGCCCATCATCATCTGCTTTTCGCCGCCGAGCAGCTGCGGTGTGGCGTAGGAGGTGAAGCTGCCCGTGAAGACCAGTACGGCACCGACGATAAGGCCCGGCGTCGCGAGCGGCAGGATGACCTGGCGGAAGGTTGCGGCGGGCGTTGCGCCGAGCGAGGTCGCCGCCTGGATGAGATCCTGCGGTATGCCTTCAAGCACGCCGACAAGGGTCAGGATCATCAGCGGCACGAAGAGATAGACCATCGCGACGATCACCGAGCCTTCGGTATAGAGCATCGAAAGCGGCTCGCCGATAACGCCGATCGACAGCAGAACGGTATTGAGAATACCGTTCTTGCCGAGAATGATCAGCCAGGCGAAGGAGCGCACGACCACGCCTGTCAGCAGCGGGAACACGGCGGCGATGATCATCAGGCTTTTGGCGCGCCCCGGCATCTGCGCGATCACATAGGCGGCGATGAATCCGATGATCAAAGAGATCGCCGTCGTAATCAGCGCAACCTCGATCGTCCTGAAGAGCACCGCACGGCGAAAGCCACTGCCGAAGAAGGCGATATAGGGAGAAAACACCCCCTTGGCTTCGCCGAAGGTTGCCGCGATCGTAATGATCACCGGAATGAGCAGGAACAGCGTTATCGCCAGGATTGCCGGCGTCGCCAAACCCCATTTCATCAAATGCTTCATCAACCAAATTCCGTGAGAACGCCGCATGGGCTCGCGGCATGCCCTGTTACATGCCGAAGATCTCGTTCCAGCGGTCGACCCAATCCGGTTGCGCTTCGATCAGCTTCTGATAGTCGATGCGGCTGAGCTTGGCGATCATCTCGGCGCCGTAGGTCCAGAGTTTGGCCTTCTCGGGCGGCAGCACTACCTTGGTCGAAACCGGAGCATCGACGCCCTGTTCGGCTTCGGCCTGTTGCACATCCTTCGACAGGATGAAATTGATGAACTGGTGTGCAAGCTCGACATTTTCCGAGCCCTTGGGAATATTGACCGTGTTGAGGACGGCGATATCGCCCTCCTTCAGATCGGCCCAGGCCATCGTCGGAACAGCTGATCGCAGGGATGTCAGAACAAAATCCTGTGTCATCGCCACCTTGACCTCGCCTGTCGAGATCAGGTTCACCAGCTCGGAGCCGGTATTGTAGTTCTTGACCACGTTCGGCTTCAGCGCCTCGATGGCTTCGAAGGTCTTGTCGGCATCGATATAGGGATCGACACCAGCATGCTTGCCGGCTTCGAGCACGGCGAGCGGCCCGCCTGTCGTGGTTATACCGGGAAGCGAAACCGCGCCCTTCAGATCATTGTGCCAGAGATCGTTCCAGGAGGTAATCGGCGGGGTCACCTTCGCCGCATCGTAGACGATACCCACGCGGCCGATCGTGTAAGCCGGGCCGTAATTGCCTTGCGGTGCCCTCGCGATATCGTAGAGATCGGCAAGGTTCTGGATCTTGCTGCGGTCGACTTCCTGGAAGAGGCCCTGCTGGATGCCAAGCTGCGAATAGCTGTCTGTGAGATAGATGACATCGACGCCCTTGCCCCCGCGCAGCTTCAGCTTGTTGAGGCGGTCGGCGTTATTGCCTGTTTCGAAGACGACATCGCAGCCGCAGGTCTTCTTGAACGGCTCGATGATGTTGGCCTGCATCTTCTCGCCATTATAGCCCCACCAGGAAACGGTCAGCGTTTTTGCCTGGGCGTAGGCCGGCACGGCGGACGCCGCGGCAAGAATGGCAAATCCCGCGGCGCGGGCAAGAGTGAGGCCTTTCATTCTCGAAATCCTTTTGGTCAATGAAATCGGGCATATGTTTCAAGCTTGCAGGATACTATTTTTCGAGCACCGGCTTTACAAGCCCAACAAATGGGCAGGATGGCAGTTTTTGCCTTTGATGGGATGAATATCCAGCGTTGTCGCGCTGCTACACTCAGCTATTGCAAACGCTTGAGATCATTCGCCTTCCGCAAGCGAGCCAGCCGGCTTTACAGGCCGGTCCGTCGTCTCTACCCTCCACGGATCGAATTTCCCTCGCAGGCATGCTTCCCATGACATCCCCGAAAACAACCCTTCCCGACGATCTGCTTGTCAATGCGGCGGACGAAGTGCTGGTCCGCCAGGATCTGACGCTGACCGCCCTCGGCCGGCGTCCAGCAGATCGCCTGCTGCGCGTCGGCAAGCTGTTGGATGTGCATAGCCGCACCTGGCTGGAAGACCAGGAAATCGTCATTAAGGGCCGCCGGATCGCCTATGTCGGCCCGGCCGGCAGCTATAAGGGTGAGGTCAGCGAGCGTGTGCACGAGCCGTATCTGGCGGCTGTTCCCGGCTTCGGCGAGGCCCATAAGCATATCGAAAGCTCGCATTTGACGCCGGAATGGGAGGCGGCTCTGGTCATGCCGCATGGCGTCACCTGGACCTGCGAGGCGAGCCATGAATTTTCCAATGTGAATGGCGCCCGCAACCTGGAATTCTGGCTGGAGGCCCGTCGTCGCGGCTCGCCGATGAAGATATTTCCTCTGCCCGGATCGGCCGTGCCGCCGACCGCTTACGAATGGGGAGGCGGTCACTTCGGCTATGACGAGCAGAAGTCCTTTTTGAGCGAAAGCCTGATGGTGGCCGGCCTCGATGAGGTCATGGACTGGCCTTCTGTCAGCAATCCGGAGAATCCGGCTTATGATCGCCTCTGGGGCATGATCCGGGCCACGTTCGAACAACGCGGGGTCGTCGAAGGTCATGGTGCGGGCCTGCGCGATCTGCCGTCGATCAATGCCTTTGCCGGCGCCGGCCTCGCTTCCGATCATGAGGGCTGGTTCCTGGACGAGATATGGGAAAAGCTGACGCATGGCCTGTTCATCGAGCTTAGGCCGCATTCCCTGCCTGATGTGATTAAGGGGCTGATCGACAAGGGCTTGTCCGACTGGTCACAGATCGCCTTCGTCACCGATGATCGCAGCGCCACCGATACGCTGAAGATCGGCGCGACGGATTACAATGCCCGGCTTGCGATCGAGAATGGACTGGCACCCGAAATCGCCATTCAATGCGTGACGATCAATCCCGCCCGCCACATGCGGCTGACACCTTGGGTCGGCTCGATTGCGCCCGGTCGCTTCGCCGATATCGTGCTGCTGGACGACGTGAAAACGCTATCGATCGCCAAAGTCTGGGCCGATGGCCGGCCGGCATCCGAAGGCAAGGCCTTCGTCGGCGTCCGGCCCGAGATCGACTGGCCGGATTGGGCAATGCAGACGGTCCGCATCGATCGGATCGTCACGGTGGAGGATTTCCGGATTGCCGCGCCATCGGATATGGCGACGGCGAAAGCGGCGCTGCTGCGGCCATTCCATTGGGCCGATGATTTCATCACCATGGACCTGCCCGTCAGTGATGGCGCCGTCCAGCGCGATCCTGATCGCAACGTCACGAAATTCGCGATCATCGACCGCTTCTCCGGCGAGGCCAAGGTCGCCCGCATGTTCTGGCTGGGCACGGGGCCGCGCACGCCTGATACCGCGCTGGGGGCCACGCTCGGCCATGACAAGCACAACATCTGGGTCGTGGGTTCCTCCGATGAAGCCATGGCGATGGTCGCCAATGCGCTGAAGGAGCAACAGGGTGGCTGGGTGCTGGTATCGGGCGGTAAAGTCGTCGCCCGCGTTCGCTACGAAGTCGGCGGCCTGATGACGGCGCGATCGGCCGAGGAGCTGGATGCGGAGATGCAGGCGCTGTATGAGGCAGGCGCCGAGATCGACTGGATGTATGAGCCGACCTTCTCACCGCGCTGGTGGCCAGGCTTTCCCGAGCGGCTCTCCTTTGCAACGCTCACCTGCGCGCCCTGGCGTTGGGTTCTGGTTGCTCCCTCCGAAAGGGCACCGGAGGGCTTTGTCAATGTCGCGACCGGTGAAACCCATCCCATCGTTTGGTAGGGGATATCCACTTTCCTAAATAAGGATGTCCGCTCTGAAGCCGCCGCTTGAGCGAATCACCTCATCTCGCCAGGCTGCAACTCGATCGAGCCTTGACGGCTTGAGTCCGCTCCTTGATTATCCGTTTGGTTACTTGTGGCGCATTACGACTGCGCGAAAGGACGGAGGATGACCGTCGACGCACATAGGCAAGCGCTACCGGGAATCAGACGGAGGAGGGAATTGTGTTTGCCACTAATAACGATGCGCCGCGGATCGTGCCGGCGTTTTCCACGCTGGGATGCGCGGAATTCGAATTGGATGAAACCCTCGGTCTGGCGGCACGCCACGGCCTGGATGCCATCGAAATCCGTGCTCTTGGCGGCACGATCGACCTTTCTGCCTATTTCACCGACAGGTTCGGTTCTCCGGCTGGCCTGGCCAAGGCACTGAAGGCATCCCCCGTAAGCGTGTGCGCCTTCAATACCTCGCTGCGTCTTGTCAGTGCGACATCGCAGGCGAAGGAAGAGTTTTTGCGCTATCTTCCCTGGGCGGAAGCTGCCGGCGTCAGGTCGCTGCGGGTTTTCGATGGCGGCGAAACCGGTGACGAGAGCGAAATGGCGGAAGCGCTGTCGACGCTGCAATGGTGGCGCGAGACCGCCAGGCGCGAAGGGTTTCGTGCTGACATGATCATCGAGACGCATGATTTCCTCGCTTTGCCTGATGCTATTCCCCGGTTCCTCGAAATGGCGCCCGATTGCGTGCTCCTTTGGGACACACATCACACCTGGCGCAAAGGTGGGCAGGATCCCGTCGAGACCTGGAAGCAGGTTCGCGACAATACCCAGCATCTTCATGTGAAGGACAGCATCTCCACGCCGGGGCCGAAGCTGCCGTATAGCTATGTTCTGCCGGGCGAGGGTGAGTTTCCCATGGCTGCGCTGCGAGCGGTGCTTGTTGCGGACAATTATAATGGTGTCATGAGTCTGGAATGGGAAAGACTATGGCATCCGGATTTGCCGCCCCTGGATTTAGCTGTGAGATCCGCGCAGCACAATGGATGGTGGTTCCAGGCGCCGCGCAGTGAATAGTTGCTGAAGTTTACTAATATTTTAGCTTAGTTTCATATAAGAGGGTGCTGCAGCAGTTGACTTTGCCACAGCTCGCTAATTAATATATTAGAATTAATTAAATAATAGCTTGTCGTCGTACGGCGCCGGGTTGACTATGATCTTCGGTGCAACGTTTCCAGCTTCGTAAAGGGGAACCTCGGTGATATGGGGTTTGTGGGTGTCTGGAGGATGGAAGAGACGGATTTTAGACACCAGAAATCCGATGCTTTGGGGTCATGCGCGCCGCTGTCAGCCGTCGTTCCCGTTTCCGAAGCGCCGGCTGCAATCGGCTCCCCTGCGAAGGGAGATCTGATGAACGGTAGTACGAGCCGAGGAGAGGAGGGACACAGAGCCCTCATTTTGAAGGCGATCGCCGAAGGCGGCCTGGGTTTTGCCGCGCAATGGGTTCATGACGTCGCGAATGTCGGCGAGGTCTTCTATGCGGAAAGTCTCGCGCGCGTAACCGATTCGGATGGCACCGTGCACGCGGCCGGCACATTTGTCTCGTTCCTCGAGCGGCAGGATCGCTGGTTCGATCTTGATCTGCGTATTCTTGACATGGTGCTCTCTGCTTTGGCGGAGGATGAGAGGCTGGTGCTGGGGTTCAATCTGAATGCTGCCAGCCTATCCCGTTCGGATCGGTTTTCCGATGTCTTCGGCCGCATAAGCCGTCAGCCGGAGCTCGCTCCACGGCTCGTCGTCGAGATCACGGAAGGCTATCCTGTCATCGGCACCTCCATAGAGCGCATGAAGATGATCCGCGCTCTTGGCTGCCGCATCGCGATAGACGATTTCGGATCCGGCTTTGCCACGCCGGCATCGCTGTTGCAGGTGGTCGCCGATATCGTCAAGATCGACGCTGCCTTCACACGGGATAACAGGTGCGGCCGCGACGGAAGCGACAGTCTTTCCCATCTTGTCGGCTTTGCCGCCTGCTTTGCGCCTTTCGTCGTCGTCGAAGGCATCGAAACAAGCTCTCAGCTCGACGCTGCACGAGAGGCTGGCGCAACGCACTCGCAAGGCTTCTTCCTGTCGCAACCCGTTTCGTTAGCACAGCTTCGCCGCCGCAAGGGGAAGGCCGTTTTGCGGGGGATGGGATGAACATTGCCGCCATTATCCTGCCAGGTATGATCGCGAGCTCGCCTTCACAGGTGTCGCTGTGATGAAGCAACCGGCCTTTACCTCTGATTATCAGGTTTCCGCCGCCCGGGCGACGCGCGAACTTAAGACGAAGACCTTGCTTCGCGCTTTGGTGAGCCGGCTGCATACGGCCTTTTCAGATGGCGCGGAGGCGTTGTCCTTCTCGTTTTCCGGCGGGGCTGCTCCCCATATCCTCATTTGCGATCGCGCCGCGGCGCCTTTGGGCCGTGTGACGATAGACGCGGAAACCGGGCTCTATGTTCTTTGCGAACTCGGGCGCGACGCCGCCAACATCGTCACCGCGACCGCGAATGAAAATCGGTCGATCGAGGAGATCGCCCTTCATCTGTCCGATGGCCGTCCGACGCAGCAGGCATGTGATACGGCCATCGGAAGCCTTGTCGGTCAGACGCTGCATCATTGCGGCGGAGATCACACGCATACGGCATTCATGCTCGGCATGCCGCTCGTCACCCTTTGCAACAAGCTGGCGCTGTATTTCGCAGGCTCGGTCGATGATCCGCCGCGGGCTGCGGCGGAGACAGGATATGGAATGAAAGACTATCGATTGCGATGATCGCGGACGCACGCTGTGCGAACGCATTCTGTCCCGGCAACAGAACCGGGATCGAGCGCCTGAAAGACGGCGCAATTTGAAATGGCGGGATGTCCGGCAGCGGGCGTCGCGCATGATGCAATTCGAGCGGGGCGGCGCGCGAGGAACCAAATGAAATCCGGGAAAAGATCATGGATTCTTTTAGCGAGAGAAAAGTCCCTGCCCAACCACTGCCGCGTCCCCTGTTTGACGGCTGTGTAAAGATCGTTTCGGCCTATGTCAGTCACAACGCTGTGCCACTTCACAGCCTTCCCAGGCTGATCAAGGATATCCACGAAGCGCTGCAAGCCTTGGATACAGGCACGGCCGTCGACCGCGCCAATCTGGTGCCGGCGGTGGATTTGAAGAAATCGGTGACGAGCGATTACATCGTCTGCCTTGAAGACGGCAAGCGATTCAAAACGCTGAAGCGTCACTTGCGCGTGCATTATGGGATGACGCCGGAAGAATATCGCCAGAAATGGGGATTGGCACCCAATTATCCGATGGTCGCGCAGAACTATGCACACCGCCGTTCGGAACTGGCGAAACTTTCCGGTCTCGGTGCCAACGGCAACAAGAGGGAAAGCGTGCGGTAAGGCTCCTCGCAGCCGCTTGCTGCAACAACAATGGCGCCCCATGAGGGGCGCCATTGCTTTCGAATATGGTCCGATCGCGATATCGGCGCTTGAGCCGATATGGCAGGTCAGAAGACCTGGCGCAGCACGATGAACAGCATGAAAGCCAACGCGATCGAGGCCGGCAGCGTCAGGATCCAGGCCATCAGCATGTTGCGCACGGTCGACCATTGCAAGCCGGAACCGTTCGCCGCCATGGTGCCGGCGACGCCGGAGGACAGGACGTGCGTGGTCGAAACCGGCAGGCCGAAATGGTCGGCCGCACCGATCGTCAGCATGGCCACGACTTCAGCGGCAGCACCCTGGCCATAGGTCAGGTGCGTCTTGCCGATCTTTTCGCCGACGGTGACGACGATGCGCTTCCAGCCAACCATGGTGCCGAGGCCGAGCGCGAGCGCGACGGCGACCTTCACCCAGAGGGGAATGAACTTCGTCGCGTGATCGACGGCGGCATGATAGCTGGTTACGGCCTTGAGGTCGTCGGCGCTCATCGGCAGCAGTTTCTGCTTGTCGATCAGCTTCAGCGATTCACCGATCAGGTAGATGTCGTTACGAACGTTGCCGACGAGGCCGTTCGGCAGCTTCTCGACGCTGGGGTAAGCGGCGATTTCGGCGCTGGTGGCGTGGATATAGGCCTGGAGCGCTGGCGTCGTCGCGTCCGTCCAGGTCTTGCTCTTGACGGCGTCGCTGACCACAGCCTTCGGGTCGGCCGGCGTCGCAACGCCTGGCTTCATATACTTGCCGAGCACGGTCTCGACCTGCGTCGAGGCAGTCTTATAAGCTTCGAGATAGTTGATATCGGGTGTGCGGTTCAACGCGAAAGCCGTCGGCACGAGGCCGATGAGAATGAGCATGATAAGACCCATGCCCTTCTGGCCGTCGTTGGAACCATGGGCGAAGCTGACGCCGGTGCAGGTGAAGATCAGCAGGCCACGAATCCAGGCCGGCGGCGGGGCATTACCCTTCGGTGCTTCATAGAGTTCCTTGTTGCGGATCAGCACCTTGGCGACCAGAAGCAGGATCGCGGCCATGGCAAACCCGATGATCGGCGACAGCAGTAGCGACATGCCGACGCTGCTTGCCTGCGACCAGTCGACGCCGCTGGTGGCGGAGCCGGCGGGTGCCAGGAACTGGTTGGCGAGACCGACGCCGATGATGGAGCCGACGAGAGTGTGCGAGCTCGATGCCGGCAAGCCCAGATACCAGGTGCCGAGATTCCAGATAATGGCCGCTGTCAGAAGCGCGAAAACCATGGCGAGACCGGAGCCCGAACCCACCTGGAGGATCAGTTCGACCGGCAGCAGCGCCAGAATGCCGAAGGCGACCGCGCCCGAGGAGGTCAGAACGCCGAGGAAGTTGAAGAAACCGGACCAGATGACGGCGAATTCAGCCGGCAGCGAACGGGTGTAGATGACGGTGGCAACGGCATTGGCCGTATCGTGGAAGCCGTTGACGAATTCGAAGCCGAGCGCGATCAAAAGCGCCAGACCGAGCAGGATCCACGGAACGGCGGCCGCGTCGGCAAGGTCGCTGCCGAGGGCATAGCCGACATAGGCAAGGCCGCCGAGCACGACCACGCCGAAAAGCGGCAGAAACCACTTTGCCGAGCTCCCGGCACCATGAATTGGGTGATTGGCGTTGCCACCCTCGGAAGTGTTTGAAGCGAGGTCGACCATCCCAAACTCCTTTATGGTCATTGATATTGCCGGTGTAAGCCTCGTTCATGAAACTCTCGTGACGCGCGAGAAGTCGGATGCCAGCCGTATTGGCGGGGCGGGGGGCGCTCTTTGAGGACGTATGGTTCCGAGCTGCCGTCTTGATTTTGCCCCCAAAAGGCCATTTTCGGTTCAGCCGCCGTTCATACGTTTGGGGGCTAAATCCCTGATGTAAGGGACTTGGATAGAGGGCCATCAAAATGAGATCGTCCGTGATTGCTATCGCTGCCTTGTTCGGCAGCCTGGTTGTATCTTCGGCAGAGGCAATGCCTATCCCAGCAGTTGGGACAGCGGCTTCCGTGCCGGTCGTGAAAATTGATTATGCCTGCGGTCGTGGCTGGCATCTGACGCGTTGGGGCGAATGCCGCCCGAATCGCTGGGGTCCGCCGCCGCGGCGTTGGGGTTACTACAGACCGCCACCGCCGCCGCCGTGGGGCTGGCGTGGCCATCATCGCCATTGGCGCGATGATGGCGGTTGGCGCGGCCGGCCAGGCTATTGGTGAAAAGACAAACACCGCCGCGTTTCGCGGCGGTGTTTTCTCGTGAGGGGCTCAGCTTTTCACGAAATCCCTGAACTGTTCCATCTCTTCGTTTCCCCGCAATTCCGGACGGAAATCGCCGCGCACTTTCCTGGAATTGCCCTAAGGACGCGGCGCTGCCCGCAAAGCGCGCGCCGCTACCCATAATCCTGCGATAACGACAAGGCCGGCGGCCAGAATGGTCGTGAGGCTCCTAGCGTGCAGGAGGATATCGGCGGGTTTCGGGCGGATGAGGTCGGCCGTATTGAAGCCTTCGCCGCTGAATTTGCACAGGATAAGCGAGAGATTATTGCGCACCAACGCCGAGTCGACGTCCGAGACGATGTCGCCGGCCGCTGCCTTTTCGTCCTTCATCGTCCGCATCTGGAGCAGCACCGCCTTCACTGCCGCTAGATAGGCGTGCGAACACTCGTTGAATGGACTTTCCTCGTCGCCAACGCTGCCGGGCACCATGCCCCAGAGGCAATAGGTCCGCTGGATCTGCGCGAAATTCAGCAGGCGCCTGAAGGTTTCGTCGGTGTCGGATGCGCTTTCGGCAAGCGAGATGATCCGCCCGTAATAGGGTGCGATCACAGCCATTTCGCCATGCGTGAGGCTTGGTATCGAGATGCCGGCCTGGCTGTCGGAGGAGGCGCCGCCGTGCGCGGCGACTGCAAACGGCCAACACGAAACCATGAGGCAGAAGATTGCGAGCAAGACGCCGTTTGAATCCTGGCGTCTCCCGCGCATGTTGCCATGCGCGGGATGCGAGCCATTTAGCATGCTAGGCCCGGCGCAGGGTCGCATTGCCGTGACGTGGTTGCGGCAGTTGGCGTTCCGCCCAGGCTCCGAAGGCAAGCCCGAGTGTCATCCAGAGGATGGCATGCATGCCGAGCGAGGTGATACGGAAGCGCCAAAGCACGACGGCCGAGAATTGCTCGGGCACTTCGTTGATGGGGGGAAGCAGATATTGGATCAGCGCGATGAAGACGACATAGCCGATGCCGGCAATGATCGCGCCGTTCCAGGAACCATATCGTGCCGCCAGCCGGCGACCGAAACCAACCGCGACGATCATGGCGACGACGGATGCGACGATCATGATGAAGAACAGTTCGGTTCTCGCGCCGATCGTGTCGGGATTGCCGACCGCTGGTGGGTTTGCCGGGTATTTGATGTAGGGCACCAGCGAGATCGTCACGAAAGCGGCGATCGCGAGCAGGGCTGCCGTGCCGCGCGCGCCGAGAGTGCTGATACGACCGTAGACGAAGGAAAAGACCAGCGCGAACAATCCGCCGATCGCCGTCGAAAAGATCACAGCGCCAGTGAGAAGACCGGGCCCCGCCTGCGTGGCGCGGCTGACGATTTCCGGCTCCGGGACTTCGCCGGCTGCCTGCGCGGCCTTTTCCTCAAAGCCGATGGCCCAATCGACCAGCGGTTCGCCAAAGGTGTGGGCAAAGGCAAAAATGAGAATACCGGCAAAGGCCCCGACGATCATGCCGCGAAGCAAAAGACGTCCAACCATGTATGTGCTCCCTTGAAGCATGGCGCGCAAAAGCGTGTAGCGGTTTGCGACAACGACATGCGCAAAATCAACGACCTGAAGCACGAGAAGCGATCTGAAAGATCGCGGCGCGCTTTAGTGGCAGGGGAAGCCGAGCAGATGGCGGGCGTCATGCACGAATTCGTGCACATACATGCCGGAGATGAGCGAGGTCGCACCTTCTTCTGCGCCGATGAAATAGATCGCGAGCAGCATAACCAGGCCGGCGAAAACGGCCCAGGGCAGGATTTGGCCGAGCGGAATCGGCTGCGGAACTGCGGATGGAGTGAAAGTGGTGTCGGACATTGTATTTCCCTCGTTAAGAAAAGCGCGTTCCATTTGCGGAAGGGTTCTTGCGGGAAGGGTCTGGCTCTCGGGGCGGAATTCTTCCGCCTTCGATTACAGTGGCGCGACCGCGCCGGGATTCCACCGGCTTCCACACCCGCAAGCGCAAGTTTATATCTATTTGCAAAGATAATTGTCAATCAAGCGCCACCGCGATGTGAAATCGCGACAAGAGCGCGGCAGGGGGATGGAGTTGGGAGCCTCTCATGAAGACACGTCTGAGCTGGATTTGCCACGGGGCGACGCAAGCCAATCGAAATGGCTGCTTTCCCGATGATGAACCGTTGGAGGTCAAGGCGGCACAGCAGGGCCAATCGCTGTCCTTCGGGCTTGCTGCAATCGATCGGGTTTGGACGAGCCCCGCCTTGCGTGCGCGTCAGACAGCCAGCGTCCTTGGTCTCGACGCCATTCCGGATGTCGCCTTGCGCGAATGCGATTACGGCGACTGGCGCGGGCAATCGCTTGCCGAACTGCATGAAAAGGATGCGGAATCCCTGACGCTGTGGATGACGGATACATCGGTTGCGCCGCATGGCGGCGAATCCCTGTCGGCGGTCATGAGGCGTGTCGGAGAATGGATGGGAAATCATATTGACGACGCCGGCCATATCGTCGTGGTTACGCATGCCAGCGTCATCCGCGCTGCCGTTCAGCATGTCCTGCAGGCGCCGGCCGCCGCATTCTGGGCAATCGATGTCGAGCCGTTCGGCATCGTCGAAATGACGAGCGACGGCCGTCGCTGGCAGCTTCGCTTCCCGAAAATGGCGGCATAGAACAATTCCCGCAAAAGCGCGAAGCGGTTTTGCGTGCGGAATTGCGTGAAACAAGGAAACGCTCTGGCGATCAGCGGGCAGCCTGCGCTCGCTGCCGTTCGAAATAGATGAGATAGACGGCCATGCCGAAGGTCATCGCGGCCAGCCCGTACCAGGTGACGGCATAAACGAGATGGCTATTGTGGAAGGTGATCTGCGTCAGCCCTCCCACGGGCAACTCGCCCGGGTTTTTCGCGTCGTCGGCATCGATGAAATAGGGTGCCGCGTTCTGCAGGCCGCGCGCCTCAGCGATCGCGGTCACGTCGCGTGAATACCAGCGCTCTTGCGCCGGCATATTCGAACGCAGCATCGTGCCCTTTGGCTCGCTGATCCGCAATAGACCGGTTACGGTCGTTTCGCCGCCGATCTGGCCCTCCGGGCGCGTGCCCGGATTGCGCTTCTCGGTCGGCACGAAGCCGCGGTTGATGACGACGATCGTGCCGTCGGCGAGTTTCAGCGGCGTCAGAACCCAATACCCGGGGCCGAGCGCGGTCGAGGCATAGACCTGCACTTCCTTGTCGTTGAGGAAAATGCCGCTTGCCTGCACATGGCTGTATTCGGAGTTTTCGGCATTGATATCGGCCCACTGCGCCGGACCAGGCGCCTGAACCGCCGGAGCACGCACGCGCGCATCGACCCGGGCGATCAGATCCAGCTTCCAGTGCAGTCGCTGCACCTGCCAGGTGCCGAGCCCGATGAGGAGCGCGGTCAGGAGCAGCAGCAGGCCCACCCATATGGCGAGAGCAAATGCCGAGCGCGCCCTGCCGCGAGGTGTGTTCGGGGAAATGTCGGTCATGGAGCTGGTCTCCGGGGACGCGCTGCCGCATGATTTCGGGAGGTCTCTAAGTCTCTTCGCTGAAGATCATGCGTGGTCTTAGAAAATTGGCTGCGACGTCAGGCGTTGTTAAGGAAAGCGCCGCGCAGCGCCCGGCGGAATTCGTGCCGGTGGGGAAGGGCGGACCTTCACCAGAAGGCCCGCCCTCGGTCTTATGGCATATTGCGCATCATCTCGGGCGACATGGGCATCATGTTCGCGTTGAGGTGATGCATGACCCAGAGCGAACCGGAAAGGGCGATGATGACGATCACGATGGTGAAGATCAGCGCCATCATGTTCCAGCCGCCTTCCGAGCGAGTGTTCATATGCAGGAAGTAGATCATGTGCACGACGATCTGGATCGCGCCGAGGATCATGACGATCGCCCCGGTGACGGCGGGATCGGAGAAGACCTTGCCCATCACCAGCCAGAAGGGGATGGCGGTCAGGATGACGGAAAGGACAAACCCCGTCATGTAGCTCTTGAAGGTGCCGTGCGCGGCCTCATGGCCGCCATGATGGCCATGATCGTGGGCGTCGCCGGAATGATGCGAATGGTCTGCGTTCGAGCTCATCCGAGAACTCCCATGAGATAGACGAGGGAAAACACGCCGATCCAGACGACGTCCAGGAAGTGCCAGAACATCGAAAGGCACATCAGGCGACGCTTGTTTTCCACGATCAGGCCATACCGGCCAACCTGCACCATCAGCGTGATCAGCCAGACGATACCGGTGGTGACGTGCAGACCGTGCGTGCCGACCAGCGTGAAGAAGGCCGAAAGGAAGGCGCTGCGCTGCGGACCGGCGCCGTCGAGGATTAGGTGATAGAATTCGTAAAGCTCGAAGAAGATGAAGAGGGCGCCGAAGATGCCTGTGATCGTCAGCCACATTAGCGTTCCCGACTTGTTGTCCTTCTCCATCGCCAGCATGGCAAAGCCGTAAGTGATGGAGGAGAAGAGCAGCATCGCCGTGTTGACGGCAACGAGCGGCAGCTCGAACAGGTCGGCCGGAGACGGGCCGGCAGCATAGCTGTGGCCGAGCACGGCAAAGGTCGCGAAGAGGACTGCGAAGATCAGGCAGTCGCTCATGATGTAGATCCAGAAGCCCAGCATGGTGCTGCCTTCCGGATGATGCTCTTCCGTCAGGTAGAAGGCGGGCGTTTCGCCATCCTTTGGGGCGTGTGCGGTTTGGGTGGTCATAGGTCTTATACCTGTCCTGCGAGCTGCTTCGTACGCTCGTTCTCGGTCTTCACGACCTCGTCGGCGGGAATATAGAAGTCGCGCTTATAGTTGAAGGTATGGCCGATCGTGACGATGATCATCGCGGCAAAGGTAATGGCGGCAAGCCACCACATGTACCAGATCATGCCGAATGCGAAGCCGATGGAGAGAACGCCGAGGATGATGCCCGTGCCGGTGTTCTTCGGCATGTGGATCGGGATGAAGCCCTCCGTCGGACGCTTGAAGCCGCGGTTCTTCATGTCCCACCAGGCGTCGTGATCGTAGACGATCGGCGTGAAGGCGAAGTTGTAGGCCGGCGGCGGCGACGAGGTGGACCATTCCAGCGTACGGCCGTTCCAGGGGTCGCCGGTGTGGTCGCGAAGTTCCTCGCGCTTCATGAAGCTGACGGCGAGCTGGATGAGGAAGCAGGCGATGCCGATGGCGATCAGGCCGGCGCCGAAGGCGGCGATGATGAACCAGATCTGCAGCGACGGATCATCGAACTGGCTCACGCGTCGGGTGACGCCCATCAGGCCGAGAATATAGAGCGGCATGAAGGCGAACCAGAAGCCGATTTGCCAGAACCAGAAGCTCATCTTGCCCCAGAAAGGATCGAGCTTGAAGCCGAAGGCCTTCGGGAACCAGTAGTTGACGCCCGCGAACATGCCGAAAAGCACGCCGCCGATGATCACGTTATGGAAGTGGGCGATCAGGAACAGCGAGTTGTGCAGCACGAAGTCGGCCGGCGGAATGGCGAGCATGACGCCGGTCATGCCGCCGATGGTGAAGGTCACCATGAAGCCGACGGTCCACAGCATCGGCACTTCGTAGCGGATGCGGCCGTGGTACATCGTGAACAGCCAGTTGAACAGCTTCGCACCCGTCGGGATCGAGATGATCATCGTGGTGATGCCGAAGAAGGAATTGACGCTGGCGCCGGAGCCCATCGTGAAGAAGTGGTGCAGCCAGACGAGGTAGGAGAGGATCATGATCACGCAGGTGGCGTAGACCATCGAGGCGTAGCCGAAGAGGCGCTTGCCGCAGAAGGTCGCGACGACTTCCGAGAAGACGCCGAAAGCCGGCAGGATCAGGATGTAGACTTCCGGATGGCCCCAGATCCAGATGAGGTTGACATACATCATCGGATTGCCGCCGAGGTCGTTCGTGAAGAAGTTCGTGCCGGCGTAGCGATCGAGAGTGAGCAGTGCGAGCGTGGCGGTCAGGATCGGGAAGCTCGCGACGATCAGGATGTTGGTGCAGAGCGACGTCCAGGTGAAAACAGGCATTTTCATGAACGTCATGCCCGGCGCGCGCATCTTGACGATGGTGGCGATCAGGTTGATGCCCGAAAGCGTCGTTCCGATACCCGCGACCTGCAGGCCCCAGATGTAATAGTCGACGCCGACATCGGGACTATAGGCGATGCCGGAAAGCGGCGGATAGGCCAGCCAGCCGGTCTTGGCGAATTCGCCGATGAAGAGCGAGATCATGACGACGATCGCGCCTGCCGTTGTCATCCAGAACGAGAAATTGTTCAGGAACGGGAAGGAGACGTCGCGCGCGCCGATCTGCAGCGGCACGACGAGGTTCATCAGACCGGTGACGAAGGGCATCGCCACGAAGAAGATCATGATGACGCCGTGGGCGGTGAAGATCTGGTCGTAGTGGTGCGGCGGCAGGTAGCCTTCGGAACCGTTGAAGGCGAGCGCCTGCTGCAGGCGCATCAGCAGCGCATCGGAAAAGCCGCGCAGCAGCATGATCAGCGCCAGAACGACATACATGATGCCGATCTTCTTGTGGTCGATGCTGGTGAACCACTCCGTCCAGAGATAGCCCCAGAGGCGGAAATAGGTCAGCAGGCCGAGAAGGGCGATGCCGCCGACGGCGACGCCTAGGAAGGTCACGACGAGGATCGGCTCGTGATACGGAATGGCGTCGAGCGTCAGCCGACCGAAGATGAATTTATAGAGGTCCGGGTTGGAAAACATGGATTGCCTCTGTCCCTTATGAATGTCTTGTTATTGCGCGCACCGGATCAGTGACCCTGATGCTGTGCCGAACCGGTCGACGAATCGGAAGAAGAGCTGTTGCCCATATCCATGCCCTGCATCGAATTGTCTTCATGCTGCATGGTGTGGCCGGCGCCGCTATCAGCCTTGACGGGCGTGACTTCGGCCGAGCTCGTATCACGATTGTCGTAGATCAGGCGCTCGCGGTTTTCGTGGCTTTCCTTGCCGCCGCCGCCCTTGGCGTCGATATGCATCATTTCGCTCATGCACATCTTGCTCGGATCGGCGCACATGTTGAGGATGGCGTTGTAGAGACCATCTTCAACGGCGTTGAAGTACTGCACCGGGTTGCGTTCGCTCGGCTTGGCAAGGGTCAGGTATTCCTGGCGGCCGAGTGCTGAGCCCTGGCTCTTCGCCTTCTGGACCCACTGGTCGAAATCAGCCTGATTTAGGCCATGGAACTTGAAGCGCATGTTCGAGAAGCCGGCGCCGCTGTAATTGGCCGACATGCCCTGGAATTCGCCGGGATGGTTGATGACGGCGTGCAGCTTCGTCTCCATGCCCGGCATGGCGTAGATCTGGCCTGCCAGCGCCGGAATGAAGAAGGAGTTCATGACAGCCGAAGCCGTGATCTTGAAGTTGATCGGCCGGTCGACCGGAGCAGCCATCTCGTTGACGGTGGCGATGCCATAATCCGGATAGAAGAACAGCCATTTCCAGTCGAGCGCCACCACTTCGACCGTCAGCGGCTTCACGTCGGCACTGAGCGGCTTGTCGGCGGCGATGCGGTCGAGAGGGCGGTATGGGTCGAGCTGATGGGTGCTGATCCAGGTCACAGCGCCGAGCGCGATGATGATGGCAAGCGGAGCGGACCAGATGATCAGCTCCAGACGTGTCGAATGGTGCCAATCCGGCTCGTAAGTCGCCTCTTTGTTCGACTGGCGG
The DNA here is from genome assembly GCF_012641385.1 of Rhizobium sp. P28RR-XV. Classification (NCBI taxonomy): domain Bacteria; kingdom Pseudomonadati; phylum Pseudomonadota; class Alphaproteobacteria; order Hyphomicrobiales; family Rhizobiaceae; genus Rhizobium; species Rhizobium sp. P28RR-XV. The sequence goes on from NZ_JABAIG010000022.1 coordinate 22,037, forward strand.
TATCTCCAGGCGAAGAACAGCGTCAGGAAGATCACCGGGATGATGATGATCAGCATCAGCACGACCGAGACGATGATGAGGTCTCGCTGCTGCATGGCGATGTCGCCGGAGGGGGCCATCACCACCAGATTGCAACCTGAAAGTAGCAAAAACAATGGGATGACTGATAAACGGCTGAAAATCTTCGATAGTCTTGGCACGTCTTAAAGCTCTTTTTGTTTCGACCCTACCGCGACTAAAGGACGGCGGTCATGAACGATATGAGGTGTTTCGTCGCACCGCAGCAAGCTCGGGTGCAATGCGGTATGGAATGCCGTCCCACCTATCGGGAAAACCCCGCGAAATCCAGAAGGTTTTCCACGAGGCCCTTCGCTTTTGTCGCCGCCAATATACCTGGATCGGAACAAATGGCTATCGCCGGCGGTTCCCGCTTGAACCGGAATACGGCGGCGAAGGCCGAAATGTCTCGATTTAATCGCTAATTTGCGAATTATTTCATGCTCGATACTTGATATGTTCGCACGTTTGATCGACATTTTGATTATGCGCGAATTCTTGGAGGAATTCGCGCTCGGAGAGGGAGGCTCCCGCGCATGGTCAGCGTTACGCATGAATCATTGAATCCCAAATCTTCAACGCTTGAGAGCGATGCCCGCAGCATGCATGCGGACGGCAATGTCGCTCCCGGCAACATCGCCATCGGCGTGATCATCGGTCGCACGTCCGAGTTTTTCGATTTCTTCGTCTATGCCATTGCATCGGTCCTGGTCTTCCCGAAGCTGATGTTCCCCTTCGCCGACCCGCTGCATGGCACGCTCCTTTCCTTCCTGGTCTTCGCGCTCGCCTTCATCGCGCGTCCGATCGGCTCGTTCATCTTCATGGCGATCGACCGCGCCTATGGCCGTGGCGTCAAGCTGACGATCGCCCTGTTTCTGCTCGGCGGTTCCACGGCGTCCATGAGCTTCCTGCCCGGCTATAGCGAAGTCGGCGTCTATGCGATCATCCTGCTTGCGGTCTTCCGCATCGGGCAGGGCCTGGCGCTCGGCGGCGCCTGGGATGGTCTCGCTTCGCTCCTCGCGCTCAATGCCCCGACCAATCACCGCGGCTGGTATGCGATGATTCCCCAGCTCGGCGCGCCGATCGGCTTCATGCTGGCGAGTGCCTTGTTCGCCTATTTCGTCACGAGCATCTCGACGGCGGACTTCCTGGACTGGGGCTGGCGCTACCCCTTCTTCTGCGCCTTTGCGGTCAACGTCGTCGCGCTCTTTGCCCGCCTGCGTCTGGTGGCAACGGAAGAATTCGGCACGCTGCTGGAACGCCATGAGCTTGAGCCCGTGAAGATGACGGAACTGCTGCGCGTGCATGGCGGGGACGTTCTGATCGGCGCCTTCGTGCCGCTGGCCAGCTTTGCGACCTTCCATCTGGTCACGGTCTTCCCGCTCGGCTGGGTAACGCTCTACAGCGAGCAGAGCCCAGGTTCGTTCCTGCTGATGGAATTCTTGGGCGCCATCTGCGGCATTCTCGCCATCATCTGCTCCGGCATGCTCGCCGACCGGATCGGCCGCCGCAATCAGCTCGCCATCGGCGCCGTGCTGATCGCCTGCTTTGCCTTCGTCGCGCCCTGGCTGCTCGACGGCGGCGTCACCGGCCGCCACATTTACGTGGTTCTCGGCTTCACGCTGCTCGGCCTCTCCTTCGGCCAGGCGGCCGGCGCAAGTGCCTCGCGCTTCAGCCAGAACTATCGCTATAGCGGCTCGGCTCTCGTGTCGGATTTGTCTTGGCTGATCGGCGCCGGTTTCGCGCCCTTCGTGGCGCTTGCCCTCTCCAGCCAGTTCGGCCTCGTCTACACTAGCCTTTATCTGCTGTCGGGCGTCGTCTGCACGCTGGTCGCGATCTTCTTCAGCAAGACGCTGGAGACGCGAGACAACTGAGGCGGATTTTCGAATTGAAAAAAAGGAGCCGCGGCATGCATGTGCCGCGGCTTTTTTCGTTCGGGAGGCGGTTATCTCTCACATATGCCGCTCGCGCCTGCTCGACCTTGCAGAGATCGCGGCGAAATCTTGACTCTATTCTCAAACTTTTGTGATAAGCAGGAGCGATCGTAAACTTGAAAAAAACGGTCAGGAAAAATATAGGCTATCGCATCGCTGCCGGGGGCGGCGCTTTTCAAGCGAGAGGACTTAATGACTTTTTCCTTTTCTCATCTCACCGGCGCGCTGGCGCTTGCCGCGGGCCTTGCCGCTGCTCCGATGATGGCGAGTGCCGCGGAGTCCGAAGGCATCGTTGTCTACAACGCCCAGCACGAAGCGCTGACGCAGGCATGGGCGGATGGCTTCACTAAGGAAACCGGCATCAAGGTCACGATCCGCAACGGTAGCGACATGCAGTTCGCCAACCAGATCGTTCAGGAAGGTGCTGCCTCTCCCGCCGACGTCTATCTGACGGAAAATTCCCCGGGCATGGCGCTGGTCGACGCCAACAAGCTTTTTGCTCCGGTCGACGCCGAAACGCTGGCGCAGGTGCCGGAAACCTTCAAGGCCGCCGATGGCAACTGGGTCGGCGTTGCCGCCCGTTCCACCGTCTTCGCCTATGACAAGACCAAGCTGAAGGAAGCCGATCTGCCGAAGTCGATGCTCGATCTGGCCGATCCCAAGTGGAAGGGCCGTTGGGGCGCTTCGCCTGCCGGCGCCGACTTCCAGGCGATCGTCAGTGCCTTCCTTGAGCTGAAGGGCGAGGACGCCACCCGCGCCTGGCTGAAGGCGATGAAGGAAAATGCCAGCCCCTACAAGGGCAACAGCGTTGCCATGAAGGCCGTCAATGCCGGCGAAATCGAAGGCGCGGTGATCTATCACTATTACTGGTTCGGCGATCAGGCCAAAACCGGCGAAAACAGCAAGAACGTTGCCCTGCATTACTTCAAGAACCAGGATCCGGGCGCTTTCGTCAGCATCTCCGGCGGCGGCGTGCTGGCATCCAGCCAGCATCAGAAGGAAGCGCAGGCATTCCTGAAGTGGATCACCGGCAAGGGCGGCCAGGTCGTGCTGCGCGACGGTGACTCCTATGAATATGCCGTCGGCAATGGCGCTGCTTCCAACCCGAAGCTGGTGCCGCTAGCGGACCTGCAGGCACCGAAGGTCGAGCCTTCGAAGCTGAACAGTAAGAAGGTCACCGACCTGATGACGGAAGCAGGGCTCATCTAAGGCGAGAGCCCTTGCCGCAACGCGTTTCGCGATTTCGGACGGGCTCCGCTCTTGCATCCCATCCGCATGCCCTGCTAGGGGCATACGGATGGCTTTAAGGCCAATCGATCGGGCAATCGCCGTCAGCGGCGGTTGCCTTCCTATTTCAGGGCGTGAAAGGCAGCTCGGATTTGCTGCAGAAGAACACATATGCCGGCGAGCCTGCCGCCATGCGAATGCCCCAGTTGACGGCTGCTCCCCGCGGCCGCGTTCGGCATGCCTCCGTCGTCGCCCTTGCTTCCATCGTTGCGCTTCTGAGCCTGGTACCGCTCGGCTTCATCGTCTGGATTACGATCGATACCGGCTGGGCCTCCGTCGTCGCCCTGATCTTCCGCAATCGCGTCGGCGAGCTGCTCGTCAACACCGTCATGCTCGAAATCTGCACCATTCCGCTGTGTATCCTGCTGGCCGTCACGCTTGCCTGGCTGACGGAGCGCACCGATATTCCCGGTGCCCGCCTCTGGTCCTGGCTCTCCGCAGCGCCGCTTGCCGTGCCCGCCTTCGTGCACAGCTATGCGTGGGTCAGCCTCGTGCCCGGCATGCGCGGGCTCTGGAGCGGTGTGCTGGTATCGGTGCTCGCCTACTATCCCTTTCTCTATCTGCCCGTCGCGGCCGCCCTGCGCCGGCTCGATCCGGCGATCGAGGATGCGGCGGCCTCGCTCGGCCTCGGCCCCTGGCGCGTCTTCTTCAGGGCAATCCTGCCGCAGCTTCGCCTCGCCATCTGTGGCGGCTCGCTGCTGATCGGCCTGCATCTCCTGGCCGAATACGGTCTCTACGTGATGATCCGCTTCGACACCTTCTCCACCGCCATCGTCGATCAGTTCCAGTCGGCCTATAACAGCCCGGCCGCCAACATGCTCGGCGGCGTCCTCGTCTTCTGCTGCCTGCTGCTGCTCGGCATCGAGGTGCTGGTGCGCGGCAACGAGCGTTATGCCCGCATCGGTTCGGGTGCCGCCCGCCCCACCGATCGGCGTCGCCTCGGCTGGTTTGTCGGCCCAGCCATCGCGCTGCCCGTCGTGACGGCCGCCTTGACGCTCGGCATTCCTTTCGTAACCCTGGCACGCTGGCTTTATCTTGGCGGCATGGATATCTGGCGGATCGATACGGTCGGCTCCGCTCTGCTGCAGACTATTGTTCTGGCCATCGCCGGCGGCCTCCTCGCCACCATTGCCGCGACCCCCATGGCCTGGCTGTCGGTGCGCGCGCCGGGGCGGCTGCAGCGCATTCTCGAAGCCTGCCATTATTATGTCGGTTCGCTGCCGGGCGTCGTCGTCGCGCTCGCCCTGGTATCCATCACCGTCCGGCTGGTCCTGCCGCTCTATCAGACCTTTGCGACCCTACTGCTCGCCTATGTCCTGCTGTTCTTGCCGCGCGCCATGGTCGGCCTGCGCGCCAGCATCGCCCAGGCGCCCGTCGAGCTCGAGCGCGCCGCCATGGCGCTCGGCCGCACGCCGGCGCAGGCCGTGCGGCAGATCACCATGCGGCTTGCCGCTCCCGGCTTTGCCGCCAGCGTCGCGCTTGTCGCGCTCGGCATCACCAATGAGCTGACGGCAACGCTCATGCTCTCTCCTAACGGCACGGAAACACTGGCAACCAAATTCTGGTCGCTGACCAGCGAGATCGATTATGTTTCGGCGGCACCCTACGCCTTCATGATGGTCGTGCTGTCGCTGCCGCTCACCCTTCTTCTTTACGTGCAATCCAAGCGAACGGCCGGACAATGACCTTTCTGGCGATCAAGAATATCAGCAAGCGCTACGGCCCCGTGCATGCGCTTGACCATATCGACCTCACGGTCGCCGCCGGCAGCCGCACGGCGATCGTCGGCCCGTCCGGTTCGGGCAAGACGACGCTGCTGCGCATCATCGCCGGTTTCGAGGTCCCCGATGCGGGACAGGTGATGCTGGAGGGCGAGACTCTCGCCGACGGAGAGGCGATCGTGCCCGCGCATCGCCGCGGCATCGGCATCGTCTCGCAGGATGGCGCCCTGTTTCCACATCTGAGCGTATCGGAAAATATCGGCTTCGGCATGGAGCGCGGCGCGCGGGACCGCGACCAGCGCATCAACGCCCTCATCGATATGGTCGAACTCGATCGCAGCATGCTCGATCGGCGCCCGCATCAGCTTTCGGGCGGCCAGCAGCAGCGTGTCGCGCTTGCGCGGGCCCTCGGCCGCAAGCCGAAGCTGATGCTGCTCGACGAGCCTTTTTCCGCTCTCGATACAGGTCTGCGCGAGAACATGCGAAAGGCGGTCGCCCGCGTGCTGCAGATTGCCGGCATCACCGCGGTTCTGGTGACGCATGATCAGGCGGAGGCACTCTCCTTCGCGGATCAGGTCGCCGTCCTGCGCGAGGGCAGGCTCATACAGGCGGGAACGCCGCAAGCCCTCTACCTCAACCCTAGGGATCGCGAGACCGCGCTCTTCCTCGGCGACGCCCTCGTGCTGCCGGCCGATGTCGGCAACGGATCGGCCAAATGTGTCCTCGGGCACATTCCGGTCGACGCCGAAAGCCGACAGGAGCGCACAGACATCATGCTGCGGCCCGAGCAATTGCGCCTGACCGCTCTCGAGGATGCCGGTGCGAGTGCGGCTTGCATCGGCAAGGTGACTGAAGTCGAATTCGGCGGTGCCGTCTGCGCGGTGACGGTCGTCTTGTCCGATGCCAACGGTTCGGAGACATTGAACATCAAAAGCTCCGGTGTCGGCTTGCCCGAGATCGGCAGCATGGTTTCGGTGACCGTCATCGGAAAGGCACATGTCTTCAACAAGCTCGGCGCCTGAGCGTCATTTGGGTTGAAGCAGGTGATGCTTTGGGGAAGATAGGGCACGCCGTCATCGTGCCCCATGCCGAAGGAATTCCCCATGCCCTTTCCCGATGAAATCGCCGAGGATCTGCCTTTCCTCACCTCGCTTCGCCATAATCTTCATGCCCACCCCGAGCTCGGCTTCGAGGAAGAGCGCACCAGCGGCATCGTCGCAACCTTGCTGGAGGAGGCTGGGCTGACGGTGCATCGCGGCCTCGGCAAGACCGGCGTCGTCGGCACGCTGCAGGGCGGCAACGGCACGCGCCGCATCGGACTTCGCGCCGACATGGATGCGCTTGCCATGCCGGAGAAGGCCAATCGGCCCTACAAATCCACCATTCCCGGCAAGATGCATGCCTGCGGCCATGACGGCCATACGGCCATGCTGATCGGCGCGGCCCGTCATCTCGCCGCCAAGCGAGGCTTTTCCGGCACGGTGCATTTCATCTTCCAGCCGGCCGAGGAAGGCCGAGGCGGCGCCAAGCGCATGGCGGACGATGGCCTTTTCGATCTGTTTCCCTGCGATGCCGTCTATGGGCTGCATAATATGCCCGGTCTCGACGTCGATGAGATGGCCGTCGTCGAGGGGCCGCAGCTCGCCTCGTCCGACAGCTGGCGCATCACTTTCCGCGGCACCGGCACCCACGGCGCCAAGCCGCATCTCGGCAAGGACCCGATTACGGCGGCGGCGACATTCCTGTCTTCGCTGCAGACCATCGTCGGGCGCGTGGTCGATCCGCTGCAGCCGGCCGTCGTAAGCGCCTGCTCGCTGCAGGCGGGCGACCCCAAGGCGCTGAACGTCATTCCCGACACCGTCGAGATCGGCGGTACGGCGCGCGCCTATACGCCCGAGGTTCGCGATCAGCTCGAGGAGGAAATCGGCCGCCTGGCGCACGGCACGGCGGCCATGTATGGGATCGGCGTCGACTTTCGGTTCGAGCGCCGCATTCCGCCCGTCGTCAATGATGCCGATGCCACGGCGCGTGCGCTGAAGGCTGCGGCAACGGTCTTCGGCGACAAAGTGCTGACGCGCTTCCCACCATCGACCGCCGGCGACGATTTCGCGTTTTTCGGCCAGAAGGCACCCGGCTGCTACGTCTGGCTCGGCAACGGCCCAGCGGTCGACGGCGCTTTGCACCATAACACCGGCTATGATTTCAACGACGATGCCATCGCCTCGGGCGTCGCCTTCTGGACGACGCTGGTGGAACAGGAGCTGGGGGAGGAGGGGTAAGCGGCCCTTCAATAGGCTGCGGCCACGAACGCACAGCTGATATCATGCGAAGAACCTAGACAACCTCCCCAAGCACCGGCGTTTCCAACACCAGTCCTGCCGCCACATCGGCAATGCCGCGATCCGTCTGGTGCGGTCCGGCATTGCAGGCAAGCGTTGCGCCGAAGCAGGCCTTGAAGACGAGGTAAGGCGGGTTCCAGTCGACGATAGCGTCGATTGCCTCGCGGACGGCGCGGAAGGCGTTGGCTGTTTCCGCAAGCGGCGCGTCGCTGACCAGCCCGGAGAGCGGCAGCGGCAGCAGCGCCTCGATCCTGCCGTTGCGTGCGACCGCAAGTCCGCCGCCGGCCGCGATGACGGCGTTGGCGGCAATCGCCATATCTCCCGCATTTCCGCCGAAAACCGTCAGATTGTGGCTGTCATGCGAAACCGTCGTGCAGAAGGCGCCGCGCCACTCGCCCCAGCCCGTGAGGAAGCCGACGCGCGGCCGGCCGTCTGCCTTGCCATGACGATGGACGACGGCGATCATCGCCGTTTCCGCTGGCGGCACGACGAAGCCGTGTCCTACATCGGCCTGCATTTCACCCCATTGCGTGAAGCGCGGCTGATCGATGGTCGCAAGCCGCACGCGGTTGCCGGTTGCCGCCACACGGAAATCATCTTCGCCGAACAATGTCAGCTTGACCGAATTGCGCAGCAGCGCGGCATCGGCTTGCTCGATCAGACCGATCATTCGGCCGGCCCCGGCAACCACGACGCCATTGACGATCACATGCCGCGCCTTGAACCCCTGCAGATCTTCGAAGAGCACGATGTCGGCGCGCCGTCCGGCCGCGATCAGGCCCAGATCGCTGCGTCCTAGCCGCATGGCGGCATTCAGCGTTGCCGCTCGCAAGGCCCATTCGGGCTTGAGGCCATAGCCGACGAGGCGGCGCACCACATCGTCAAGGCCGCCGCCCTCTTGCAGCTCGTCGGGAAAGACGTCATCGGTACAAAGCGTCACGGTCTGCGGCAGAAAGCCGAGATCGTTAATGACGTCGACGAATTGCGGCAGCAGATGATCGTGCGAACCGCGCAGCTCGATGGCGAGGCCCGCCAAAAGCTTGGCCAGCAGATCGGTGCCGGAGGTCAGTTCGTGGTCGGAGGAGATACCGGCAGCCATGAAGGCATTGAGATCGGCGCCCTCGAGACCGCGGGCATGGCCGCAGACGGTCTTGCCCGAAAGCAATCCGGCATTGACAATAGCGGTGGCGCGCGGATCGCCGTCGATGACACCGCGCATGGTCATGACCTCGGCCACACCGCCGATATCAGACCATGCCAGCATCTCAGCCATCGCAGCCGCACCGAAATCGGCGCCGGCCAGTTCCAGCCCCGGTGCGGAAGGCACGCAGGATGGCGCCAGCGGTATCACCCGCAGCGGCAGTTGCCGCGTCGCTTCGATCGCCCAGCGCACGCCATCGAGACCGTGGACGTTGCCGAATTCATGCGGATCCCAGACGATGGTCGTCACTCCACGCGGCAGAACGGCCTCGGCATAGGTCGCCGGCGTCACCATCGAGCTTTCGATATGCATATGCGTGTCGATCAGGCCGGGAGAAAGAAAGCAGCCCTCGGCATCGATCGTCTGCCTCGCATCGGTGCGGCTGCCGGGCGCATGTACGCTTGCGATCAGCGGGCCGACGATGCCGATATCAGCGGCGCGGATCTGCCCGGTCACCATGTCGACAAGGCGGCCGCCGGCAATTAGCAGATCGAATGGTTGATCGCCGCGTGCGGCGGCAACTGCGCGTAAACGCAGCTCGGGAACATTTAGGTCTGCCGGTTCGCCGCCTTCCCGGTTCATCGGCCGGCCTCCCGAAGCAGCGCGTCGAATATGATCCGGCGGGCGTTCTCCGCATCGATTTCGGTGGCGAAATGGGCGTTGAACTCAGCATGCGAGGCGCGTGTTTCGACGATGGTGCGCCCGCGCGTATGCTGCCCGTACAATTCCGCGTCGATCCGGGCATGCCGAAGCGTCGCTATCCCCGGCTCCACGAAAATGGCGGCCGCCGTAGGATCGTAGATTGCCATGGCCGGCCTGCCGCGGCTGATGGCGATGTTGACATAGCCCTCCAGCAGATCGCCGAGCAGCTGCGCCTTCGCGCCAGCGATCTCGCGGATGCGGGCGACATCCGCGGGTGAGGCCAGCACCTTGCGGCAGATATCGAGATCGATCATGCGCAATGGCAGGCCGTGTGCGAGTACGATCGCGAGCGCCTCCGGATCGGCATAGGCGTTGAATTCCGCCGATGCCGTGTGATTGCCCGAGGTGACGCCGCCGCCCATCCACGTCAGTTCGTCGATGCGGGCGGCGAAATCCGGTCGTGCCAGTGCTATGGCGGCGATGTTGGTCAGCGGCCCGAGCGCCAGAATGCGCTTCGGCCCGTTGCCGTCGGAAAGCCAGTCGCAGAGTGCGCTAAAGGCATCGCTTGCCGGCAACGGATCGGCCGGCGGCAGGCTTCGGCCTGTCGTGGGAATGCCGGTCTGGCCGAGAATGCTCTGCGCCGTTTCCAGCTTGCATAGGACGGGCAGCTTACGGCCGGTATGGATCGGGAACGTCCAGCCGAAGGCGGCGGCCGCGCTCGCCGCATTGGCCTGGACATGGGACAGGGGCGCGTTGCCGCTGACAAGCGAAACGCCGTCGATGACGAGATCCGAATGCGCGACCACCAGGATGGCGGCGATATCATCGAACCCCATATCGGTATCGATCCAGATTCCCATGTCCTATCTCATCGATTTCGGCCAAATGACACCGGGGCAGGATGACCGCTCTGTCCGGATGACGGCATGCCGTGCCGTCAAGGTGGGAACAATACGGGACGCACGGAGAAACCGGCGCGTCCCGCAAATCGCTTATCCGGCGAGCGCGTCGAGGACGCGGATCCAGGAGCGGATGCCCTTGTGATAGGACCGCAGCTCGTATTTCTCGTTCGGCGAATGAATGCGGTCGTCGGAAAGTCCGAAGCCGATCAGCAGCGATTCCATGCCGAGCATCTTCTGGAAATCGCCAACGATCGGGATCGAGCCGCCCATGCCGATGACGATGGCGGGCTTCGGCCATTCGCTGGACAGCGCCGTCTTCGCCTTGGTCAGGGCCGGCGAATCATAGGCGAGCTGGATGGCCGGCGAGCCACCGTGTTCATGGAATTCCACCGAGCAGTCCGCCGGGATCTTCGAGCGCACATAGGCGCGGAAGCTCTCACGGATCGCCGCCGGGTTCTGCTGGCCGACGAGACGGAAGGAAACCTTCGCCGATGCCTTGGCCGCGATCACGGTCTTGAAGCCGGCGCCGGTATAGCCGCCGGTAATTCCGTTCACTTCGGCCGTCGGCCGCGCCCAGGTGAGCTCCATCACGGAACGGCCCTTTTCGCCCGACGGGATCGACAGGCCCACTTCGCCTAGGAATTTTTCGGCTGTCAGCCCGAGCTTTTCCCAGGAGGCCTTGATATTGGCGGGCGTTTCTTCGACGCCGTCATAGAAGCCGGAAAGCGTCACGCCGCCGGTCTCGTCATGCAGGCCGGCGAGAATATCGGTCAGGATATGGATCGGATTGGCGGCAGCACCGCCGAAGACACCCGAATGCAGGTCGCGGTCGGCCGCGGTGATGATGATCTCCTCGCCCACCAGTCCGCGCAGGCCGGCGGAGATCGCCGGCGTTTCGCCGTCCCACATGCCGGTATCGCAGACGAGGGCGAAATCCGCCTTCAGCTCGGCGGCGTTGGCTTCGAGGAAAGGCTTGAGCGAGGGCGAACCGGATTCCTCCTCGCCTTCGAACAGGATGGTGATGCGCACAGGAAGCGTACCCCTGGTTTCCTTATAGGCGCGCACCGCCTCGACGAAGGTCATCAGCTGACCCTTGTCGTCGGACGTGCCGCGCCCAGTCAGGATCTTGCGGCCATTGCCCATGTCCTTGATCTCAGGCGCAAAGGGATCGCTGTCCCAGAGCTCGATCGGATCGACCGGCTGCACGTCGTAGTGACCGTAGAAGAGCACATGCGGTGCATCGGCGCCGCCGGCATCGTGATGGGCGACCACCATCGGATGTCCGGGCGTGTCGCGCACGGAGGCCGTAAAGCCTAGCGAGTTCAGATAGGCGACCAGCCATTCCGCCGCCTTGCGGCACTCTACCTTGTAGTCCGGATCCGTCGAAATGGACTTGATGCGCAGCAGCTCGAAGAGATTGTCCAGGCTGGAGGGGAGGTTCTGATCGGCTCGATCGAGAACGGGCGATAGATCGGTCATATCCGACTCCTTACATGAGATTTGGAGGGACGATAGACCAAAGCCCGATCGGTTTCGAGGCGTTAAAACTGAAAATTTACCGTAGCTTGCCGCTTTGGGTCGGGTTCGCTTTTATGTGATTAGTTGCGTATGTAATTTACAAGTTTTTTAGAGTATTGGAAATAACGTCAATCCAGAAGAGTATTCTGGAGGCGTGTAATGTTTTCAGTGATTGCATGCATTCGTGACGATCATGACTTCAGGCTTATTCTCGTTGCGGCGATCATTTGCCTCATCGGCAGCCTTGCCACCATGCTTCTGTTCTCTCGCGCGCAGGAATGCCAGTCGCATCATCGTCGCTATTGGATTGTTGCTGCAGCCTTTGCCAGCGGCGTCGGCATATGGGCAACGCATTTCATCGCCGTGCTCGCCTATCAGAGCAGCCTTCCCATCTACTACGATCTTTCGCTGACCGTGCTTTCAGTGGTTCTTGCCATCATTGGTTCCTGGCTTGCCATCGCCATTGCCTTCGAGTGGGATAACGGCGTTTCCTTTGCCGTCGGTGGTTTCTTGATGGCATTTGGAATTGGCGCCATGCACTTCAGCGGCATGCAGGCCATAGAGGCCTCGGCACAGCTTTCCTATGACTTGCAGCGCGTCGTCATCTCCATTGTAGTCGGCGCCGTTTTCTCGTCGCTGGCCTTCCTTGCATTTCGCAGCCTTCATGGCGTCAGGCGCATCATTGCCGGCGCTTTGCTCCTGCTGCTCGCAATTTGCTCGCTGCATTTCACTGCGATGAGCGGTGTGACGCTGACCCCCGAAGCGAATATGGCCGCCACCGCCGTCTCTATCGATCGAAGTATCCTTGCCGGCATCGTCATGGCTGCCGCGATGGGCCTCATTCTCATCGCTCTCGGCGCGATCTTCATCGATCGTCATCTGACCGATCTCCGTGGTTTCGCCAACGCTTCGCTCGAGGGATTGCTCATTGTCCGCGACGGCAGAATTATCGATGCGAACGAGCGCTTCTTTACCATTTCCGGATGGTCAGCCCAGCAAGTGACCGGCCTGGCGCCCGAAGCCTTCCTAACGCTCGACATGGAGGCTCATGCCGAAGCCGCCATTCCGCTCGAGACCACGCTTTCGGGCTGCGGTGGCAAATCGATTCCCGTCGAAACAGTGCGGCGTTCCATCACCTATCGTGGCCATGAATGCAGCGTGCTGGTCGTGCGCGACCTGACGGAACGGCGTCAGGCGCAGCAGATGATCGAGCACCTGGCCCATCACGATATCCTGACGGACCTGCCCAATCGCTCGCTGTTCGACCTGCGCATGCGCCAGGCGCTGCAGATGGCCAATCGCAAAGGCGGCGAAGTCGCCATCTTCTGCCTGGACCTGGATCGCTTCAAGGCGATCAACGATGTCTTCGGCCATGCCGAAGGAGATCGTATCCTTTGCAAGGTCGCCGGCATCCTGCAACGCATCATCGAAGAGGGCGATACGGTGGCGAGGCTTGGCGGCGACGAATTCGCCATCATCCAGCCGAAGCGGCAGCAGCCCGTGGGCGCCACTCGTCTTGCCGAGCGCATTCTTGCCGAATTCGCCATGGAGATGGATACGGCGCGCGACCCGACGGCCGTCGGCGTCAGTCTCGGCATCGCCATCTATCCGCGCGACGGCGCCAGCGCCGAGCAGCTGTATGCCAACGCGGATACGGCGCTTTATCGTGCCAAGCGCGCCGGCCGGGGCCACGCCTGTTTCTTCGATGCCGAAATGGACAAGGCCGTGCGCACGCGCCGCCAGCTGGAGAACGATCTGCGCCAGGCCATTCTTCGCAGGCAGCTCTTTCTGGAATACCAGCCGATCTACGATGTCGGCAGCGACAGCGTCAGCGGCTACGAGGCGCTGTTGCGCTGGGCGCACCCGGACCGTGGCGTGATCGATCCGGAGACCTTCATTCCCATCGCCGAGGAGAGCGGTTCGATCGTGTCGATCGGTGAATGGGTGCTGCAGCAGGCATGCCAGGAGGCGACGCGCTGGAGCGAGCCCGCGACTATCGCCGTCAACCTCTCGCCGCTGCAATTCATGATCCCCACCCTCTATGACCAGATCGAACGGATTCTGCGCAAAACCGGGCTTGAGCCGCGGCGGCTCGAGCTGGAGATCACCGAGGCGGCCCTGATGCGCGACCGCACGTCCGTCATCGCGACATTGCAGCGGCTGCACCGTCTCGGCATCCGCGTCGTCATGGATGATTTCGGCACCGGCTTTTCCTCGCTCAGCAACCTGCGCGCCTTCCCCTTCGATAAGATCAAGGTCGATCGCAGCTTCACCGGTGCCCTCGAACACGATCCCGCGGCACGTTCGATCGTCCGTGCGATCATCGGCCTTGGACATAGCCTGAACATGCCCGTCGTGACGGAAGGCGTGGAAACGGAAACCCAGCGCCGAATCGTCATCGAGGAAGGTTGCGCGCAGCTTCAAGGGATATTCTTCGGCAAGCCGGATGTCGCGCCCAGCCAGCCCCATCCCATCCTGGATAAGGCGGTCGGGTAGTCCTAAAGCTGCCTGGCGTTGTCCAGGACGCGCCGGATATATTCCAGCAGAAGCTCGCGCTCGAAATGGCGAAAATCTTTCAGGAGCTCCGTATCCGCTTCCATCGCGGCCTCGATCGCCTCTCCCTCCATCGCGGCCGCCCGGCTTGTCAGGAAAATCAGTTGTGCTCGCTTGTCCGAGGGATGCGGGCGGCGCTCCACCAGCCCATCGCGCTCCATGCGCGATAGGGTATTGGCCATCGTCGCCTGCTCGATATCGACCCGTTCCAGCAATTGTTTCTGCGTGAGCCCGTTTTCGGACCACAATTCCAGCAGGATCGGAAACTGACCGGGGGAAAAGCCGAGTTTCGCCGCGCGTTGGTGTAACGAGCGAGCAAATCCCTTTGCCATCTGACTGGCAAGGTAGGCGGCGGAGTCCATCCGATTAAATCCCATGATTGCAAATATGCCGACAATTCAGAACCAAGACAATCGGCAATTTCTTGGGTAGAGGTGCTCGAAAATCAGCAACTTCAGGCATTTTTTCACGTCCTGAGGTTGTATTTTTTTTGCATGAAAAAGCCGCCATGGCCTGGAGGTTCGCCATGGCGGCTCGTAAAAAGGGGGGACAAAGGCCCGGAGAGGGGATAGGCCTTTGTCCAAGTCTGACATGGCGGGGGACAGGCCGGTTGTCAGACCCTCGGCAAATCAATCGCCGGTGAACATGATTTGAGGTTGCGAATGTGGTTTTTCAAGGGAATACGCAGATTAGATTGATTAAAATTTAGTAACGTTTCAGTGAGAGATTTCGCTCTTTCCACAGACTGCAAAAGCAGAAGTTTATATGGACGTTGGAAGTGCGCCACGCTATCCATGCTTCCATGAAAAAAGGTGATCATCTTTTCCTCGTCGACGGCTCCGGTTTCATTTTCCGGGCCTTTCATGCCCTGCCGCCGCTGACGCGAAAGTCCGACGGATTGCCCGTCGGCGCCGTCTCCGGTTTCTGCAATATGTTGTGGAAGCTGCTGACCTCGGCGCGCGATACCTCCGTGGGTGTAACGCCGACGCATTTCGCCGTGATCTTCGACTACTCGTCGAAGACCTTCCGCAAGGATATCTTCCCCGAATACAAGGCCAATCGCTCGGCGCCGCCGGAGGAGCTGATCCCGCAATTCGGCCTTATCCGCGAGGCGACCCGCGCCTTCAACCTGCCCTGCATCGAGACCGACGGCTTCGAGGCGGACGATATCATTGCCACCTATGCCCGTCAGGCCGAGGCGACCGGCGCCGACGTGACGATCATCTCGTCCGACAAGGACCTGATGCAGCTCGTCACGCCCATGGTCCACATGTATGACAGCATGAAGGACAAGCAGATCGGCATTCCCGATGTCGTCGAGAAATGGGGCGTGCCGCCGGACAAGATGATCGACCTGCAGGCGATGACCGGCGACTCCGTCGATAATGTCCCCGGCATTCCCGGCATCGGCCCGAAGACGGCAGCGCAGCTTCTGGAGGAGTTTGGCGATCTTGACACGCTGCTCGCCCGCGCCGGCGAGATCAAGCAGCAGAAGCGCCGTGAAAACATCATCGCCAATGCCGAGCTTGCCCGCATTTCCCGCCAGCTGGTGACGCTTAGAACCGATGTGCCGCTGGAATTGTCGCTTGATACCCTGATGCTGGAACCCCAGGACGGCCCGAAGCTGATCGGCTTCCTGAAGACCATGGAATTCACCACGCTGACGCGGCGCGTGGCGGAGGCCTGCGACTGCGATGCAGCAGTGATCGAGCCGTCCGTCGTCAAGATCGAATGGGGCGAAGCCGCCCATGGCCCCGATCTCGATGTCGGCGAGAATGTCGACCTTGTCGCCGGCAGCACGGTCGAGGCCGAAGGCGCCACCGTCCCGGCGCCATCCGCCAAGGCGCGGCTGGCATCCGAAAGCACGGCTGAACCCGAAGACCTTGCCAAGGCCCGCGCGGCGAGTTTCGCGAACGCGCCGTTCGATCATTCGAAATATGTGACTATTCGCGATATCGCCGTCCTCGATCAATGGATCGCCGATGCGCGCGAGACCGGCATCGTCGCCTTCGATACCGAGACGACGTCGCTCGATGTCATGCAGGCGGAAATCGTCGGCTTTTCGCTGGCGATCGCGGACAACCGCAACGATCCCACCGGCGCTACCATTCGCGCGGCCTATGTCCCCCTCAGCCACAAGACCGGGGTCGGCGATCTGCTCGGCGGCGGACTGGCGGACAACCAGATTCCGCTTCGCGATGCGCTGGCTCGCCTGAAGGATCTGCTCGAGGATGCCTCCATCCTGAAGATTGCGCAGAACCTCAAATACGACTATCTGCTGATGAAGCGCTATGGCATCGAGACGCGCTCGTTCGATGACACGATGCTCCTGTCCTATGTGCTCGATGGCGGCTCCAACGCCACGCACGGCATGGACAGTCTCTCCGAGCGCTGGCTCGGCCACAAGCCGATCGCCTACAAGGATGTGGCCGGCAGCGGCAAATCCAACGTCACCTTCGATCTCGTCGATATCGACCGCGCCACCGCCTATGCCGCCGAAGATGCGGATGTCACGCTGCGTCTCTGGCTGGTGCTGAAACCACGACTTGCGGCAGAAAAACTCTCAGTCGTCTACGAGCGGTTGGAACGGCCTCTGGTGCCGGTGCTTGCCCATATGGAGGAGCGCGGCATCACGATCGACCGGCAGATCCTCTCTCGCCTTTCCGGTGAGCTGGCGCAGGGCGCCGCTCGGCTGGAAGACGAGATTTATACGCTGGCCGGCGAACGCTTCAACATCGGCTCACCGAAACAGCTCGGCGATATCCTCTTCGGCAAGATGGGATTATCAGGCGGTAGCAAGACCAAGACCGGGCAATGGTCGACCTCGGCGCAGGTGCTGGAGGATCTGGCGGCCGCCGGCTTCGAACTGCCGCGCAAGATCGTCGACTGGCGACAGCTCACCAAGCTGAAATCCACCTATACGGATGCCCTGCCGAGCTACGTCCATCCTGAGACAAAGCGCGTTCACACCTCCTATTCGCTGGCCTCGACCACAACGGGACGCCTGTCGTCCTCCGAGCCGAACCTGCAGAATATCCCGGTGCGCACAGCGGAAGGCCGCAAGATCCGCACCGCCTTCATTTCGACGCCGGGCCACAAGCTCGTCTCAGCTGATTACAGCCAGATCGAACTGCGCGTGCTGGCGCATGTCGCCGATATCCCGCAGCTCAAGCAGGCCTTCGAAGATAGCATCGATATTCACGCGATGACCGCATCCGAAATGTTCGGCGTGCCGGTAGATGGCATGCCTAGCGAGGTGCGCCGCCGCGCCAAGGCGATCAACTTCGGTATCATCTACGGCATCTCCGCCTTCGGCCTCGCCAACCAGCTCTCCATCGAGCGATCGGAAGCAGGCGATTACATCAAGAAGTATTTCGAGCGCTTCCCCGGCATCCGCGATTACATGGAAGGCGCCAAGCAGGCAGCGCGCGATAAGGGCTATGTCGAGACCATCTTCGGTCGCCGCATCCATTTTCCGGAAATCCGTTCCTCCAATCCCTCCGTCCGTGCCTTCAACGAGCGCGCCTCGATCAATGCGCCAATCCAGGGATCGGCCGCCGATGTCATCCGCCGCGCCATGATCAAGATGGAACCGGCGCTGGCCGCCGCTGGACTTGGCGATCGCGTGCGCATGCTCTTGCAGGTGCATGACGAACTGATTTTCGAAGTCGAGGATGCCGATGTCGAGCGGACAACGCCAATCATCGTCTCGGTCATGGAAAATGCCGCCATGCCGGCGGTCGACATGGCGGTGCCGCTGAAAGTCGACGCGCGCGCTGCCCACAATTGGGATGAGGCGCACTGAGGTAGTCCGGGTAGAGTGAGGAGGCCAGCCCTCATAGTGGGGCACCCCCTCATCCGACCTTTCGGGCCACCTTCTCCCCGAGGGGAGAAGGAAAAACGGGGGCGTGCGGCAAATCCCCACCTTCTCTCCATTGGAGAAAAGGACGCGCGAAGCGCAGGTTGAGGGGCGTTGCACCGTGAGTTTGTCTCTGCAGGTGCGGCACAAACCGTCTTTATCTTGCGATCAGCGCTTCGAGCACCGAAATGATGACGCCTTCGGCCTCTTCGAGCGTGCCGCTATTGTCGATATCGGCGACATCATAGCTGCCCTGGACGGTCAGCGCGCTTCTCTCCAGACGCTTCAACACATCTTCGCGGCTCTCGCGCCCGCGCGCCATCAGCCGCTCGGCCAGCACTTCGCGCGTCGCCGTGATGTTGATGACCTTCAGCCGCGGAAATGCGGCCTGGAAATGATGCAGCGCCGAGCGCGAGCCATTGGCGATGACGAGATTGCCGCGGGCAAGTTCGTCGGCGACTTCGGCCGGAATGCCGTATTTCAGGCCATGCGCTTCCCAAGAGACGGCGAAGACGCCGGCCTGTTCCATGGCATCGAAATCTGCTTCCGAAACGCTTCTATGATCCTCGTTGCCGGCATCGCCGTCGCGCGTGATGACGCGGCGAACGAAGTGGACATCCGGCCGGCCGGCGAAATGCCGGGCAGCCAGATTCATCAGCGTATCCTTGCCGGCGCCGCTCGGGCCGACGACGACAGCCAGCGTGCCCGCAGCGGTATCCGACAAGCCATTATTAGCTGGCTTGATGTTGGCTTCCGGGCTCATGCGACCCGGCGTCCTTCTCGCCATACCGATCGCGTGACCGGAACGCCGTGATCGCGGCGGACGCGCACGAGATCGGCGCGCAAGCCCTCAGCGATGCGGCCGCGGTCGTTGAGGCTGACCGTCCTTGCCGGCGTTGCGGTCACCATGGCGATCGCCTGCGGCAACGAAATGCCCTCGACTTCGTCCGCGAGGATGAAGGGCGCATGCAGCAGGCTGAGCGGCACGTAGTCGGAGGAAAGCACGTCCAGCACGCCGAGCTCGGCGAGATCACGGGCGGCGATATTGCCCGAATGCGATTTGCCGCGCACGATGTTGGGGGCACCCATCAGCACGCTCATGCCGGCGCCGTGGGAAGCCTTGGCTGCATCGATGCTGGTCGGAAACTCCGCCAGGCGAACCCCGTAGTTGATGGCTTCGTCGACATGGGCGAGCGTCGCATCGTCATGGCTGGCGACCGTTATGCCGCGTTCGGCGCAGACCTTGGAAATCGCGTCGCGGCTCGGCTTCGCGTATTTGGCTGATTCTTCCTGGCGTTTGGCGACAAACTTGGCAAAGGCTTCGTCGCTGAGCCCGCGCTTCTTCTGATAGTAGAAAATGTACTGGTCCATGGTCTGGAACTGGCGCTGTCCCGGCGCGTGGTCCATCAACGAGACCAGGCGCACATAAGGATCCTTCTCGAAATCCTGGAAGTGATCGAGGACGTTGTCGGAAGAGACTTCGCAGCGCAGGTGGATCAGGTGATCGGCGCGCAGGCGATCTTCGCCTTGGGCCGCCTGGATGGCGTCGGCCATATCGCGCATTTCGCCCTTTTCGAATCCGTCGTCTGCGTCCGAGCCCATGCGCAGGCAGTCGAATACGGTCGTAATGCCCGAGGTAACGATCTGGGCGTCATGGGCTTGGATGGCCGCCGTCTTGTTCCAACGCACGCCTGGGCGCGGGGAGTAATGGGCTTCCAGATGGTCCGTGTGCAGTTCGACCAGACCGGGGATCAGATAATCGCCCTCGAAATCCTCGCCGATGGTGGATTTGCCTTCGGAAATGCCGGCAATGCGACCGTCACGGATGAGCACGGAACCTTCGACGATCCTGTCTTCGAGGACGACGCGGGCGTTGGAAAGGACGGTTTCTTTGGTCATGTCAGGTCTTTCATATTAGGCGCTGGCAAGCGGCAGCCAGGAACGGACGATAAAGGGAGCACCGCGCTCTTCTTCCACGAAGACGGCGAGGCCGGAAACATCGAGCGGCTTGCCGGTGTGGTCGGCGAAGCGTTCGCGCAGGACGTCGTGCATCTCGGCTTGGCGCTCGGCGGGGACGCGCCCCGTCAAGGTCATATGGAAGCGGAACTCGTCGTTGACGTAAGGATAGCCCCAACGCAGCAGATTGGCACGCTGCGGCTCGGTCAGGCCCTCGGGCTTGCGCCGCGCAATATCATGATCCGAAAGCGGTGCGCGGAAAGGCTCGAAAGTCCTAACCACGCGCGAGGCGAAATCCTGCAGCGGCTGGTAGAGCGAGCCCGGAACGAGCGCGAAGAAATGCCCTAGCTGGCCAAGCACCAGTTCGGGAATGGTGAAAGCCTTGGCCTGCGAGGCGAATTCGGCGGCGACATCAAGAAGATCGCGCTCGGTGACCGAACCGGCAAGCTCGAAGGGCGCCTTCAATGTGGCATGGAAGCCATAGCGGCGCGGATCGGCCGTCAGTTCCGCATGATCCGCCGGCACGGAGCCGATGGCCTTGTCGGAAAAAATCTCGTCGGAAAATGCGTCGCGCCCCAGCCAGAGGGCGGCAAGCGAGGTCAACGGATCGTCTTTGGGCGGCGTGAAATAGAGAGCATAGCGCAAGGCTGCATTCCTTGGAAAAATCGGCTGCGCGAGACACTGTTGGGTGATTTGCGATAAACCGCAAGAGCAGCAAGGCAGCAACGAAACGAATCCGGCTAAAGCCGGCTCGAACGCTACGGTCTTGCCGGCCTGCGCTACCGGATTCCCGTGACAAAATGATGATGCGCAGAGATTTTTCTTGGTTCTTTTTATTTCACCTGCGCGCCCATCAGCCGCGAGCGCAAGGCGCTGGATGCGGCGTCGAACAGGAAGACGACGATGAGGATCAAGAGCACCATGTAGGCGACGTTTTCCCAGTTGGCGTTCGTGCGCATCGCTTCCCAGAGCTTTAGGCCGATACCGCCCGCTCCGACGGCGCCGATGATGGTCGCGCCGCGCACGTTCGATTCCCATTGGTAGAGCGTCTGGCTGACGATGACGGGCACGATCTGTGGCATGATGCCGTAGCGATGCGCGAGGATCGTCGAGGAACCGGTGGATTTCACGCCTTCGCGCGGCTTGTTGTCGATGTTCTCGAGGCCTTCGGAATAGAGCTTGCCGAGCGTGCCTGTTTCGGTGAGGAAGATCGCGCCGCTGCCGGCAAGCGGCCCCGGGCCGAAGGCGCGCGTCAGGAACAGTGCCCAGATCAGCATATCGACCGAGCGCAGGAAGTCGAAGAAGCGCTTCAGCACCTGATTGAGCAATCGGTTGGGCGTGATGTTGCGGGCGGCCAGGAAGGCGAGCGGGAAGGCGGCGAGCGAACCTAGCAGCGTGCCGAGGAAGGCCATGACGATGGTCTGGAACAGCTTGCTCCAAACGTCGCCATGCTGCCAGGCGCCATTGTTCCAGATATTGTCGAAGGCCAGCGAGAGGTTGGACTGAGCCGGGTCCAGCCGCGGTCCGGAGACGATCAGGCCGATCACTTCGCTTGCCGGCCTGTCGAAGAAGGGCGAATGCGTGTCGAAGACGAAATTCGCCCAACCGATGAAACGCTTGCGGATCTTCACGCGGTCGGTGGAAATGCTGACATCGCCGGCAAAGCCCATATTGGCGAGGATGTTGTCGTCATAGACGGTCATCCAGCCCGGTACCGGCTGCGAGCCGACGATCTTCGGCGCGTCGCCGGTGATGTCGATCGGGATGGTGACGCCATGCGCCGTCAGGATGGCCTGGGTCTTGGTGATGGTCACCATGCGGCTGGTGCCGCTGACCGAAACGGTCATGCTGCCGTCGGGCGCGGTCTTCACCCAATCCGGGTTCGGGTTGTCGCCCAGCGGCGAAAAGCGCGGATATTTGATGCTGATCTTATCGCCGGAGATGCGGAATTCCGGCTGCACGTCATAGCTGAACCATTCGCTGAGATAGATGCCGACGCGCTCCCAATGCGCCTCGGCGATGACCTTGGGCAGATCGAAGAACCATACGGCATAGATGCCGTAGAGGATGACGCCGATGAACATCATCAGCGCGCCGAAGCGCTGGCGGAACGACCGGTGAAGCACCTCCGGATACCGCGCTTCGATTTCCTGCATACGGCCGGCGTCGATGATGGACATGGTCAACCTCAATGCTGCAAAAGGAAGGCATGCTCGCCGACCAGACGGCGGCGGAGCCATGCGGAAAACTGATCGACGGCGATGATCGTCAGGAAGAGAAGCAGCACCAGGGCCAACGTCTTGGCGCCAAAACCGCGCGAAATCGCAAGTTTGAGCTCCTCGCCGATGCCGCCGCCGCCGACGGCGCCGATGATGGTGGAGGCGCGAACGTTGATCTCCAGACGCAGTAGCGCATAGGACATGAAGTTCGGCAGCACCTGCGGCAGGGCGGCAAAGCGAACGCGCTCGCTCCAGCTCGCCCCAACCGCGCGCACGCCCTCGTCGGGCTTCATGTCGATATTCTCGACGACTTCGTAGAACAGCTTGCCGAGCGCGCCGATCGTATGCAGGCCAACGGCGATGATGGCGGCGATCGGGCCGATCGACAGGATCGCGGAGAACAGGCCGGCGATGACGATTTCCGGAAAGGCGCGCAGAAGCTCCATGACGCGCTTCGTGACCAGACGGACCGGATTGGACGGCGACATGTTGCGGGCGGCGAAGAAGCTCAAAGGCACCGCGAAGACGAAACCGATGATGGTCGATACCAGCGCCACGTTGATCGTGATGATCATCAGTTCGAAATATTCCGGGATGTACAAATCGCCCCAGACATAGACGCGCCCGAGTGGGAAATTGAACTCCTCGCCACCGGCGCCGTTCGCGCCATTCGGGCTTGGCAGGTCGAAGAGCGCGCGGTAGACGTCGGCCCAGTCCTTTGGAATGAGCCAGCTCAGGAAATCGAAGAGATGCGGCAGGCGGTCAAAGAAATGCCCGGCGTTGTTTTCGTCGGCGAAGCGCACCGAGCTGACGAAGGCGACGAACAGGATCACGAGACCGATGCCGGTGTAGAGACGGCGGCGAGCAACCATTTTGCTCCAGGCGTCGCCGATCTCCTTGGCGCTCTGCGTCGCGCTTTGCATGTTCGGGTGCGTATCGGCGATCGTCATGAAATCCTGCCCTTATGAATGGCAAAGGGGGTGAATAGCAAAAGGGCGGCCGTTGCCGGCCGCCCAATTATCGGAATGCGGATCAGCCGCCGATGGCAGCCTTACGAACGTCGATGACGGCGTTGTAGAAGTCCGGGGTAACCTTGATGTAGCCCTTGAAGTCACCGCCTTCGATGGCGTTGAAGCACTTGGCGTCGGCCGTCGGGAGCTTCATGAAGAAGTCCGCCAGCTTCGTCTGCCATTCGGTGCCGAGAGCGTTGCGAACGACGAGCGGGCCGTTCGGGATCAGCGGCGAACGCCAAACTTCGACGAGCTTGTTCGGGTCGACTGCGCCCTTGTCGACTTCCTTGCGGAACGTACCGGAGGTGAAGCCGTCCTTGAAATCGCCAACGCCCGATGAGTCGTCGACAGCAACGTCGACCTTGCCGTCATAGGCGGCGAGCAGGTTGTTCTCGTGGCCGCCGTTGAACTGGGTCGAGGCGAAGAACTTGTCGTTCGGAACGCCGGTGGTCTTCGGAATCTGCGTCAGCGGAACGAGGTAGCCCGAGGTGGAATCCGGATCGGCGTAGCCGAGCTTCTTGCCCTTGGCGTCCATGATCGTCTTGATGCCGGAGGACTTGAGAGCGAGGCCGATCGAGTAGTAGCCGGTCGAACCGTCGGTCTGCTGCGTCGTCAGGATCGGGGTAACGGCCTTCGGGTCCTTGATGGCGACGGCTGCATAGCCGGAAGCGCCGAGTTCGGCGAAGTCGAGCGTGCCGCCGAGCAGGCCCTGGATAACGCCGTTATAGTCGGCGGCCGGGAACAGCGAAACCTTCTCGAAACCGAATTCCTTCTTCAGGTGATCGGTGAGGCAGGCATAGTTGCGCAGGCGGTCGGCTTCGTTTTCGCCACCGAGAATGCCGACGCGGAATTCCTTGAGATCTGCAGCGTTGGCAGCAGCGCCGGCTGCGAGCGCGGCGAGCGCCGTAGCGGCAAAGAGTGCTTTCTTCAACATGGGTTCGTCTCCTGATTAACCGGTGTCCCCGGATGTCTTCGGTCTGGTAGAAGCAATGCGCCCTTGACGCGGGCCTTCGATCCCGGCTGTCCCTCTCAGAGACCGGCCAGTGCCAGCGGTTGCGGGCCGGCAGATTCAGTCTCCGCGGCTTGCGCGGCCGGATCGGCAATGTTGATGGAGGTCGACGTCATGGTCTCGTCGATGCCGGCGCCGTCCTTGTCGGTGCCGTAGATTTCCTTGACGGCGGCGGCCGTCAGATCAGTTGGCTTGCCGTCGAAGACGACCTTGCCGGCTGCCATGCCGATGATGCGTTCGCAATAATTGCGGGCCGTGTCCAGCGTGTGCAGGTTGGTGATGACAGTAATGCCTTCACGCTCGTTGATGTCTCGCAATGCGTCCATGACGATCTTGGCGTTCAGCGGATCGAGCGAGGCGATCGGCTCGTCGGCCAGCATCATCTTCGGCTGCTGCATCAGCGCGCGGCAGATGGCGACGCGCTGCTGCTGACCGCCGGAAAGCGTGCCGGCCATCTGCAATGCCGTCTGCTCGATGCCGAGGCGTTCCAGCGCGGCGATGGCTTCGATGCGCTCCTCGCGGGTGAAGACGGAAAGAAGGCTCATGACGGTCGATCGCTGGTTCAGGCGGCCGAGCATGACGTTGGTAAGCACGTCGAGGCGCGGAACGAGGTTGAACTGCTGGAAGATCATGGCGCAATCGCGCTGCCAGCTTCGCAGCGCGCGGCCTCTGAGCTTCGAAACTTCGACGCCGGAGAAATGGATGGAGCCGGAGCTCGGGTCGGCCAGGCGGTTGATCATGCGCAGCAAGGTCGACTTGCCGGCGCCGGACCGGCCGATGACGCCGACCATCTGTCCCTGCGGTATGTCCAAAGTCACGGAATCGACAGCGAGCTTGTTGCCAAACCGGCGCGAGACATTCCTGAGTTCGAACATAGTGCTTCCCTTTCGCGGCTGCCGGGCTGCAAAAATTTTAGCGGTACCGGTGCTAAGAATGGGCGCGTGCCCCTGTCTCGAAAGGAGTTTCGAGGGGGCTGGCGCCAATCACAAGGCAACCGATTAGTCCCGCTTCATGAAGCTCCAATGTCAGTTTTGTGTAACTGCTGTTACAATTCCCGGCGATTTTGCAAGATTAGCCGGCTGAGAGCTTTCCTTTAAGTTTAGCCGTCAAACATGCCCGTCGGCAGGCCGTCCATGCTGAGGCTGTTCTTCTCGCGCCGATATTCCTCAATGCCGTCAGGACCCTTGGCTTTGGCCCACTGGTCGAGGTTCGGTCTTTCGCCTTCATAGGAAAAAAGCGGCACGCCGAAACCGCAGGACGTCTGGACGAGATCGATGTCCTGTCGCACGATCTGCCGTGCGCCCAACGGCTCTTCGTCGGCATAGTGATCGTGCAGCAATTCCCGATATTCGTCGGAGGATCGATGGATGATCCGGCCACGACCATAGAGGCGCAGGATCATCGGCGGTCCCTCGACCGCGCAGAACATGATGGTCAGCCGACCGTCGGCCTTCATATGCGCCGAGGTCTCGTTGCCGCTGCCGGTGCGGTCGAGATAGATGGCGGTGTTCGGGGAGATAATGCGCAGACAAAGCGTTTCGCGCGGCGAAACGTTGACGCGGGAATCCGATGTTGCGGATGCGGTGAAGAAGATGTGTTGCCGCGCGATGAAATCGCGCAGCCGGTCGTCGATGCTCGAAAACCGCTTCGCCATGAAAACTCCTCTTGACCCTGAACTGGATCGTCTGAAGGCTGAATTGCGCTAGGCAGCGTAACGATCCAGAAAATCCTCCGCCGAGAGGGCGCGGAAATCTGCAAGCGCCGTTCGCAGGCGGTCGTGATCCCAATCCCACCATGAGAGCTTATCCATGCGCGCACCGACCTCGGGTGTGAAACGCTCGCGGATCAGCTTGGCCGGCACGCCGCCGACGATCGTGTAGGGAGCAACGTCCTTGGAGACGACGGCGCCTGCGCCAATGACGGCGCCATTTCCGACCGTGACACCCGGTAGGATGGTGGCGCCGTGGCCGATCCAGACATCATGGCCGATTACGACGCGATGGTCGCGCCGCCAGGTGAAGAAATCGCTCTCCATATCGGCATCCGGCCAATAGTCGGCGGCGCGATAGGTGAAGTGATGCAGCGCGGCGCGCCATGTTGGATGGTTGGTGGCGTTGATGCGTACGGCAGCGGCAATGTTGACGAACTTGCCGATGGTCGTGCACCAGACCGCGCCGTCCTGCATGATGTAGGAATAATCGCCGATCTCAACTTCGTCGATACGGCAGCGGTCGGAGACCTCGGTGTAGCGGCCGAACGTTGAATTGTTGACGCTCGCCGACGGGCTGATGAAGGGCGTCTCGCCCAATTTTCGGCTCATGCGGCGGCCTTTCTCGGCGAAAATTGCGAGACGTCGAGAATGCGGCTTCCGACGGCCTCGCGCACCTCTTCGTCGTGGAAGATGCCGAGAAGGGCAACGCCCGCCTGCTTCTTCTGCTCGATCATCTCGACGACGACGGCCCGGTTGCGGGCATCGAGCGAAGCCGTGGGCTCGTCGAGCAGCAGGATGGCGTGGTCGGTGATGAAGCCGCGGGCAATATTGACGCGCTGTTGCTCGCCGCCCGAGAAGGTGGCGGGCGGCAGCTGCCAGAGTTCCCTGGGCAGGTTCAGCTGAGCGAGTAGTTCCGCAGCCCTGTCGCGGGCATCGGCAACTGATACGCCGCGTCCAAGCAGCGGCTCGGCGACGACATCGATGGCGGCGACCCGCGGCACCGTGCGCAGGAACTGGCTGACATAGCCCATCGTCTGACGGCGGACGTCGAGCACGGTGCGTGGGTCGGCTGTGGCGAGATCGACGATCTTGTCCTTGTGGGTGACGAGGATCTGGCCGTTGTCGACGGCGTAGTTGCCGTAGATCATCTTCAGCAGGGAGCTCTTGCCGATGCCGGACGGACCGCCGAGCACGACGCATTCGCCCGCGGCGACGGAGAAGGAGACATCGGCGACGACAGGCAGGCGAATGCCGTCGCGCAGATGCATGGTGAAGCTTTTGAAGACTTCGGAAACGACGAGTGGGGTTGCCATGTTTGTTCCTCAGACCTGCAGAATCGAAGAGACCAGCAGTTGCGTATAGGGTTCGCGCGGGTCGTCGAGCACACGGTCGGTGAGACCGTGTTCGATCACCTGACCGTCCTTCATCACCATCATGCGATGGGAGAGCAGCCGGGCGACGGCGAGATCGTGCGTGACGATGATCGCTGACAGGCCGAGATCGTTGACTAGGCCGCGCACGAGGTCGAGCAGGCGGGCCTGCACGGAAACGTCGAGACCGCCGGTCGGCTCGTCCATGAAGACGAGGCGGGGGCCGGTTACCAGGTTGCGGGCGATCTGCAGGCGCTGGCGCATGCCGCCGGAAAAGGCGCGCGGCTGGTCGTCGATGCGGTCGGCGTCGATCTCGACCCGCTCCAGCCAGTCGATGGCCGTATTGCGGATGTTGCCGTAGTGGCGGTTGCCGATCGCCATCAGTCGTTCGCCGACATTGGCGCCGGCCGAAACCGTCATGCGCAGGCCGTCGGCCGGGTTCTGATGCACGAAGCCCCAGTCGGTGCGCATCAGGAAGCGGCGCTCGGCCTCGTTCATGCGGAACAGGTCGCGATAGGTCTCGTCGCGCATATGGTATTCGACGCTGCCCGTCGTCGGCAGCAGCCGCGTCGAGATGCAGTTCAGCAGCGTCGTCTTGCCGGAGCCGGATTCGCCGACGATGGCCAGTACTTCGCCGGGCCAGAGTTCGAAGGACACGTCGCGGCAGCCGATACGGCTGCCGTAGAATTTCGAGATGTCCTTGACCTTGAGAAGGGGTGAGTCGCTCATTCGGCGGCCTCCTTGCTGCCAGGCAGCCCGTCGGCTGCGAGCCCATTTGGCGCCAGCCCATTTGACGCCAGCATAGGGCCGGCATGGCCATGGGCACGACGGTCTTCGCAGAAATCGGTATCGGAGCAGACGAACATGCGGCCGCCCTTGTCGTCGAGGATCACCTCGTCGAGATAGACCTGCTCGGCGCCGCAAAGCGCGCAGGGCTTGTCGAAGCGTTGCACCTCGAACGGATGGTCCTCGAAGTCGAGGCTGACGACTTCGGTATAGGGCGGCACGGCATAGATGCGCTTCTCGCGGCCGGCGCCGAACAATTGCAGCGCGTCGGACAAGTGCATTTTCGGATTGTCGAACTTCGGCGTCGGCGAGGGGTCCATGACGTAGCGGCCGGCGACCTTGACCGGATAGGCGTAAGTCGTGGCGATGCGGCCGTTGCGGGCGATATCCTCATAGAGCTTCACATGCATGAGGCCATATTCCTCGAGCGCGTGCATCTTGCGCGTCTCGGTCTCGCGCGGCTCAAGGAAACGTAAGGGTTCCGGGATCGGTACCTGGTAGACGAGCACCTGGTTGGAGTCGAGCTTCGCCTCCGGGATGCGGTGGCGTGTCTGTATGATGGTCGCCTCTTCCGTGCGGGTGGTGACGGCAACATTGGCGACCTTCTGGAAGAAGGCGCGGATGGAGACGGCATTGGTCGTGTCGTCCGCCCCTTGGTCGATGACCTTCAGCACATCTTCCGGACCGATGATGGATGCGGTCAGCTGTACGCCGCCGGTGCCCCAGCCGTAAGGCATCGGCATTTCGCGGGAGGCGAAGGGCACCTGATAGCCGGGAATGGAGATCGCCTTCAGAATGGCGCGACGGATCATCCGCTTGGTCTGCTCGTCGAGATAGGCGAAATTGTAGGTGGCGAGTTCGGTCATTCGGCTGCCTCCGTCATGGGATCCATGCCGCTTTGGCGGGCGGCCTCGAAATCGCGGCGCATGCGCCGCACCAGGTCGAGTTCGGCCTGGAAGTCGACATAATGCGGCAGCTTCAGATGTTCGACGAAGCCCGTCGCCTGCACGTTGTCGGAGTGGGAGATCACGAACTCTTCGTCCTGAGCCGGCGCAACGATGTCTTCGCCGAGTTCCTCGGCCCGCAGTGCGCGGTCGACCAGCGACATGGCCATTGCCTTGCGCTCGCTTTGGCCGAAGACCAGGCCGTAGCCGCGGGTGAACTGCGGCGGCGCCTTGGCCGAACCCTTGAACTGGTTGACCATCTGGCACTCGGTCACCTGTATCCGGCCGAGCGAGACGGCAAAGCCGAGTTCCGGTACCTCGAATTCCACCTCCACTTCACCGATGCGGATTTCGCCGGTGAAGGGATGGTTGCGGCCGTAGCCGCGCTGGGTCGAATAGCCGAGTGCCAGCAGAAAGCCTTCGTCGCCGCGGGCGAGCGCCTGCAGGCGAAGGTCTCGGGTCATCGGGAATTCCATCGGTGCGCGCGTCAGGTCGCCGATCTCGTGATCGACAGGCATGGTGCCGTCGCCCTCGATCAGTCCTTCCTGGCTGAGGATTTCCGAAACTCGCATGACGCGGCCGTCCTCAGCAGGTCGTTGCATCGGCTCGTCCACCGCCTCGTCGGTCAGAAGGCTTGGGTCGAGCAGACGATGCGTATAGTCGAAGGTCGGGCCGAGAAGCTGGCCGCCGGGCAGGTCCTTGTAGGTCGCGGAGATACGGCGTTCGATCTTCATCGCTGAAGTGTCGAGCGGCTGGGAATAGCCGAAGCGCGGCAGCGTCGTGCGGTAGGCTCTGAGCAGGAAAATCGCTTCGATCATGTCGCCGCGCGCCTGGCGCACGGCGAGTGCGGCCAGCGTGCGGTCATAGAGCGAGGCCTCAGCCATGACACGGTCGACGGCAAGCGCGAGCTGCGCGACGATCTGTTCGATGCCGACAGCCGGCAGCGAACGGTCGCCGCGGCGACGGTCGGCCAGCAGCCGGTGGGCATTGGCGATGGCGGTTTCACCGCCCTTTACGGCAACATACATATGTCACATCTCCGTCGCGGTGATCTTGGTGGTGCGCGGCAGGCAGAGGAATTGCCGGCCCGCTGTCAGAACGAGATCGACGCCGCGCGGGAAGAGCGCGCGATTGTCGTTCCAGATGCGCAGCAGCGCATCCGGCAGCCCGATCGGAGCGATCATGGTCACATCCTTGATGCCCGGGCCGGAAAGCGCCAGCGCCTTGCCGCCTTCGAGGTTTTCGATCTCAAGCACGATGGTCGTCGAACGATCGGGATATTCCTGGGTACCGATGCCGAACTGGCTGAAGGAGGAAAGCGCCATGCCGGCTTCGACAAAGGCAAAATGCGCCTCCAGCCGTTCCGAGATGACGGGCGCGCCCGTGTGGAAGGAGAGCCATTCCGGCAGGCTCGATCTTGCAAGGCTGGTGGAAAGCCAGACCGGCGTGTCATGGTCGCAAAGTGTGAGTCCGATTGCGCCAGCGGCGATACCGAGCGGCGCCGGCGGCGCGATGTCGGCCGTGACGGTTTGCAGTGTTCCCGGACGCGCCATGGCGTCCATCGTCATCTTGAAGACGCTCTGCGCGTCGAAGACCGGGTCGCTGAAGCCGCCGGTCAGGGCCTCGTTGCCGAAGGTCGGGGTGTTGAACAGGCTCATCAGTCTTCTCCGCGAACCATGGTGAAGAAATCGACGCGGGTCGCGGCCGTCTCTTCGGCGCGCTTGCGATCATAATCCGCGATGCGCTCGGCGACGGGCTCCAGGATTGCCTTCTCGACGAAATCCCTCGTGGCCGATTGCTGCCAGAGTGCGTCGAATATGGCCGAAAGCCTGGCCTTTTCCCGATCGGTACCGAGGGCATGCGAATGACCGATGGTGCCCGATGCCAGCCGGACGGTGGCGCGCGTCACCGTGACTTCGCCGAGGTTGAAAGGGGAGCCGCCGCCACCGATGCGGCCGCGCACCATGACAAGCCCCGTTTCCGGTCCGCGCACCGGCTGTGCCGCCGGCTTGCTCGGCAATGCTTCCCAGGCAGCCTCTAGCTCGTCGCGCTCGGCCTGCGCCAGAAGATCGGCGACACGCTTGCGTTCCCGACGCTCCTGTGCGGCCGCTTCCTGCCTTTGTGCTGAATTCATCGCGCCTTCCTTTAAATGTCTATTGATATAGACAACCATACAAGATAGTCTTATATCTATTAGCGAGTCGTGACAAGCGTGTGACAGGGCGAGTGGGCGAAATGGCAGGGCAGAAGATACAGAGGCAGACGGGCGTGGCGCTCTGGCGGCAGATCGCCGACCGGATTCGCGTCTCCATCAATCACGGGGATTTCGACGAGACGGGCATGGTGCCGCCGGAAACGGCGCTGGCGCTGCAGTTCGGCGTCAACCGGCATACGATCCGAAGCGCACTCGCGGCACTGGCGCAGGAGGGGATCGTGCGGGCGGTGCAGGGGCGCGGCACGCTGATCGAGCGCAAGGAACGCCTGAGCTTTCCGATTTCGAAGCGGACGCGGTTTTCGCAAGGGATTGGCGATCAGGTGCGAGAGACCCGCAGCGTCCCGCTTGCCACGGGCGAGGAGGCGGCGAGCGCGGAATTGGCCCGGCAGCTCAAGATCAAAATCGGCGCTCCCCTCGTGCGGCTGGAGACGCTCGGGCAGGCGGATCATCGCCCGGTATCGCGCGCCACCAGCTGGTTTCCCGCCGATCGCTTCGGCGCGATCGCCGAGATCTATCGGACGACGGGATCGATCACCAAGGCGTTTCGGGAGCTTGGCGTACCGGATTACGTGCGCGTCATCACCGAAATCACCGCGACGCATGCCGACGAAAGCGATCTCGCAGATCTGCAATTATCCCCGGGTGCCATCGTCCTGATCACCCAGGCGCTGAACTCGGATCTCGATAATGTGCCGGTGCAATATTCAATCTCCCGCTTCGCCGCTGACAGGGTGCGTTTCACGATCGAGAATTAAAGGCGGGGCTTGGCCCCTCATCCGGCCTGTCGGCCACCGCTCCCCGCAGGCGGGGAGAAGGGAAAAGACGCACCTCCGTCGCCTCTGAACCTCATGAGAATCGAGAGCTTGCAACGGAAGAGGTCGTTCTCCCCGTCAAAACGGGGAGAGGGCTAGGGTGAGGGGCCATCAGACCCGAATGCTTGGGCTCAATGTGCGCCGGACATATCGCCGAGGACTTCCTTGGAGGCGACGGTGGAATCGGCCTTGAGCTTGTAGACCATCGGCACGCCGGTCGCGAGGTTGAGCTCCAGGATCTGTGCCTTGCTCAGGCGATCGAGAACCATGACGAGCGAGCGTAGCGAATTGCCGTGGGCGGCGACGAGAACGTTCTGGCCGGCGAGCACGCGCGGCAGGATTTCCGTCAGGTAATAGGGCCAGACGCGGGCACCGGTATCGCGCAGGCTCTCGCCGCCGGGCGGCGGAACGTCATAGGAACGGCGCCAGACATGAACCTGCTCCTCGCCCCACTTGGCGCGGGCGTCGTCCTTGTTGAGCCCGGAGAGATCACCGTAATCGCGCTCGTTCAGCGCCTGATCCCTAATGGTTTCGAGGCCCTGCTGGCCGATTTCATCGAGGATGATCTTGAGCGTGTGCTGGGCGCGGGTGAGATCTGAGGTGAAGGCGACGTCGTATTTGATGCCGTAGTCGGCCAGCGCCTTGCCGCCGGTCTTCGCTTCTTCGATGCCAAGCGCGGTCAGATCGGGATCCTTCCAGCCGGTAAAGAGATTCTTCAAATTCCAGTCGCTCTGCCCATGGCGAACGAGAACGAGAGTGCCGCTCATAAAATTTCTCCTTGATAGAGCAATTCCAGGAAAGGTGCGTAGCGGTTTTCCGTCGGGAATTGCGAGACAATAAAAGGCTGGAGCGGATCGGCAATTCCGTGCCGACCCGCTCCTGGATCGCATCAACGTGTGGAGAGCCCGAGAACATCGAGCATGGAATAGAAGCCGGGTTTCTTGTCGCGCGCCCAGAGCGCCGCCTGCAGCGCGCCCCGTGCGAAGAGAGAGCGGTCGCCAGCACTGTGCGACAAGGTCAGCCGCTCGCTTTCGCTGGCGAAGATGACCGAGTGATCGCCGACCACGCCGCCGCCGCGCAAGGTCGCAAAGCCGATCGTACCCGCGGGACGCGCGCCCGTATGACCATCGCGCACGCGCACGGAGTTGTCGTTGAGATCGATGCCGCGGCCCTTCGCTGCCGCCTGGCCGAGCAGCAGTGCCGTGCCCGAGGGCGCATCGACCTTATGGCGATGATGCATTTCCAGCACCTCGATATCCCAGTCGTTCGAGGGTAGCGCCCGGGCTGCCTGCTCGACAAGCACGCTCAGGAGATTGATGCCGAGGCCCATATTGCCCGATTTGACGACGCGCGCATGGCGCGCGGCGGCCTTGAACTTGGCCTCGTCCTCGTCCGAGCAGCCGGTCGTGCCGATGATATGGACGATGCGCGCCTGCGCGGCGAGATCGGCAAAGGTGACGCTCGTTGCCGGCGTCGTGAAATCGATGACGCCTTCGGCATGGAGGAAGGCGGCGAGCGGATCGTCCGTCACGGGAATACCGATCGGTCCCAGCCCGGCGATTTCGCCGGCATCCTTGCCGATGAAGGCGGAGCCGGGACGCGTGACCGCGGCATGCAGGGTTACGCCGTCGGTTGCGTGGATGATGCGGATGAGAGCCTGTCCCATGCGGCCCGCCGCGCCAACCACCACCAGCTTCATCGCATCGTCGCTCATGTCGTCTCTATCGTCTATTTGCGGGAATTACTTGATATGGCCGGTAGCTGCAGGTTGTTGAGCCGAGCGTAGAGGCCATTGTCGGCCGTCGCAAGCGTCTCGTGGTTGCCTTCCTCGACAACCCGGCCGTTCTGCATGACCACGATCTTCTCGGCGCGGACAACAGTCGACAGGCGGTGCGCGATGACGACGACGGTGCGGCCGCTCATCGCCTCTTCCAGCGCCTTCTGGACAGCCGCTTCGGACTCCGTGTCGAGCGCCGAAGTCGCCTCGTCCAGAAGCAGGATCGGCGCGTTGCGCACCAGCGCGCGGGCGATCGACAGGCGCTGCCGCTGGCCGCCCGAAAGCGTCACGCCGTTTTCGCCGACGGGGGTGTCGTAGCCCATCGACTGCGCCTCGATGAAATCATGCGCATAGGCGAGGCGCGCGGCTTCCTCGACTTCGGCATTCGTCGCTTCCGGGCGCCCGTAGCGGATATTGTCGCGGATCGTGCCTTCGAACAGATAGGGCTGCTGCGAGACATAGGCGATCTGTTCCCGCAGCGACTGTTTCGTCACATGCGCGATATCCTGCCCGTCGATAAAGATGCTGCCGGCCCTGGGATCGTAGAAGCGCGGGATCAGATTGATGACGGTGGACTTGCCGGCGCCGGAGGGACCGACAAGTGCGGTCGTCTGGCCCCCCTCGGCCGCGAAGTTGACGCCGGAGAGGACGGCTTCGTCACCGTAGGCGAAATGAACGTCGCGGAACTCGATACGGGCTTTGGTCACTTTAAGTGGTTTGGCATCCAGCAGGTCGCGCTGGCGCGGCTCCATGTCGAGCAGCTCGTAGATCATCCGCGCATTGACGACCGCGCGCTCCAGCTGTACCTGCAGCTTGGCGAGGCGCCGCGCCGGATCGTAGGCGAGCAGCAGCGAAACGATGAAAGAGAAGACGGCGCCCGGCGGTACGTTCTGGTAAATCGAGCGATAGGCAGCATAGGCGAAGATGCCGGCCACGGCAAAGCCGGCGACCGTTTCGATCAGCGGGCCATTGCGCTCGGAAATACGGGCAATGCGATTTTGGCGGTTTTCCGCCGCCGTAATCAGCTTGTCGATCTTGCGCTCGAGTTCGCGCTCCATCGTGAAAGCCTTGACGATGGAAACGCCCTGAATGGTTTCCTGCATCGCGCCAAGCACGCGGCTGTTGAGAACGACCGCTTCGCGCGTGACGGCGCGCAGGCGTCTGGAAATGTGGCGCAGTGCCAGAAAGACTGGTGGAGCGATGACGAAGAAAATAACGCTCAGCATCGGGTCCTGATAGACCATGTTGCCGAGCAGGAAGACGAACGACAAAAAGTCTCGCGCCGTGGAAGTGATGACAAGATTCATCACATCGCGGATGCCGGAGACGTTCTGGCTGACCCGGGCTGCGATCTGCGCAGACCGTGCCTCGTTGAAAAAGCCAACCGAAAGCGTCATCAGATGCGCATAGAGGCGCCGTTGATAGCGGGCGATGATGTCGTTGCCGATTTTCGATAGGATGATCGATTGAAAATAACCGGCAAAACCACGCGCTATAAATGCTGCGAGGATTGCAAGGCAGATCAGCCACATGACCTCGGCGCGACGCTCGTAGAAGGCACCGTTGACGATCGGCCTCATGACCGCAGCCATTGTCGCCGTGGATGCGGCGACGACGATCAGGCAAAATATTGCGACCGAATAGCCCCATATATGTTCGCGGCCGTTCTCGGCGATAATGCGCTTCAGCATGCCGGTAATGGCTTCGCTGTCGACGCTTTTGCTTTTCGGGTCAGGCAATTTCAATAATCGGCTTCCTGTCTTGAACCAAGCGAGCCGCATCTGGCACGTGCTTCCGCGGCTCTATTAAAGAGTTAGCACGGCTTTGGCTAGACATGGCCTGCCGCGCTGGTTAAGGCCGATCACGGAGCCGGACCTATTATAGAGGAAGGCGGCTCTTTCAAAAAGGTATGGCACACCGGGTTTCAGCGCGCCACGGGCTGTTTGGCAAGCGGTTAACGCCGCCAGCGACGGCCCTCCGTGGCAAGGCCGAAGCTCGTGGGCTTGCGGGCATAGGTCGCAAGGCCGGAAAGCGCCGCCAGCGGGTTGATGACCACATGGGTCGGGATCGTCTTCATCATTTCCGTGTGTGGCGCCTTGTCCTCGAAGGCGGCGCGGAATTCCGGCTTCTGCAGCGCCGGCAGGATTTTTTGCGGGATGCCGCCCGAGAGATAGACGCCGCCGCGCGCCATGAAGACCATGGCGAAATCGCCGGCGACGCGGCCGAGATAGGTGACGAACAGCGTCAGCGTTTCCTCGGCCTGCGCATTGGTGCCGGCAAGCGCGTGGTTGGTGATGTCGGCCGGTTCCTTCAGGCTCGGCTCGATGCCGTCAGCCGCGCAGATGGCATGATAAAGGTTCTGCAGGCCGCGGCCGCAGATCACCTGCTCGGCCGAAATGCGGCCCTCGATGGGTTCCAGATGCGGCCAGATCTGCAGGTCCCGTTCCGTGCGCGCCCCGAGATCGATATGGCCGCCTTCGCCCGGCACGGGCACCCATTGATGCTGGGTATGGACCAGGGCGCCGACGCCAAGCCCCGTGCCCGGCCCGAGTACGACGCGCGATGCAGTCATGTTCCCCGATGCTTGGCCGATGATTTGGCGATGCTCGTCGGAAATCTCGGCAATCGCCAGCGCCTGCGCCTCGAAATCGTTGATGACGAGCACGTCCTCGATGCCGAGATTGGCGATCATCGTCTTCGGACGGATCACCCAGTCGCAATTTGTGAGCGGAATCTCATCGCCCTGAACGGGGCCGGCCATGGCAAGGATCGCGGCGCGGGGCCGCGTCTTGGTCTTCTCGAGGATCAGCTTGATCGCATCGTCGATCGTCTCGAAATTCGCCGTCTGCACGACCGGAAAATGCTCCGGTTCGGAACCGGCGTCGGCAAGGATCGAGAAACGCGCATTCGTCCCCCCGATATCGCCGATCAGAATGGGAAAAGGCGGTGGGGCATCGCTGTGATTGAGCTCGGGCATGGACAGGTCCGTGGTCTGCCGCCGGCAAGGCGGATTAATGGTTCAGTGTTTTGATCAGCCGCTCGGCGGTGGATTCGTTGAGCGCCATCGGAATGTCGTAGAGAACGGCAAGCCGCGTCAATGCCTTCACATCGACATCGTGCGGCAAGGGAGTGAGGGGATCGATGAAGAAGACGAGCATGTCGATCTCGCCGGTGGCGATTAGCGCGCCGATCTGCTGGTCGCCGCCGAGCGGGCCGCTTTTCAGGCGGGTGACCTTGAGGTCGGGGCTGGCATCGAGCACGCGACCGCCCGTCGTGCCGGTCGCAACGATCTTCCAGTGGGCAAGGGCTGCTTGATTGCGCCGTGCGAACTCCGCCATCGCATCTTTTTTCTCATCATGCGCGATCAAGGCGATGCATTTGCTGCCGGCCATGAAATCCTTGCTCCACCCAGTGCTTTCAATCGATTTATCCGCCTTCTATACCAAGGAGGCCCGTTTTAAAAGACTAACCCGGCAAGGAGGTTTCCGGCCTCATTGCTGCGGGATTTGGCCGGGCGGCGTGTCGCCGGAGACAGGCCCGGAGACAGGCAGCGCGTCCGTTTCCGCCGTTGCATCGGCAGCTTTGGCGTCTAAGGTTGCGGCGCGAGCCGATGCGACCGATGGTGACGCCACCACGGCCTGACAGGCCTTGGGCAGATCGGAAACCATGACCTCGCGCGGCTTGACCGGGGGCTTCGTGCTCGGCTTCGGTTTCGCCCAGGGCTCGGGACCGAACCACCAGGCGAGCGGCTTATCGCAGCCGTCACCGGCGGCGACCGGCGCCTGCGGCGTGCAGCCGACCGAACCGGCAGGGCAGCGGATGCGGATGTGGAAATGCGAGTCGTGCCCATATTCCGGCCGCAGCTTGCCGAGATTGGCGCGGTCGCCCGTCCAGGTCTCGCACATCTTCTTCTTGATCGCCGGGTTGACGAAGATGCGCTCGACTTCGGGATAGCTCGCCGCCCGCATCAGCAGGCGGGCATGCGCCGGCGTCCAGACTTTCTCGTTGATCGTCAGGAACTTGTCCTTTGCGAGCATCGTGGTGAAGGGCAGGGCTTCGCGCTCGTCGGCCGTCATCTTGCGTCGTGGCATCGGCGTCAGCCAGACATCGGCATCGAGGCCGATCTGATGCGAGGCATGGCCGTTGGCCATCGGACCGCCGCGCGGCTGCGAGATATCGCCGACGAGCAGGCCCGGCCAGCCGTCATTCCTGGCCGCATCGCGCGACAGGCGCTCCAGCAGGCCGATCATTTCAGGCCGCCCCCAGCGCCGGTTGCGCGACAGGCGCATGGCCTGCCAGGTCGGGCCATCGGCGGGCAGCGCGACTGCGCCGGCAAGGCAGCCCTTGGCATAAAAACCGATCGACTGTGGCGCCCCTTGCGTCGGCAGCGTCACCGCTCCGAAGACCGCCTTGGCGCTGCCGGGCGAAGGGGTAGCCTGCTGCGCCAGCGTATCGCCGGCGATAAGACCCATTCCGATCATTGCCGCGAAAGAGAATTTGCCGATCGTTGGAAGGGAGCGAGCCAGAAGCGAAATCATGCATATCCTTGAAAGGCGGTCGGCGTCATCCGAAGTGATTTGGGCCGAAGTGATTTGCCGCGAGATTATCCTGAAAAAGGATGGAAGTTAATCCGCGGCATTGCTGCTGGCCGACGAGCGACCGCCTTCTCATGACTGCACGGTCGTTTCGACCCGATCAATTCGCCAGAATTTCAGCCGTCTTGCGAATGCGCGACAGTCGCGGCAATACCTTCGTGCAGGCAAAGTCCTGCATTTCTTGCGAGAGGGTCGTCGCTGCGTCCTCGGCGACGATGACGGCATAATTTGCCGCATAGGCATCGCGCACGGTTGCTTCCACGCCAAAATTGGTGGCGACGCCGGTCAGGATCAGTGTTTTAATGCCGCGGCGTCGAAGCTGCAGATCGAGTTCCGTGCCGTAGAAGGCGCTCCACTGACGCTTGAGGATGGCGATATCCGGCGTCAGTGCGGCGATTTCGGCGGGTGCCGCAAGCGCCGCCGCCGGCAAGCCGCCTGGGGGAAGCGGGAAGGTTTCGTCAACAGGCTGGTTGACAGCGTCGGCATAGTCCGGGGAAAATCCAACCGTTACAAAAACAGTGGTTCCGCCGTCGGCCTTTAGCTTGTTCGCGATGGCGACGGTGTTGGCGATGACTTGTGGGGCAGTGTAGGGCGCGAGCGGCCTGTTGAGAACCAGGCTTTGCAGGTCGATGGAAATGAGAGCGGTTGTCTTGGGATCGTAAAGTGACATCTTGGGGCTCCGAAAAACATGAGGGAATCCTCACAATGGAAAATATGAGGATGACCTCACAAAAATCAAGTGAAGAATTGAAGACGCGTACGCCAAAGCGGCAGCGCGGCCATGATCGCGTCGTCATTCTGCTTGACGCGGCGGCAAGGGTCTTTGCGCGCAAGGGCTATGATGCCGCAACGATGACGGAGATCGCGACCGAGGCGCATTCCTCCATCGGCTCGCTCTATCAATTCTTTCCGACCAAGCTGCTGCTTGCCGAGGCGCTGCATATCGAACGGCTGGAGCGATTGAAGGCCGGGCTTCGGGAAGTGGCGGAAAGAAGCGCCGGCCTTTCCGCAGCAGATTGCGGCGAGGCGATCTTCGATGCGCTCGGTGTCTTCATGGGGAAGTACCCGGAACTTTCTGTACTTGCCGGCCGCCGCGATATTCCCAAGGAGCGGAAGGCGCGTTCGCGTGCCGAGCTGAAGGAGCTGATCGCGGGCGTCCTGCGGCAGGCCAAGCCGTCGATATCAGACGATGTCGCGTTGATGTCGGGCCTCGTGCTCGAACTTCTGCGGATCGTCGTCGCCGTTGCCAACGAGCCTGACGCGGCTGAGGACCGCCGCGTCGCGGGCGAATTGCGGCTGATGCTGCGCAAACGACTTGAAGAAGCGGCGGCAAAGGGCTGATTCCAGGAGATGGTCTTCGGCGTCTTTGCGAAGAGATGAATTGTTGCGTCCTGTTTTTTGCCCTCATTTGCCTTATGCTGATTCTTGGAAAAGCATCAGGAGATCATGAATGGCATCGACACGGTTGAAAGCAGGCTTGGTTGTTTCTCTTATTTGCTTGCTGGCATTGCCCGTGTCCTCGAAAGCCGAAGAGCCGCAATTCCGCATCGGCACGGCCATTCTCGGCGACCTCAAATATCAGCCCGGCTTCAAGCACTTCGATTACGTCAACCCGGATGCGCCGAAGGGCGGCGAGGTGAAGCTGTCGGCTAGCGGTACGTTCGATACCTTCAATCCAGTCCTGTCGAAGGGCAGTGTCGCCGATGGGACAGAGCTGATCTATGATACGTTGCTGAAGAAAGCCGATGACGAGGCCAATTCTTCCTATGGTTTGCTCGCCGAGGGCGTCTCTTATCCCGATGATGTTTCAAGTGCCACGTTTCGGCTGCGCGCCGAAGCGAAGTGGCCCGACGGCACCCCGGTAACGCCCGAGGACGTGATCTTCAGCTTTGAGAAAACCAAAGAACTCAATCTGATGGTGACAAGCTACTACGCCCATGTCGTGAGCGCAGAAAAAACCGGTGAGCGCGATGTTACCTTCCGTTTCGATGAGAAGGGCAACCGCGAACTTCCCTCGATCTTGGGCCAACTGACCATCCTGCCGAAACATTGGTGGGAAGCAAATGGTCCCGACGGCAAGCCGCGCGATATCTCACGTACCACGCTCGAGCCCGTCATGGGGTCGGGTCCTTATAAGATCGCTTCCTTCCAGCCTGGCTCTTCGATCCGCTACGAACTGCGTGACGATTATTGGGGCAAGAATATCCCGGTCAATGTCGGTGAGAACAATTTCGGCACTATAAACTACGTCTATTTTTCCGACTACGACGTCGCGTTCGAGGCGTTCCGTAGCGGCGTTATCGATTACTGGCAGGACAATTCAACAAGCCATTGGGTGACCGGCTACGATTTTCCGGCCGCCAAGGACGGCCGCATCAAGCGGGAGGAATTGCCCAACACCCTGCGCTCGGTCGGCGTCATGCAAGCGCTCGTTCCCAATATGAGGCGCGAACGGTTCAAGGATGAGCGCGTCCGCGAGGCGCTGAACTACGCTTACGATTTCGAGGAGCTGAACCGGACCCTGTCCTTCGGGAAGTTGACACGTGTCGACAGTTTCTTTTTCGGCACGAAATTCGCCTCCTCCGGCCTGCCGCAAGGGGAGGAACTCAATGTCCTGAACAGCGTCAAGGACAAGGTGCCCGCAGAGGTCTTCAGCACTCCCTATGCCAATCCCGTCGGCGGCGATCCGCAGAAGGCGCGCGACAATTTTCGCAAGGCGATCGCCTTGTTCAAGGATGCGGGCTGGGTCCTCAAGGGCAACAAGATGGTGAACGCGCAGACCGGCCAGCCCTTCTCGCTGGAACTCCTGCTGAACAACCCTTCGCTGGAAAGATCGGTGTTGCCCTATGTGCAGAATCTGAAGCGCATCGGCATCGATGCCAGTGTCAGGACGGTCGATCCCTCGCAATACGTCAACCGCATTCGCAGCTTCGATTATGATATGATCTGGGTCGTTTGGGCGGAGACGCTGAACCCCGGCAACGAGCAGGCGGAATACTGGGGCTCCGCCTCCGCCGCCCGCCAGGGATCGCGCAATTACGCCGGGATAGCCGACCCAGGCATCGACGCCCTCATCCAGAAAGTGATCTTGGCAAAGGACGTGGCGGAGAAGGAAGCGACGACCAAGGCACTCGATCGGGTGCTGCTCGCCCACCACTATGTTTTGCCCACCTTCTACGGGACGACGACCAGGATCGCCTACTGGGACAAATTCGAACATCTGCCTGATCTGCCCTATTACTCTATCGGCTTCCCCGAAGTCTGGTGGTCGAAAAGCGCCGGAAAATGAGCCTCTCTTGCAATAAAGGGCTCGCTGGCTCCAAATGCTCGGGCTGATTCGGATAGTTTCAAGCTGAAATGACTGCGCCGGTCTGCATCCGGCGGAAGGGAATATGATTTGATCGAAAGATGCGCTGAGGCGAGGCGGAATACACTCTATTTCGAGGGAGCGGCGGACTGATGGGCGCCTATATCCTCAGACGCCTCCTGCTGATGATCCCGACCATCGTCGGCATCATG
Source organism: Rhizobium sp. P28RR-XV (assembly GCF_012641385.1). NCBI lineage: Bacteria > Pseudomonadati > Pseudomonadota > Alphaproteobacteria > Hyphomicrobiales > Rhizobiaceae > Rhizobium > Rhizobium sp. P28RR-XV. The sequence continues at coordinate 63,973 of NZ_JABAIG010000022.1, forward strand.
GCCATTTCCTTCACCATCGTGCAGTTTGCGCCGGGCGGCCCGGTCGAGCAGGTCATCGCGCAGCTGACCGGGCAGGGCGACAATGCCAATGGCCGCCTGTCGGGTGGCGGTACGGACCTAGCTGTCCAGCAATCCTTCGACGACAGCAGCTCGAAATATCGCGGCGCGCAGGGGCTCGATCCGGAATTGATCGCCAAGCTCGACAAGCAGTTCGGCTTCGACAAGCCGCCGCTCGAGCGCTTCGGCCAGATGATGTGGAATTATATTCGCTTCGATTTCGGCGAAAGCTTCTTCCGCAACACCACGGTCATCGATCTTATCGGCCAGAAGCTGCCGGTGTCGATCTCGCTCGGCATCTGGATCCTGATCTTCTCTTATGCCATTTCCATTCCGCTCGGCATCCGCAAGGCGGTGCAGGACGGATCGACCTTCGATGTCTGGACGTCGGGCATCATCATCATCGGCTATGCCGTCCCGAGCTTCCTGTTCGGCATCATGCTGATCGTGCTGTTTGCCGGGGGATCCTTCTTCGATTGGTTCCCGCTGCGCGGCCTCGTCTCGGATAATTTCGCCGATCTCAGCTGGTGGCGGAAGATCCTCGATTATCTCTGGCACCTGGTGCTGCCGCTGATTTCGCTGTCGCTCGCCGCTTTCGCCACCACGACTTTGCTCACCAAGAATTCCTTTATCGAAGAGATCAAGAAGCAATATGTCGTCACCGCCCGCGCCAAGGGGCTTTCCGAACGGCGCGTGCTCTATGGCCATGTCTTCCGCAACGCCATGCTCATCGTCATTGCCGGTTTTCCCGGCGCCTTCATCTCCGCCTTCTTCACCGGTTCGCTCCTGATCGAGAACATTTTCTCGCTCGATGGCTTGGGACGCTTGAGCTACCTCTCCGTCGTCCAGCGCGATTATCCGGTGGTGTTCGCCACACTCTTCATCTTCTCGCTGCTCGGCCTCTTCGTCAGCCTCGTTTCCGATCTGATCTACACCTGGATCGACCCGCGCATCGACTTCGAGCGGAGGGACGTATGATGGACGCAGCCAGCCATACGGATTCCCCAGCTGTCGTAAAGCCACCGCGCAAGGGCCTGTTCTCGCCGACCAATCTGCGCCGTTGGGAGAATTTCAAGGCGAACCGACGCGGCTACTGGTCGCTCTGGATCTTTCTGGTCTTGTTTGTCCTCAGCCTCGGCGCCGAGTTCATCACCAATGACCGGCCGATCCTCATCTCCTACAAGGGCGAGATCCTGACGCCGATCTTCGTCGATTACCCGGAAGAGAAATTCGGCGGCTTCCTGGCGCAGACGGATTATCGCGCCCAGGATATTCAGGACGAGATCAATGCCAACGGCTGGATGATCTGGCCGCCGATCCACTATTCCTATCAGACCGCCAATTCCAACCTTCCCAAGGGCCTGTCGGCGCCGACCCCGCCCTTCTGGGCGATGAGCAAGGAACAGCGCTGCTCCGGTTATGCGCAAGGCGTCGCCGATCCGAATTGCAACTGGAGCAATTTCAATTGGCTCGGCACGGACGACCAGGCGCGTGACGTGCTCGCCCGCCTGGTCTACGGCTTCCGCATATCGGTGCTGTTCGGCCTGGCGCTCACCATCTGTTCGGCCGTCGTCGGCGTCTGCGCCGGGGCGATACAGGGTTATTTCGGCGGATGGACCGATCTTCTGATGCAGCGTTTCATCGAGATCTGGTCGTCCATGCCGGTGCTCTACATCCTGCTGATCATTGCCTCGGTCCTGCCGCCCGGCTTCTTCATTTTGCTCGGCATATTGCTCTTGTTTTCCTGGGTGGGGCTTGTCGGCGTCGTGCGCGCTGAATTCCTGCGGGCGCGCAATTTCGAATATGTGCGCGCCGCCCGCGCACTCGGCGTCAACAATCGCACCATCATGTACCGCCACCTGCTGCCGAACGCGATGGTCGCGACATTGACCTTCGTTCCCTTCATCCTGTCGGGCTCGATCTCCACTCTGACCTCGCTCGACTTCCTAGGGTTCGGCATGCCGCCCGGCTCTCCATCGCTGGGTGAAATGATCGCTCAGGGCAAATCCAATCTGCAGGCGCCCTGGCTGGGGCTCTCGGCCTTCTTCACCATGTCGATCATGCTGTCGCTGCTGATTTTCATCGGCGAGGCCGTGCGCGACGCCTTCGATCCCAGGAAGACGTTCCGATGAGCGAAAACTCCACTCCACTACTGTCAGTCCGCAATCTGTCCGTCGCCTTTCATCAAGGCGGTCAGACGTCGACGGCGGTCGATGGCGTTTCCTTCGATATCGCCAAGGGCGAAGTCTTGGCGCTGGTCGGCGAATCCGGCTCCGGCAAGTCGGTCTCGGCCAATTCGATCCTGAAGCTCTTGCCTTATCCGGCCGCAAGCCACCCTTCCGGCGAAATCCTGTTCAAGGACAAGGACCTATTGAAGGCGTCGGACAACGAGCTGCGCGCCGTGCGCGGCAACGACATCACGATGATCTTCCAGGAGCCGATGACCTCGCTCAATCCGCTTCATTCGATCGAGCGGCAGATCAGCGAAATCCTGGCATTGCACCAGGGCATGACCGGCCACGCCGCGCGCAACCGCACGCTGGAACTGCTGAACCAGGTCGGCATCCGCGAGCCGGAAAAGCGCCTCAAGGCCTATCCGCACGAACTATCCGGCGGCCAGCGTCAGCGCGTGATGATCGCCATGGCGCTAGCCAACCGTCCGGAATTGCTGATCGCCGATGAACCGACGACAGCGCTCGACGTCACAGTGCAGGCGCAGATCCTTGAATTGCTGCGGGATCTCAAGGGCGTGCACGGCATGTCGATGCTGTTCATCACCCATGACCTCGGCATCGTCCGCAAGTTCGCCGACCGCGTCTGTGTGATGACCAAGGGCCACATCGTCGAGACCGGCACGGTGGAAGAGGTTTTCACCAATCCGCAGCACGACTATACCCGCCATCTGCTGGCGGCCGAGCCGCGCGGCGAGCCGCCGGCGAGCGACGCCGGCAAGCCCGTCGTCATGGAAGGCAGCGATATCCGTGTGTGGTTCCCGATCAAGGCCGGCTTCATGCGCAAGGTCGTCGATCATGTGAAAGCGGTCGATGGCATCGACCTGAAGCTCAGGGCCGGCCAGACGCTCGGCGTCGTCGGCGAATCCGGCTCTGGCAAGACCACGCTCGGTCTGGCGCTCGCCCGGCTCATCTCCTCGCAAGGGCGCATTGCCTTCGTCGGCAAGGATATAGCCGGCTATTCATTTCGCGAAATGCGGCCGCTGCGCAACCAGCTGCAGGTGGTTTTCCAGGACCCTTACGGTTCGCTGAGCCCGCGCATGTCGGTCGGCGAGATCATTGCCGAGGGGCTCAAGGTGCATGAGCGGTCGCTTTCGGCCGAAGAGCGCGACAAGCGCGTCTGCTGGGCGCTGGAGGAGGTCGGCCTCGACCCAATCACCCGCTGGCGCTTCCCGCACGAATTCTCGGGCGGCCAGCGTCAGCGCGTCGCCATTGCCCGCGCCATGGTGCTGAAGCCGCGTTTCGTCATGCTGGACGAGCCGACCTCGGCGCTCGATATGAGCGTCCAGGCGCAGGTTGTGGATTTGTTGCGCGACCTGCAGAAGAAGCATGATCTCGCCTATCTCTTCATCAGCCACGACCTGAAGGTGGTAAAGGCGCTCGCCAACGAGCTGATCGTCATGCGCTTCGGCAAGGTCGTCGAACAGGGCGCATCCGCCGATATTTTCCGGGCGCCGAAAGAGGATTATACCAAGGCCCTTCTTGCCGCCGCATTCAACATCGAGGCGGTGCCGACCGCCGCCATCCAGCAGTGAAGGCCATCGCCATGCCGGCCAAAAGCCCCGTTCTCGTCGACCTCAAATTCAGTCCGGCGACAGTCGCCAAGGCGCTCGAAACGGCCTTTGCCGATCGCGGCAGCATCAATCTCGCCGATCCCGCCAGCAAGGGCGCGGATCTCTCCTATGTCGATTATGCGCTTGTGTGGAAACCGGATGCCGATCTCTTCGAGCGCGCCCGCAATCTCAAGGTGATCTTCTCGGGCGGCGCCGGCGTCGATTCGATGATGTCCATTGCCGGCCTGCCCGATATTCCGATCGTCCGCTTCGTCGATCGCAGCCTGACGGTGCGCATGAGCGAATGGATCGTGATGCAGTGCCTGATGCATCTGCGCGATGTGCAGGGGCATTTCAGGAACCAGCGCCAGCATCTATGGGTGCCGCATCATGGCGCGGAAGCCGCTGAGGTCACCGTTGGTGTCATGGGCCTCGGCGTTCTCGGCTGCGATGCCGCCGCCAAGCTGAAGTTGATGGGCTTCAACGTCATCGGCTGGTCCCGCAGCAAGAAAGAGATCGATGGCATGGAAACGTTCGACGCCAGCGGGCTGGATGCGTTTCTGGCCCGCACCGATATTCTGGTCGGCCTCTTGCCGCTGACGCCGGAAACGACCGGAATTTACAATGCCTCGCTCTTTTCGAAGCTGCACCGCAACGGTCCGCTCGGCAAGCCGGTCTTCATCAATGCCGGCCGCGGCAAGAGCCAGGTGGAGGCCGATATCGCCTCGGCTGTTCGTACCGGTATTCTCGGCGGCGCCTCGCTCGATGTCTTCGCCGTCGAGCCCCTGGCAGCGGACGATCCGCTATGGGGCCTGGAAAATGTCATTATCACGCCGCATGATTCCGCCGTCTCCGAAGAAAAGGCGTTGATGCGCCATGTCGAGGAGCAGATCGACCGCTTCGAACGCGGCGAACCGCTGCAGCATCTGGTGGATCGCGGCCGGGGTTACTAAGTCTGGTAGGCTGCGGAGTTGAGGCGCTTCCTTCGGTTGCCGGCAGTCGAATGTGGCAGATTCGCTCTGACATCAATTTTCTTTCAGTGACTGGACTTTCGCTCAACATTTTTTGATAACAAGCCTCTACACGCATGCTGGCATATCGGCCGGCGAGAAGCATGACGTCCGCAGGGCAGGAGACGGGGCAGGAACGACATGACCAAGACGGATATTGCCACCCGCGTCTATAACCATACCTGGAAGCTCGATCCGATCGTCCGCAGTCTGATCGATACGGATTTCTATAAGCTCCTCATGCTGCAGATGATCTGGAAGCTCTATCCGGACGTCGATGCCACTTTCTCGCTGATCAATCGCACCAAGAGCGTTCGCCTGGCCGAAGTGATCGATGAGAAGGAATTGCGCGAGCAGCTGGATCACGCCCGCACGCTCCGCCTCTCCAAGAAGGAGATGATCTGGCTTGCGGGTAACAGCTTCTATGGCCGCGCCCAGATCTTCGAACCGGAATTCCTCACCTGGCTGTCGAATTTCCAGCTGCCCGAATATGAGCTCTCTAAGCGCGACGGCCAGTATATTCTCGACTTCCACGGTTCGTGGAAGGAAACGACGATGTGGGAAATTCCCGCGCTCGCCATTATCAACGAGCTTCGCTCGCGCACGGCGCTGAAGGCGCTCGGCCCCTTCACGCTCGATGTGCTCTATGCCCGCGCCAAGGCTAAGATGTGGGAAAAGGTGGAGCGGCTGAGGGAACTGCCAGGCCTGCGCATCTCCGATTTCGGCACCCGCCGTCGCCACAGCTTCCTCTGGCAGCGCTGGTGCGTCGAGGCGCTGAAGGAAGGCGTGCCCCATGCCTTCACCGGCACGAGCAACGTGCTGCTCGCCATGGATTCCGATCTGGAAGCCGTCGGCACCAATGCGCATGAGTTGCCAATGGTCGCCGCAGCACTTGCGAAAAACGACGAAGAGCTGGGCAAGGCGCCCTACAAGGTGCTGCGCGACTGGAACCGTCTCTATGGCGGCAATCTACTTGTCGTGCTGCCCGATGCCTTCGGCACTGCCTCCTTCCTGCGCAACGCGCCGGAATGGGTGGCCGACTGGACCGGTTTCCGTCCCGACAGTGCCCCGCCCATCGAGGGCGGCGAGAAGATCATCGACTGGTGGAAGAAGATGGGTCGCGATCCGCGCCAGAAACTGCTGATCTTTTCCGACGGGCTCGATGTCGAGGCGATCATCGACACCTACAAGCATTTCGACGGCCGGGTGCGCATGAGCTTCGGCTGGGGCACCAATCTGACCAATGACTTCGCCGGCTGCGCGCCGACCGAACTCAAGGGGCTGAGCCCCATCTCCATCGTCTGCAAGGTCATCGAAGCCAACGGACGCCCGGCCGTCAAACTCTCCGACAATCCGCAGAAGGCGACCGGCGAGCCGGCGGAAGTCGAGCGCTATCTGAAATTCTTCGGCGCGGAAGATCGCGTCGATCAGGAAGTTCTGGTGTAATTTCCAGGAGGAATGTCCGGTTGCCTCAGAGCAGTTCAGCTTTTCACGGGATCGCTGAGCCGCTCTATCTCTTTGTTGTCTCGCAATTCCGGACGGAAAACCGCGACGCACTTTTCCTGGAATTGCGCTAGTGGCGGACGTTTACCGCTTCTACTCGGGCCGCCCGCTTGAACAGCGTCCACCGGCCGTTTTCCCAGCGATATTGATCCGGCGAAATGACGTAAGGCACGTCGCTGAGATCGGCGCTGATCAGCTCCAGCAGCTGTAGACCCTGAATGTCGTTCTCATGCGTGAAGAACACCTTGTCGCGCGACAGGAATGCGGCGATCGGTGCGGCGCCGCCGGATTGCTCTTGCACTTGCGCCCAGAAATTCGGCAGAAAGGCGACGCTGGATTCGAACTGGCCGTCCACCTCGACATATTGAAACCGGCTGCGTTTGGCGATCTGGACGCCGGTCTTGGCGAAGAATTTCTGCAGGTTGGCCTGTGCCGTCTCGGCAAGCTCCCGGGCATCGATGCCCCAATCGTCGAGCGCGGTGGACATGACGTAGCTGACGGTGGTCTCGCCGTTGACGACGAAGAGCTTGATCAGGTTTTCCGCCTCGTCGAGATAGACGAATTGCGGTGGGCTGGGTTCGTCCTTGACGGCCTGCATCATCTGCTGGCGGGCCACCTCGACGAATTCGCGTGTTTTCAGCACCGGCAGAACCTTGGCGAGTTCGCTATTGTCCTCCATGACTTCCGTCATGTTGAGATAGTTGTGCAGCGCCTGCGCGCGCGCCGGCCCTCGCTTTTCGCGCAATGCCAGCAACGCATTGTTCAGGAATTTCGTCATCGTATCGCCGTTGCGGCTATGCAATGTCAGGCTGCCGGCTGTGGGGTCGTAATCGACGCGGATCAGGTCGCCGAAGAATGGCAGGCGCTCCTGCAGATAGGCCGCAAAGGTCGCCTCGTTCTGCAAAGCTTCATCCGGAATGTTCAGATCGAGCGTCTTGACGGCCGTCGTGCCTTCGGGTTCGGGCAGTCTCTGCCCGCCGCGCGTGTCGGATCGACTGCCTTTACCGAAGAGCCTTTTCAGGAAATTGAACACGCGCGTCCCCGAGTACCGACCGGTATTGCCGCAGAACCTAGCGCGGCCATGGCTTCGGGACAATGCCGGGCGGGCGATGGATTTGTGCTGTAAGCGCCTGCTTGCCCGGATAAAAAACGCGTATAGTCTGCGGGAACGGGCCGGATGGTCCGATTGCGGGAAGGGCAGCGCATATGAGAAATTTCGGGGGTAGCAGGCTGTGGATCGGAGCCTTGCTTTTATATCTTCTTGCTTTGGCCGCGCCCGTCACGTCGCTCGCGCAGAATGCAGCGGCGCCACAGCCGGCGGCACCACCACCCGATAAGGTCCGCGAACTGATTCAGTTGATGAACGAGCCCGACGTCAAGCAATGGCTCGCCGCGCAGCTCAACAATCAGCCCACTTCCACCCCGACCTCCACCGCCGGCGATTCGGAAGCCCCGGGAAGAGACCAGATGTCGGTGTTGTCCGGTTTGCTCGGCCATACGCGCCATCACCTGGAGGTAGTATCCGGCGCGGCGATGACACTGCCCTACGAGGTCATGACGGCATCGGAAAAACTCGAAGGCGAAGGCAAGGCCGTCGGCTTGCTCCGCATCGTCATCCAGATCGTGATCCTCTTTTTTCTCGGGCTGGTGGCCGAGCTTGCGGTTGCGCGCTTCATCAATACCAAGCACATGCAGCGCACGGAACGGGCAGCCGGCGTCGAGACAGAGTTGCAGGCGGCGCGGTTCCAGTTCCTGGGCCGCGTTGTGCCCGCCATCATTCATGGTCTGGTGACGCTTATTCCACTTCTCGCTTTCGACTGGCCGCCGGTCATCGAAAACTTCGCCATCGCCTGCGTTATCGCCCTTGTATCAATCAGGTTGGCAATCTCCATCGGCAAGCTCTTGATGGAACTGATCGCGATGCGCCGGACGGATGATGTTCTGGACGAGGACGGCGGCGCTGCCCGCATTGCCGAACGGCGGCGTGTGGCAAAATATTGGTATCGGCGATGCACGCTGTTTGCCATCTATTTTGCTTGCGGCTGGGCTATCATACAAGCCGTCGCGTCGCTCGGCTTTTCCGCTGGCGCGCGCGATCTCATCGGCTATGCGCTCGGCATCGGCCTGTTTGTGATTGCGGTGGAAGCCGTGTGGTCGAGGCCCGTTGTTGCGGCAAGTCGTGGCAAGCGGACGGTCTCCTGGTTACTGACGATTTATTTCGCAGCTCTTTGGGGCCTGTGGGTGGCTGGCTTCGATGGCCTGCTTTGGCTCGGCATCTATGCGATGTTGCTGCCGCGTGTCCTTTCGGTGTCCACCCGCGCGATCGAGGCTCTGCATGTCGCGGCTGACGGTATCTTCGGTGCCGGCAAGCTGGCAACCGTGCTTCTCGATCGTGGCGTGCGCGCTCTGATCATTACCTTCGCGGCCCTCTGGCTCGGCCGCATGTTGGGTGTCGAGGCCACCGCGATGATGAGCGGCAGTGAATCGAATATCGGCCGCATCGCGCGCGGCATTCTGGGCGGTATCGTCATCCTGCTGGTCGCCGATCTCGTCTGGCAGCTGGCGAAAACCTATATCGACGCCAGGCTGATGCAATCCCTGCCCGCCGTCAGCGATTCCGACGAGGTGAGGGCGAGCCGCGCCCGGCTGCAGACGTTGCTGCCGATCTTCCGCAATATCCTGGCCGTCATCATCGGCATCATCGCCGTCATGATGGTGCTGTCCGGTCTCGGCGTTCAGATCGGGCCGCTGATCGCCGGTGCCGGCGTTGTCGGCGTTGCGGTCGGCTTCGGCGCGCAGACCATCGTCAAGGATGTCATCAGCGGCGTTTTCTATCTCTGGGACGATGCTTTCCGCATCGGCGAATATATCGAAAGCGGAAACCACAAGGGCGTAGTGGAATCCTTCAGCCTGCGCTCGGTAAAGCTGCGCCACCAGCGCGGTCCGCTGGCGACGATCCCCTTCGGCTCGCTCGGTGCGGTCAACAACATGAATCGCGACTGGGCCATCGACAAGATCATCGTCAAGGTCACCTACGATACCGACCTGGTAAAACTGAAGCGGATCGTCAAGGATATCGGCCAGCGTCTGCTCGAAGATGCCGATCTGGCGCCGAATATCATCCAGACGCTGAAAATGAAGGGCGTCGAGCAGTTCGGCGATTTCGCGATCGAGATCAGGCTGGCGATCACCGCCAAGCCGAACGAGCTCTCCGTCATCCGCCGCGGCGCGCTGGCGCTGATCAAGCAGTCCTTCGATGAGAACGGCATCCAGTTCGCCTTCCCGACCGTGCAGGTGGCAAGCGACAAGGACGCGGCGGCCGCCGCTGCCCGGCAGCTTATCGAGATGCGTGCGGCAAACGTGGAAGGCGCGCAGCAGGCGGGTTGACGCCCGGAATCGAACACCGCCCTGAATCCCTCAGGCTTTGCCGGCAGCGAGCCTATCGCTTCGGCGTGGCGGTGCTGCCGCGCACGACCAGTATGACGTCGATCATCTCGCGCTCGGCCGGCACGGCATCGTGGAGGACGGCCCCTACCGCGCGCTGTGCGATCTCGGCAAAGGGCTGGGCCATCGTCGTCAGGCCAGGCTCCACCATGCCGCCTTCCGGCACGCCATCGAAGCCGATGACGGAAATGTCCTGCGGAACCGAAAGGCCTTTTGCGCGCAGCCAGTTGATCGCCAGAAGCGCGATATTGTCGGACATGGCAAGGATCGCCGTCGGCGGCTCGGGCGCGGAAAACAGGTAGTCGAGCCCGGCTTCGACGCTTGGCTTGTCGTTGAGCGTCTCATAGATCGGCACGTCCTCACGACTTATCCCGAACACTTCGAGCGCCCGCCAATAGCCGAGCGCTCGATCGCGCGAGGTGGAATAGATTGCCCGCTCGATGTCGGCGACACCGACCGGCCCGACATGATCGTCCGAGAGTTCAGTCGCGAGCACGCCGAAACGCCTGTGGCCCAATTCCGCCAGATGCCGGGCGGCGACGGCCGCACCTGCCAGATTGTCGACGCTGATCGAGGGGATCGACCCGTCCTCATCATTCAAGGCGAGAGCGATGAAGGGCAATTGCCGTTCGCGTGTCAACTGAACCAGCTTTTCGCCGCCTTCCACGCAGAGCAGGATGAAGCCGTCGACCAGAGCGCTCTTGATGTTCCAGTCCAGCTTCTGCCGGTCCTTGGCCGAGACCAGCGCCAGGCCCGTACCGCTGGCATCGCAGACCTGGGACACGGCCGCCAGGAGTGCCCTAGCCCAGGGATCGTCGAAGAAATAGGCCAGTGGCTCGACGGCGGCGACGCCGATGGCATTGACCTTTCCGGCCCGCAGCAATCGTCCGGTCAGGCTCGGGCCGGCATAGCCGAGCCGTTTGGCCGTCTCGAGCACATGCTCGCGCACTTCCTCGCGCACCACCTCGGGCCGGTTGAAAACATTGGAGGCGGTTCCCTGCGAAACCCCCGCCGCCTTTGCGACATCCGCGAGCCTGATGGTGCCCTTGACCAATGAAATCCTCCATGAGTTTCCGAAGGATACTAGCAATGAAGTTGTATCGGTTCAATTCTGCTTGACGACGGATCTTTGAGGCATATGATTGAACCGATTCAAAAAGGGGTACGAGCCGAAACTGAATCGATTCAAAATAGAGAGATGAGCCGATGTTGGACAACTATCTTTTCAAGGATCTCTATCATGATCGATGGGGTGATCCCTGCAATCCGAATGCCGTCGATCGGCCTTCGCCTGCGGACAATGGCGGCGCTTGCGGCAAAGGTATTTTGGGCCGGTTGGCAGAACGTTTCCGCCGTCGCCGGGATCGTCCGTCGGCGTGGTCCTTCACGATTCCGAACGAAACATCGGACACGGAGGACGAAGCCGAAATCCGGCCTCGCACCTGTGATGAAGAGCCAAAGTTCCTTGCCATCGCCAAGGCCCTATCGCGGAATTGCTAGGGCCGGATGATTTTAGGTCTGTTCGACCTAAAATCTGAATCCGCTCTAGGGGCAGCGCATGAGTTGCTCCAATACCGGCCTCAGAAGCTTTCCTTGTAGGGACGCAGATCGAGTTCCTGGGTCCAGGCCGAAGGATGCTGGCGATGAATGTGCCAGTAGCTCTCGGCAATGGCATCGATGTTCAGCAACCCGTCGGCATCCACGTCCGGCCGGCGTGAGCGCAGCCGCTCGCCATCTATGCCGCCATCGATGATGGTGTGAGCGACATGAAGCCCGAGCGGTCCGAATTCCCTCGCCATGCTCTGGCTGATCATTCGAAGACCCGCCTTTGCGGCGGCGAATTGCGCAAAACCTGCCTTGCCGCGCAGGCTGGCAGAAGCGCCGGTGAAGATCACCGTGCCGCGACCGAGGGGCGCCAAATGACGCGCCGCCTCGCGCCCCACAAGGAAGCCACCGAAGCAGCAGACACGCCAGAATTCCTCGAATTGCGCTGCGGTGGTGGCACGAAAGGCGATCTGGCGATTGATGCCGGCATTGAAGACAACCAGATCGGGCGGCGCAATGTCGCCACGCGACGCGAAGGCATGTTCGAAGAGCCGGATGACGGCGGCTTCATCTGTTGCGTCGGTTTCGATCGCCTCGGCGCTGCCGCCGGATGCCAGGATGGCGGCGGCGACCTGATCGATCTTCGCCGCCGTCCGGCCGGCAATGAACACATGGTAGCCCTTGTCGGCAAGCAGCCGGCACAGCGCCGCTCCCAAACCCTGTTCGGCTCCGACTCCGACAATCACGGCGCTTGGCGTGCTCATTCGGCCGCCTCCCTGGCATCGAGCGTCGGATAGTCGGTGTAACCCTCGGCGCCACCGCCATAGAAAGTGGAGCGATGATAGGGGTTGAGAGGCGCACCCTGGCGAATGCGCTCCGGCAGATCGGGATTGGCGATGAAGAGACGGCCGAAAGCGATGGCGTCGGCATGGCCGGCGGCAAGCGTGGCTTCGGCCGTGTCCGGCCGGAAATTGCCAGCGGCGATCAGCGTGCCGGACCATGCCGGCCTGAACAGTTCCGCGGCAGAGGGCACGTTCTTATGATCGACCTCGGCCTGGCCGGCACCGCTGGCGCGCGGCTCGATCAGATGCAGATAGGCAAGATTGAGTCGGTCCAGTTCGCGAATGACATGCCCGTAGAGACGTAAGGGATCGTCCTCACCGCTGTCATTGGCAATACCGAAAGGCGAGAGGCGGACGCCGACGCGATCCGAGCCCCAGACATCGGAAACCGCTTCGACCACTTCCAGCAGCAGCCGCGTGCGGTTCTCGATCAAGCCGCCATATTGGTCGGTGCGCTGGTTCGTGCGGGCCTGCAGGAATTGCTCGATCAGATAGCCGTTTGCGCCGTGAATCTCTACGCCGTCGAAGCCGGCCTGCTTGGCATTGGCGGCCGCCTGGGCGTAGACGTCGATCAGGAGCGGCATAAGATCGATGTCGATCGCCTGCGGCGTCTCGAAGGGCACGCGCTCGAACGTAGCGGTAAAAGCCTCACCCTTGGCGGCGATGGCGGATGGGGCGATCGGCGGAGCACCATCAGGCTGGTGGGAGGAATGGGAGATACGGCCAACATGCCAGAGCTGCAGGAAGATCTTGCCGCCCTTGCCATGAACCGCATCCGTCACCACCTTCCAGCCGGCGATCTGCTCGGCCGTGTGGATGCCGGGTGTTGCCGGCATGCCCTGTCCGGCGCGGGAAATCTGCGAACCTTCGGAAATGATCAGGCCGCCCTCGCTGGCACGTTGGGCATAATATTCGGCATTCAAAGCCGAGGGCGTATTGCCCGGCTGGCTCGACCGCATGCGGGTGAGCGGCGCCATGACGATGCGATGCGCCAGCTCATACGGGCCGACGAAAAGCGGCGAAAACAAAGTAGCTGTCATAAAATTCTCCTGCCTGGAGCGAAAATTGCTCCCCGGGGCGGAAGGGCCTGTCAGCGGCGATTCGGTCTCGGGAGTTCGAATAAGATGATGGCCATCATTTATTCCAACAATCGGACGTGCGCAACTGAATCCGATGTCAGGCCGGAAGTTCGGAAAGAAAGCCGATCAGGGCGGCGTTGAACTGCGCCGGTCGCTGCAACGGCGCGAAATGGCTGACGCCGGGCAGGAGGATCAATTTCGCGCCCGGGATGTGCCGCACGAGATAATCGGCGTGTTCCCGCTTGATGAATTCGTCATGCTCGCTGTGCACGATGGCGACGGACACGTCGATCTCGGCGAGATCGGCGATTGTGTAGTTCGGCTCCGTCCGCTGCATCAGGCCGACCGCCTTGACGAAGGCATCGAACGTGTCAGGCGTGGCCGACAGGGCGGCGTAATCCTCCGTATGACGGGAGAAGCAGCGCTCGATGGTGGGCGTCGCCACGAATTCCTTGGTGCCGCTCGGGTCCATGTTGCAGGCAAAGAAGAAGACGCCGGAAACGCGCTCCGGATGGCTTCGCCCAAGGATCATGCCCGTGCAGGCGCCGTCGCTCCAGCCGGCAATGGCCGCTTTCTCGATCTTCAGCCTGTCCATGACGGCGAGAGCGTCTAAGGCCATCAGCTCGTAGCTATAGGGCCGCTCGTCGCGCGTACTGCGGCCATGGCCTCGGCTGTCGACGACGACAACCTGACGACCGGCATCGATTAGTGCCGGCACCTGATAGCCCCAATTGCCGCTGTTTCCGAGCCCGCCATGCAGGAGGATCACCGGAGCGCCGCTGCCATAGGAGGCATACCATATGCGCGCGCCGTCATGATCGACATGGCTTTCCGCCTCGGCTTGCGGCAGGGGCGCAGCCCCCTCGGCTTGGAAGCGGTGAAGCTCGTCGTCGTGAAATTCCATATCCACCTCCCATCGCGCCGCCTCCTCCAGGCAGCCAAGTGGCGAGACTAGTCCATCCCAACTCGTTTTTTCAACAGGCAGTGGTCATATCGCTGCCAGATGCTCGAAAAGATCGCGGGCCGGTGCCGGCAGGTCTTCGAGGGAACGGGCGCAGACCGAAAGCCGGCGCGTGGCCCAGCCGTCGGTGAGGCGCAAGATCGCTGTTTTTGCGGATCTGCAGCGGCGCGCCGCCGTTTCAGGTATGATGCCAAGGCCGATGCCCTGACCAGCCATGTCGCAGATGCTCTCGAACGTCCGCATCCCCACGCGCATTTTCAGCCGGGCGCCGAGCCGGGCGGCTTGCGCGTCGATATGATCCTGCAGCGCGCCGCCGGCAAGCCCGATGAAATGCTCGTGCAGGATCTCCGCGAAAGTGATCTGCTTTGCCGCCGCCAGCGCATGGTCGCGAGGCATCACCACCACCAGACGATCGATCGCAAAGGGCCGCAATATTGGGCCTGACGTGTCGACGGCGCTGGAGAGAATGCCGATTTCGGTAAGCCCCGCCGAAACGGCGCGTGCGATCTCGATGCTCTGGCGCTCCTTGAGATCGATATCCGTTCGCGGATGTTTTGCCATCCAGTCAGCAAGGCGCGGTGGCAGGTACTCGGCGATCGCCGCGGTGTTGGCGAGAAGCCGGATCGTTGCCCTGATGCCGCTCGCATGTTCGCCGAGTTCGCCGCGCATCTGCGCCAGCTGCCGCTGGATCAGTCGCGCATGATGCGCCAGCGCCTCTCCCGCCGGCGTCGGACGAATGCCGCGCCGGCCACGTTCCAGAAGCTGCACGCCGCCGTTCGCCTCCATGTCGCGCAGCCGCTCGCTGGCGGCCGGCGGCGAAAGCCCGACATCGGCCGCCCCATGGGTGATGCTGCCGGCATCGACGACGGCGAGGAACAGGCGAAGGTCGGTCAGGTCGAAGCGCATGGAGCAAAGAATATCGCATCTCCAGCCTTCGGCATAGCCGAAGCCTCTCTTCGCATCATCCGCATTGTGCCCGACCTCGCGTCTGCTAGTGAAAGGGCATGATGGATCATTCGATATGGCTCGTCGCGGCGATCTTCGCGACCTTCTTCATCGCCGGCATGGTCAAGGGCGTCACCGGCATGGGGCTGCCGACCGTGGCGATGGGCGTGCTGGGCGCGCTGATCTCGCCGCTTATCGCCGCCAGCCTGCTGATCGTCCCATCCTTCGTCACCAATGTCTGGCAGCTGCTGGCAGGCCCGAGCTTTGGCGCGCTTGCCCGTCGCTTCTTCCTCCTGGTCTTGTTCGTGATCGCGGGAACATTCGCCGGCTCATATTTGCTTGCCGCGGGGGACACGCGCGTGACGACGGCTGGGCTGGGTGCAGCACTCCTCGTCTATGCCGGCCACGCGCTTCTCGCCCGCCAGCTTTATGTGCACGCGACGCTGGAGCCGCTGCTGTCGCCGATCATCGGCTTGCTCACCGGCTTGCTGACCGGCGCGACCGGCGTCTTCGTCGTGCCGGCGGTGCCCTATCTTCAGGCGCTGGGATTGGAGAAGGAGGAGCTGGTGCAGGCGCTCGGCCTTTCCTTCACCGTCTCCACGGTGGCGCTGGCCGGCGCGCTCGCCTGGCATGGCGCCTTCCGCATCGACAATCTCGCGCTGTCTGCCCTGGCGATCGTCCCAGCGCTTGCCGGCATGTGGGCCGGCCAGATCATCCGCAATCGCGTCAGCCCGGTTACCTTCCGCCGTTGGTTCTTGATGTGCCTTCTGGTGCTCGGCGCCGAGATGATCGTCAAAGCCTCTTTCTGAGGCAGTCTCATATTGCCGGGTTGCCCGGTGCGCACCCATATGCTTCGGAGCTTGTTTCATGGCGGGACCTGATGGATCGATGGAAGAAGAACAGCATGAGATTTCCGATCACCATTCACTGGCCGATGCCCTGCTCGTCGTCGATGTGCAGAATGCATTCGTGCAAGGCCCGAACGCGGTTCCTGGCCATGCCATGCTGAGGTCGGTGGTCGAGATCCTGTTGGACAAGGCGCGATCGGCATGGGCACCGGTGATTTTCCTGCAGAACGATGGTCCGACGGGTGCGGTGGATGAGCCGCTTCAACCCGGATGGAAACTCCATTTTCCGCCCCTGTCCGGCGAGGTGGTCATCAGGAAGACGGAGGATGATGGTTTCGACGGCACCGATCTTAATGCCATTTTGACCGCCTTTGGCGTGAAGGATCTGGTGATCTGCGGCGTGCTTTCGGAGATGTGCGTTGCCGCGACGGCGCGGGGAGCGCTTGAGCGCGGCTATGGCGTGCTGCTGCCGCATGATGCGCACGCCACCTATGACGTTCCCGCCGGCCCGGGGTCGCAGGGCGTGCCTGCGGCTTTGGCCGCGCGAGCGGCGGAATGGTCGCTGGGCGATGAGATCAAGATTTGCGCTTCAGCGCGCGAGGTTCGTTTCAAGGAGCGGGCTTAATCGAGGTTCTCGCCTCGTCAGCACGAGACCGCTCTTGAATGTCGCGCCGAATCGTAATAATTGAAGTTACATGAAAAGAGACAGCCGACTTTCTTCCGTTCTCCATGCTCTTCTCCATATGGCCGAGCAGGATGGACCGCTGACATCCGAAACCCTGGCGCAATGCATGCACACCAATCCCGTCGTCGTGCGGCGTACCATGGGGCTGCTGCGCGAGGTAGGTATCGTCAAATCCGCTAAGGGACATACCGGCGGCTGGACGATCGCGGCTGATCTCAAAACCGTCACGCTCCGCCAGCTGCACGAGGCGCTCGGCGAGCCGGCGGTATTCGCCATCGGCAATCGCAACGAAACGCCAGAATGCCTCGTCGAGCAATCGGTCAATTCCGTGCTCGACGACGCCTTCGCGGAAGCCGAGGCCTTGCTGCTCCGGCGCTTCGAAAATGTCACGCTTGCTGATCTCGCCGGCGAATTTGCGCGGCGTCATGCGCAGTGGCGCACAGAAAGGACCCTGTCATGAGCCATGACGTCATCGTCATCGGGGGCAGCTACGCCGGAATGGCGGCCGCCCTCCAGCTTCTCCGTGCCCGCCGCAAGGTGCTTGTCATCGACGGCGGCAAGCGCCGCAATCGCTTCGCCGACACCTCCCACGGCTTTCTCGGCCAGGATGGCGTCAACCCCGGCGAGATTGCCCGCAAGGCACGCGCGCAGCTTTCCGCCTATCCGACTTTGACTTGGATCGAGGGGACTGCCGAACAGGCCGAGGGCGAGAAGGATGCCTTTGTCGTGATCACGGCAGATGGCGTACGCCATGACGGCCGGCGACTTCTCTTCGCAACCGGCGTCTCCGATGCATTGCCTGAGATCGAGGGCCTTGGCGAACGTTGGGGCCGGAGCGTTTTCCATTGCCCCTACTGCCACGGCTACGAGCTTAATCAGGGCCGCATCGGCTGCATCGCCACCGGGCCGATGTCGCTGCATCAGGCGCAGTTGCTGCCGGAATGGGGCGAGGTCACACTCTTCCTTAACGGCACTTTTGCTCCGGATGAAGCACAGCGCACCGATCTCGCCACACGCGGCGTGGCGATCGAGGAAACGCCGATCGCAGGGATCGAGGGAGATGCAGACGTGCGGCTCGCTGACGGAAGCCTGCTGCGGTTTGCCGGGCTCTTCACCGCCTCGCGCGTGTCGCCCTCGAGCCCGGTTGCCGAACGGCTCGGCTGCATGCTGGAGGAAACGCCTTTCGGCATGCAGATCCGGACCGACGCTATGAAGGAAACCACGGTATCAGGCGCATTTGCCTGTGGCGACGCCGCGCGCATACCGCATTCGGTGTCGCTCGCCGTCGGCGATGGCGCCTGGGCCGGCGCGCAGCTGCATCGGTCGCTGGTGTTTTAAGATCGGCTGCGGAGGGCTTTCGTCCTCCGATATCCGCTAGGAAGTGTGGACAGTTATCTGATCCATAGGACGATTGCTGCGATAGTGACGACTGCGAGGTAGTTTTCGGCGGTTTTTTCGAAGCGCGTAGCGACCCTGCGGAACTGCTTGCGTCTCGAGAA
>NZ_JABAIG010000023.1:0-74917 GCF_012641385.1 Rhizobium sp. P28RR-XV
AAAGCCGCGTTCACCGCATCCAGGCGATCGCACAGTGGAAGGCTGCGGCGGGAGCCGTGGCCTGAGATCAATCCTGAAGGCCGAACGTCAAACGTGCTTCCGAATTCAAGTTAAGGTGACATCGCCCAACAGCGGCCACCAGCGATGATTGCCAGAACAGGCAGACCTAGTTGCAGCGCTTGTAGATCTGAACACCGCCCATGTCCCAGCCTTCGGGATGGAATGCCAGGGTGCCATCGGCCGAATTGATTGCGAAGCCGCTGGCATCCGTATCGTCATCGAAATTCAGACCTCCCCGTGCGCCTGGCCCCGAACCGGAATCGTACACGGATTTTTCAGGCTTCGCTGTACCCAACGCAATCGTATGAGCATGGATGACGAGCTTGCTGCCGGGATCGCTGCAGTTTCCTTTCAGCCCCCAGGTGCCCTGATATGCTTTAGGTGTCGACGTTTCCGCTTGTGCAACGGCGATGGTCGAGGCGATTGCCACTGATGCGAGAACCGCTGTTTTGACGAAGCGCAACATTTGTTGCTCCCTTGGTTGACGGATGTGGAGAGCGGCAGGAAAATTGCCCGACCGCACAGGTCCTTACCAGAGCAGAACGAAATGGAGTCATTCGCTCTGCTCTGACTCTTTGTTTTGCCGCATGACCCCGAAAGTCGGCGCGTTCGGGATCATGTGCTAGTAGAGACTAAGGGGTCGAACTTTGACCAATAAGAAATAGCGCCTCTGGCGCCTTGCAGCGGTTCAGGGCATCCTATGGTGGCTGAAAATTGTGTTTATGGCAGTTGGAGGAAGGCCGATGCGCTGCTTTACCGTGCTTGGACCCTCGCAGACCGGAAAATCGACAGTCGTGGAAAAGCTCGGCTCCCTGGAGGGGGCGCCGAGAAAATCCAGCTCCCCTTATGGATTGAACCTCACGGAATTCACCTTCGGGAACGAGGCGTGGTGTGCGCTGGACGCGCCAGGACCCAACGAAGCGTTGGCGCATGCGCAGCACGCGCTTCTTGCCAGCGATGCCTGCATACTGTGCGTTTCATCGGCACCCGAGGAGGCTGTGCTCGCCGCGCCCTATCTGCGGATAGTCGAAGCCTCTGGGACGCCTTGCATCCTCTTCGTCAACCGGATGGACGAACCGAGAGGGCGGCTAAGGGACGTGATCGCCGCGCTTCAAGACTACGCCAACCACACTCTTTTGCTTCGCCAGATCCCGATCCGCGAAGGGGACAGGATCATCGGCAGTTGTGATCTGATTTCGGAACGGGCGTGGCGCTACCGGGAAGGCCAGACTTCGGCGCTGATCGCAATCCCCGAAAGCACCACCGAACGCGAGCACGAGGCGCGCACCCAGTTTCTGGAACATCTGTCCGAATTCGATGACTGGCTTCTCGAGGAACTGATCGAGGACCGCGAGCCACCCAGCGACGCGCTCTACGCCATTTCATCACGGGTTCTCAGGGAAAACAGGATTATCCCGGTCCTGATCGGTGCTGCAAGTCACGGCAACGGCATGAAGAGGCTGATGAAGGCGCTGCGCCACGAGGCGCCGCCGGTAGGGGTTCTGCGGCAGCGTCTCGCTCATGCGGGGACTGTCGATGAAGGCAAGCTGGTGGCCGTGAGCTTCCATGCCTATTATCGCCAGAATGTCGGCAAGACGGTGCTCGTGCGCGCATTTGGTGAGGGACTGCGGCAAGGCGCATCACTGGGCGGCTCCAGCCTCGGCGCCGTACAAAGTCTTGCAAACGGGCGGTCCAATTCGGCGGTTCTGCCTGCGCCGGGCGATGTCTTCGCGACGGTCAAATCCGACCATCTGCGCGTCCCTTCGCTGTTGACACCCGGCGCGGTGGTCGCCCCGCCTGAGTGGACGGAACCACCCACGCCGATGCTTGAAAGGATCCTAATTCCGGGCAGCGAGCGTGACGAAAACAAGCTTTCCGAAACGCTGGCAAAACTTGCCGAGACGGATCGCGGCCTGAAAGTCTTGCAGGAGGAAGGCACGGGCGCTCAACTCGTCCGCGCCCAGGGGCCGGTCCATCTGCGTGATCTCTGCCGAACGCTGTCCGATGTCTTTCACATCTCCGTGACCGACCGAACGCCCAGCCCGATCTACCGCGAGACGATCACGAAACCATCGGAGGTTCATTACCGCCATCGCAAACAAACCGGCGGTGCCGGGCAATTCGCGGATGTGAAGCTGAGCATTCACCCTAACGAGCGCGGTCAGGGCTTCACCTTTGGCGAAACCGTCAAGGGCGGCGCCGTTCCGCGCAATTACATCCCCGCCGTCGAAGCGGGCGCGCGCGAAGCGATGGAGAAAGGACCGCTAGGCTTCGAGGTCATCGATGTCGGCGTAACGCTGTCAGATGGTCAGCACCATACCGTCGACAGTTCGGAACACGCCTTCCGGACTGCGTCGAAAATGGGGGTGCGTCAGGCGCTTTCCGAAGGATCGACCGTCTTGATGCAGCCGGTCTTCCGCAGCGAGATTCACATTCCGTCGGTCTATTCGGGCAGCCTCGTCCAGATCGTCTCCGCACTCAACGGCCAGGTTCTCGGCTTCGACCGGGATGAAACCGCCAAGGGATGGGACATCTTCCGGGCGCTCGTTCCGGGCGGCGCACTTGACGATCTCGCGCGGGCGCTGCGCTCGGCGACGCAGGGCATTGGTTATTTTTCCAAGACCTTCGATCATTTCGAGGAGCTATACGGCAAGGAAGCGGACGCCATCGTGAGGGCTCGCGAGACACCGGGCATCGCACACTGAAACGTTCGCCCCACTTCATGCCCGTTCGCAGAGCCTACTGGCCGCTGGAGCGAGGCGGTTCGGTACGGAGCGGCTGGTCAAAAGCGCAGGGGAGGCGCTATCGCTAACGCCTGACGCACCCCGTTCACCCCGTGTTATCAAGCGCCCTATTCGTGCTGCGGGTTACGTCTTCCCAAGCGTCCAATTCCTGCTGGAAGCTGGTGATCTTCTTGCGGATCAAATCCAGCGCATCGCCACCGATGACGAGGCGCATCGGAGGTTTTTCCGCTTCCACGGTTGTGATGAGTGGACGGCGCCGTTCCCCGGCTTCTTTCTCTACTATCCCTCGCGCCAGCAGATGCGGCCGGTGTTTGGGGCTTTCCTGGATATGCTGCGTAACCCGTCCGGACACCTCTAACCAGGCCGCTGTCCACCGCGTATCGCCTTTCATGGCGTTGAGTGGAGGTGATTTAGGAGCGCCAAAAACCATCTTCAAGAAAAAGATGTTTGAAGCCTTCAGTGCCTGGGAAGCTCGTCGTATGCTGGCCTCGGCAGGAGGTCTAGGTCATCCGCTTCAATAGCGCGAGCAGGATCTCCGTGTTTCCGTTGGCCTCAAGCGAGAGCAGCTGATTGTCCACCAGGTCAGCGATTGCCAATAATATCTCGCGCTCCGACCATCCGGCCTCGATCGCAGCACCGATTAAATCCCGAAACGCCGCCTGAATCGCGTCCTGGCAGCGGATGTGCCTGTCGGGATCGTCTTCGGTCACGAAGGGTCGTGCGATATCGAACATGCTCCGAAAGTGAACTGATTTGCCGCCTTTGGCAATCGAACATCAGCAGCGTCTAAAATGCGGGCGGCGGGCCACATCGTGAATTTCATCCGTATCCACGCAGGTGCATTCATAGCCGCTCATAATCAGGCGACTTTTGCGGCGAGCATTTCATCGATGCAGTCTTCGTGCAGCGCCTCCAGGTGATCGGACCAGCGAATTGTTTCCACGGCTCCCGTGTTCTTCGCAATGCTGTCAGCGCTTCTGAAACGCGCGCAGGAAGGTTTTGGTTGCGTCTCTTGCCATGCGGTCGATCTCCTCGTCTGGAGTTGGACGGCCAGTCTGCAGGTTGATCCTGAGATCTGTTGCGAGCAGCGCCATGTATTGGCGGGCAGCAAGCGCCGGATCGTCAATGTCGAGATAGCCAGCCAAAGCGAGTTGCGCCAGACGGGCTGCGATCGCAGGGTATTTCTTGCCCGGTCCGTATTCCTTCCAGGTCTCGAACAGTTCAGGAAATCTGTCGCCTTCGGTCTCGACGAGCTTGCGCAACCAGCGGCCATTCGGATCGCAGACCGCCTTACGCAGAAGAAGTGCTGAAAATTCGCTCATTTCCCTTTCCAGATCGACGGGCGCCACCGGGAAAGTATCCAGCACCCGGAAGAAGCCGGCACTCGACTTCTCGGTGATCTCTGCAACCACAACCTTGAAGAGGTTATCCTTGTCCCCGAGTTGGTTGTACACCGTCTGGCGTGACACCCCGGCTCTTGCGGCGATGGCATCGATGCTTGCTGCCGCAAACCCGTCGTTGGCAAAGACATCAGCGGCCGCGTTGAGGATTGCCTGACGTTTGCTGGTGGCGGGCGGCCAACTATCTGTCTCGGAAGAAACCGTTGCGGGCGAAGTTTTCATGACACCACCATACAGGACTTGACAAAATGGACAATGCTGTCCAAAATATTTTACATAATTGACGGATGATGCGTTGGAACCATCTCCGTCCTTCCTTAGTCCCATCTATAATCGTCCACTCAATTCCCGTCACATGCTTTTTGTATGAGACCTTTGCTGTGTCCGGGGAATGGTGTGCCGGAAAGGTATGTTTCCATGCAGATCAAGGCTTCCGTTTCATCCCCCCGAGCCGGTGACAGTTCCCGCCATGCCGTTGTTCTCGGCCTCCTTTCAGCCGTCGGTCTCTTTGCCCTCGACATGTATCTACCCGCGTTGCCGACGATCAGCCTGGATCTTCGTGCTGACAGCCATGCTGTTCAGGCAAGCCTGATCTCCTTCTTCGCCGCCATGGCTGTGTCGCAGATCGTCTACGGCCCGCTGTCGGACATGTTTGGGCGCAAGCGGCCATTGTATGTTGGCCTGGTCCTCTACATCCTCGGCGCGATCGGCTGCGCGCTGTCCAGCGATATCGGCTGGCTGGTCGCGTTCCGTTTCATCCAGGGCACCGGTGCCTGTGCCGGCGTGGTGATTGCCCGCGCCATCGTCCGTGACCTGCATACGGGGGCGGCGGCCGCGCAGTTGATGTCGCGGCTTATGCTTGTTTTCAGCATCTCACCCATCCTGGCGCCGCTCGCGGGCAGCATGGTGACGGTGTTCGGGGACTGGCGGCTGATCTTTTGGGTCATGGTACTCGCCGGCGTCGTCGGCCTCGTTGCAGGCCGCTTTTTCCTTGAGGAGACGCGTCCGGTGACGGCTCGTAGCGAAAGCAGTTTCGGCGGGGCACTGAAAAGCTATGGAACGGTTCTCAAGGACCCCTACTATCTCGGACTGGTGCTGATGGCCTCGTTCGGCATGTCCAGCTACATGATCTATGTCGCCAACTCTTCCTTCATACTGATCGGCCATTACAGGCTCTCACCGACCTTCTACAGCGTGGTCTTTTCCGTGAATGCCGTCGGGTTCATCGGCATGTCGCAGTTGAACGGCTGGCTTGCTCGCCGTATCGGCCTGCGCAAGGTCATTCGCGGTGCAGTTGCCGGTTATGCGCTGACGATGGTGACGCTGGCCGTCGTCATGGCGTTTGGCGTTGACCGCCTCGACATCATGGCGGCGTTCCTGTTTGCGGGCTACGCTTTCCTTGGCATGATCGTGCCGAATGCGGCAGTCCTGGCGCTGGAACACCATGGGCGCATCGCCGGCACGGCCTCGGCTATGATGGGGACGCTCCAGTTCATGACATCCGCGCTGGTGGTCGGCATCGGCGGTATGTTTATGGACGGTACGGCGCGACCGATGGTGATCATCATCGCTATCTGTTCGGGTGTTGTGCTCTTCCTCTCACTTGCAGTGCTGAGGAGCCGGCATGTGGTGGCGGCTGAATAGATCCTGCTGCTACCTATTCCAGATGCCGCGCCAGCACATCTTCGATCCATTTCATGAATGCGCGGACGCGGCGCGACAGATTGCTCCGATGTACTACGACGAGGAACACGGGCGGCGCCCGGCGACGAAAATCGGATGAAGGCCAGGAAGCTCGCGGAGCTGTCTTGGCGAAGCGGAGCCACGCGCAGGCTTCAGACCATGCCGGGTGTTGGACCCTTGACCGCGCAGGCGACATCACCCAACACTCCGGCTTCAGGCACCGTCTACGAGCTGCTCACTTTTAGCCCAAAGTTGCTCGGCCTTCTCAACATCCAGCGCATACGACCTCACGCCATCGGCAAACGGGCTAGCGGTATCATTGACAGGCGCGATGGTACAATCTTCCAGATACTTGCCGCCGATTTCATCCTTGTCTGTTACCACCGCGGCCCAGACCGAGGTCGCGGCGGCCTGTGGGATTTCCTTCAATTCGGCCGGCGGGAGGCCCGCTTCAGCGCGAGCATCGCCGACGGTCTTGAACAGTCCCTGCAATTCCTCCGCAGTAAAATGCCGCGGCAGGTCGGTGAGACTATTTCCAGGCATGACAGAGGCTGCGCGGACGCCACGATTCCGGTGACGACGGTCGAATTCGACGGCAAAGAGCGAGTTGGCAGTCTTCGATCGTCCATAGGCGACGAATGGGTGGTAGTCTTGGCCATCGAAGTTGGGATCATCGAGATCGACGTCGGCGACGCGATGCGCCTGAGACGACAACACCACCAGCCGTCCATTGTCGGCAAGCAAGGGCTCGATCAGATGAATGAGGGCGAAATGGCCCAAATGGTTGGTGCCGAACTGGGTTTCGAATCCATCGACCGTCCGGCCGAAGGGCGTTGCCATGACGCCGGCGTTGGCGATGATGGCGTCGAAGTGTCTTCCGTCGGCGAGCAAGCCCTTCGCAGCGGCTCCGACGCTCTTCAACGACGCCAGATCAAGTTCCACCAGTTCAAAGGTGCCGCCTGCTTGCCGGACGGCGTTACGGACGGACTCCGTTGCCATATTCGCTTTAGCGAAGTCCCTGGCAGCGCCGACCACGCTTGCCCCGTGTGACGCCAGTGAGCGGGCGGTCTCCAGCCCAATGCCAGATGATACACCCGTTATGAGAAAGCGCTTTCCCTTGAGATCGATGCCCGCAAGCACCTCGTCAGCGGTTGACTTCGCGCCAAATGTCTTGGTCATTTTAAGTTCCTTAATTGTTGAGAGGGGTCGAGCCGTGACGCGTCAGATGGCAAGCCCGCCTGCGATGTTCAGAGCCTCGCCGTTGATGTAGCCGGCGTGAGGTCCAGCCAGAAAGCAGATGGTCTCAGCCACTTCTTCCAATGTTGCGATGCGCCGGATCGGATGCATGTCGAGGATCGCATCGCGATCCGGAAGCTCGCCCGCCACGTCGGAGGCCATGTCCGTGGGCATGATGCCGGGCTGCACGATGTTCACGGTGATATTGCGCGGACCGAGGTCGCGGGCGATGCCCTTGGCATATCCGGCGAGCGCCCATTTCGTGCCGGCGTAGTCGGCGACACCCGCGAACGGAACATATGATCCAAGGAGCGATCCGATAAAGATGATGCGACCGCCATCGGTCAGCTTGGGCGCGGCCGCTCGCGTATTGGCGATCGTCCCCATCACGTTGACCTGCCACTGACGGTTATACTTGTCTCCATCGAGTTCAGGATCGTCCACTGTCTGACCCTGGATCGCGATGCCGGCATTATTGACGAGGATGTCGAGCCTGCCGAACTCCGCAAGTACTCTGTCGATCAGAGGCTTGGCGGAGGTCAGGTCAGCCTGATCGCTCTTGATCGCGATGGCACGAACACCTTTTTCTTTGAGTTTCTGGACGACAGCGTCGGCCTTTTCCGCTGAGACCGCATAGCTGATCGCGACGTCAGCGCCATGTTCGGCGAGGGCCTCGGCCGTGGCGGCGCCAAGTCCGCGCGAGCCTCCCGTTACGAGGGCCACTTTTCCTTTGAGCATCTTCGACATGAATTTCCCTTTGAATGAAAACCGATCTCTTCGGCCTGAATTGGCAAGTTGGATTTTTCCGTAACGAGCGTTAACGTAACAATCGTTATTGAATGTGGACATGAGTTGTCAACCGGTTTAATAATGGCCGTTATGAAAATTCTTGGAGTATGCTGATGGGACGCCATCGGGAATTTGACGTCGAGAAAGTGCTCGACAGCGCCTTATGTGTGTTCTGGCGCAAAGGTTACGAAGGTGCTTCCTATGCTGACCTGACCGAGGCCGCTGGCGTCGAGCGCCCCGCCTTGTATTCCGCATTTGGCAACAAGGAAGCGTTGTTCCGGAAAGCTCTGGATCGCTATACCGAGCGATATCTGGGGTACATTCCAGAGGCACTTCAGCTTCCCACGTCGCGCAGGGTTGCCGCCCACATCCTGTATAACGCGGCCGATCTCAACACGCGGTTCCCGACCCATACGGGATGCCTCGGTGTCAACGGGGCGGTGGCGGGGTCGGATGAATCCGAAGCTATTCGTCAGGTTTTGATCGATTTTCGCGCTGCCGCCCAGATGCAGATTGGGGAACGTTTCGAGAAAGCGAAGGTCGACGGTGATTTGCCAGAGACGGCGAAACCGCACGCCTTGGCGGCATTTGTGATGGCCGTAACTCACGGGATGGCAGTGCAAGCCAAGGCGGGCTTCAGTCGCGAGATGCTGGAAGCTGTTGCGGAACAGGCACTTGCCACATGGCCCATGGCGACCAACGTCGCGCCCTGATGGCGGCGAGGGCTCGCATATAGTCTACGGTTCTGCCCAATATCGCGGAGATACGTTCTCGTGATGGACGCTCGTCAGGGCAGGCGCTCGAACAATTTGGGCACTTCTCGTCGAGGGCAGCGTCTACCAGATGCCGGCGATCATGATGAAAGTGTAGAGATAGGACGGGTTCCGGTACGACGGCAACACCCGTATTGCTCACCGGTTGGCCCGCTGATCGGCCATGCCGATGAAGGGATTGCGGCCAAGAGCGGCGAGCACGGCCCATGCCGTCGCTGCGATGTGCGGCAGACGAAAGTACCTGAAATCGCCGGCTGCGGAATTGGGTCCGACCTGCAGCCCGGTCGAAAGCTCGTCCTTCACCGTCGCGTAAACGAGGCCGTCCGGTGCCACTTGCGCAGAGATCGTGGCGAGCAGCGGCTCGGCCTCGGCCGCTCGGCCAAAAAGACGAAACACCAGCGCGGCCTGGGCAGTGCCTTCGAGCCAGATGCCGTCGCGATCGTCATTGAAGTCGAAGCCGCCCTCGACACCATGGTGGCGCTCCGTCCATTTCAGAACGCGTCCGGCCCTGGCCGCATAGGCCGGCACGGCAATGAGCGGCCATAGTTCCGCGTCCAGACCCGACATGTTCGTATTCGGCGCATTGCCACCAGGCATGCTGCCGATAAAAAAGCGTCCCTCCTTCTCGTCCCACATGGCGTCCAGAAACCGGCGTGCATGCTCACCGAGATGCTTCCAGTCGCCCTGGGGGTCGAGACGCGCGAGCCAGGCATCGGCGGCATAAACATCGAGATTGTGCTCCGTGGACTTCCAAGTCACGCGATCGGGTGCGGGTTCGTGCCCAAAAAAGCCGCCGAAATAGCCGGGATTATGTGGGTCTGCCGCGGCCGTATGGATCCACTCCATAATTTTGCCGGCAGCGTCGAAATAAGCGGGACGGCCCGTCTGCTCGTAGGCTGCAAGCAGCGCGAGCGCTGCCCAAGCTGCGCTGCCTGACGCAGTGCCCACCTGGTATTCATCTTCCTCCCAAGAATTGGCTGTCGCATTCCAATAGCCGGGCAGCAACATGCCCTCCTTGCCGGGTACAGCAGGGCCAGAGCGGTAGCCATTGCGCAACCGTCCGTCGTGATAATATCGATCCGTGTTCAGCGCGAGCAGGAGCGCGTCGGCAACGCGACCGGCTTCGGCCTTTCGGCCGCAGGCATAGAGCGCTATCGCCGCAAGGGCGTTGTCGTAGGTGAATCCGGTATTTTCAAGTGTGGGATGCAGCCGTGAACCGCCATTCGCCGGCTCGAAGCTTCGGAAGATGAAGGGTTGCGCCGGATCGCCGCTCATATGAGAGATCAGCCCATCGCAGAGCCTTGAGGCGAGCTGTGCTTCGCGCCCTCCGCTTTCTGCCGCAGCGCGGCCGGCCAAGAAAGCGATCGTCACGACTACGGCCACGAAGGTCCCGAACAGATCGACCATGGCCTTCTTTGGGACGCTGCGCAAAAGATGCATTTCAGCCCCTTCTGTT
Organism: Rhizobium sp. P28RR-XV; assembly: GCF_012641385.1. Classification (NCBI taxonomy): domain Bacteria; kingdom Pseudomonadati; phylum Pseudomonadota; class Alphaproteobacteria; order Hyphomicrobiales; family Rhizobiaceae; genus Rhizobium; species Rhizobium sp. P28RR-XV. Next base: position 10,142 of record NZ_JABAIG010000023.1, read on the forward strand.
CATCAGGACAAAGCACGCGATATGAGCATCCGCATCGATTTGCCAAGATCGCCCTTTTCGGCCACGTTGCCGGGCGCGGTTCTAAACAGCAGCCGCAAGATCGCATCATGTTGCTCCGACGTCGGGAATAGTGCAAACGGTGTGGCAGATGGCGTGGCACCGGCGCCTGCCGAAACCCAGCCCACTTCGGGGATGAACAAGGCCTCGTCCTGAGAACCCACGGGGGTCAATCGCGCAATGGCGACGCCTTCCGTGGACAGGGCTGTTATCGTCACATCGGCAACCGTGCCGCCTGCCTTGTGTTTTGCATCGAGACTGATCTCGATGGGTTCTTCCCGGCCAAGGCGTGGCAATTCGATGCAGCAAAGCAGGCTGGTGAAAGCGATCACCATCGCAACTGCGGACCAGACCAGGTTGAGGCACTCGCGCCCCGAAAATTCGACGGGCGCATCCCAGCCGTAAACCACCCGGATGACGGAGAGCCCCGACATCGCCGCGACGAAGCCGAAGAACAGCGCTGTCGGCCGGTGGACCCGGATCGCCGACCTGTCGCCGCCCTTTTCCGTCACCTTGAAGGGGCGGCCGAACGGCTTGCGGATCGCCTGGAGAAGGGTAATCGTGATCGGCACGGCCGTCAGCGCGTGGGTGACCTCGGTGAAGAGCGGCAGCGTGCGCCTTTCCGAGATCCACGTCGAATAGGCCCAGAACAGGAAAAGCGAGCTGAGGCCATATTTCATGAAGAGCAGCTCATCGGCCTGCAGCGCGGGTATGCCGGTCAGCCAATAGATGGAGGGCGCCAGCAGGAGGCAGAGAATGAACGGCTTGGACAGCCAGCAAAACAGGCCGTGCAAGTAGTGAAGCCGCTGGGTGAGCGTGAAATTGCCGCGCCAGAGCGGTCCATCGCGCAAGAGGCCGATCTGGATGGTGCCGAGACACCAGCGGGTCCTTTGCGTGATGTATTCGGGAATGCCTTCGGCTGATAGCCCGACGCTCAGCTTCTCATTGAGCCAGCGGGTCACATAACCTCGCTCCATCAAGCGATAGGTCAGCAGCATGTCTTCCGACAGCGCTTCATGAGGAAAGCCGCCGATTTCATTGACCGCCGCACGACGGACGACGAAGCTGGTTCCGACGCAGAATGCGCATCCGGCCGCGTCCTTTGCCGGTTGGAATGTGTCGAAAAAGACCCTTTGGTCATCGACGAAAGAGTGGCGGATGCCAAGATTGTGCTGAATGGGATCGCTGTTGAAGTAAAATTGCGGTGTCTGGACAACAGCGACTTTGTCATCCTCAAAGAGGCCGACGACGCGATTGAGGAAATTCGCCTGAGGAGCGAAATCGGCGTCCAGAACCATGATGAAATCGGAGACGTCGGCAAGCATGTTCGTGTGACGCAGCGCGTTGTCGAGGTTGCCGGCCTTGGCGTGTTTGTTATCCGGGCGGGTCAGGTAGTTGACGCCGACGCGTTCACAATACTGGCTAACCTCCGGCCGGCGCGTGTCGTCGCAGACAAAGACCCGAAGCCGGCGATAGTCCATCGCCTTAGCGGCGATGACGGATTTTTCCAGGATATTCAGCGGCTCATTGTACGTGCAAATGAACACATCGACGGTAGGGGGATTTGCTGCCGCCGTCAGCTCCAGCTCGCTGCGATCGGCCTGCTCAGCCCAATCCGTCCTGCGCAGCAAAATCAGCACCGAGCCCATGGCATAAAGGACTGACACGGCTTCGAAGAAGAAATAGATGTAGTTCCAGATCGTCTCCGCCGAAAGCTCGAAGGGCGGCAGCGTGTCGAGCGCGCGCCATGAAATGTAGAGGCCGAGCGACAAAAGCATGAGCAGGCTGAAGGCGGCCCGCTCGAACATCCGCTTCGGATCGCCGAGCTTCGCGAACAAGAGCGCGCAGATCGCGATGAGAAGGTCGAAGGTCAGCACACTGAAGATGTCGTCGTTGGAACTGAAGAACATGATCCCTTCCTTCGCTACTTTGACGAGATGATCAGCCTTCGCGTCTTTTCGACAGCGCATGGCGGCTCATTGGGCAAGACCGGGACGGCTACGACCCGCCAATTGGTAAGCTAATGCTTCCCATTGCGCGCGATTGCCCGCATCAGCTTTTCGCCGGAATGCCCATCCTCACGTTCAGCAGATCGGCGGCGTGTGCACCGGTTCGGGACGGCTGGACAGCCGGCATCTTTTCGGGGGCCGAGATGTCCCGAGGGCCTTTCATGTCGCGACCGGTACCTTTCGCCAGGCCGAGCCGCACGGCGGATCGCCGCACAAGGCCGTTCAGCTCCGTTTCGGGGGCAGGCCACTGCGCTGCCGATGCCTGAGCGATGCCGATAAGGGATATCGATGCCTCGCGCACATATTCCTGCGTCTTCTGCAGCCATTCCTGGGGTATGGTCACATCGACCCATGTTCCGACGGAACAGAATTGGCTTTGGCGAAACACGTCCTGACCCGGTTCGGTCAACCGGATGTAGGCATATAGTTCGCGGCGCTCCGTCGGCGGGAACGGCACGGCATAATCCAGGTCGACCCTGTCCGTCGTGCGGGGAACCAGCCGCATGACTGTCCCGTCCGCCACGCGCGCCCAGCCGTCGGCGCTGACTTGAACCTTCGAACCGACGGAAAGCGCCTGGGCTTGCCGTTCAGAGAAAATCGCCACCACGAAAGTATCACGGCAGTCGAGCATCTCGGCCAGCGTGTCGCCGGCAGTGACCTCACGCCCCGATGCGGCTATCGGCTTGTAGAGCTGGCTCGTCTGCGGGATGCGGAGATCGGCGCGGGCCAACCTCTGAACCCGTTCGCCCTCCGTCGCCACCAGTGAGCCTAACTCGGCCTCCTTCGAGCGCATCGTGGCGATCTGCATCTTGATCTGCAGCAAATCGGCCTTGCGAGTGCGGATCTCCTGCTGAAGGTTCTGCAGCGACTGCTGGTCGGAACCCACATAGATGCCTTGGCGCGCGAAATCGGCTTCCGACACAAGCTTGGCGACCGAGAGCCCGGCCGCTTCGAGCTTTGCATCTTCCAGGCGGACGGTGTCGGCAACCTCGTCCTGGGTGCCTGCGGCTATTCCCCGAGCCATAAGTCTGAGCTTGCGCGCCGCTTCCGCCTTTGCGATGCGGGACGAATAGGTCACCATCTCCAAAGCGGCCTCCGCCGCCTTGAGATCGGCATTCGTTCGGGCCAGCAGCGCTTCTTGCTGGCCCGCCAGGTCGTTTTCGAAATCCTTGATGCGCTGTGCATAGTCCGCGACGATGCCGTTCTTCTGCGCCAGCTCGTCGTGCAGTGCCACGAGCTGGACCTTCAGGCCGATCAAGGTGGAATTGTCGACCCGATCATTTTCCACGGTGATCTGGTCAGCGGAGCCAAGCGACATGACTTTGCCGCTGATCGGCGTCGTCAACGGCACAAGTGGCGCGTTTATGACAGCGCGGCTCGATGTCAAGGTGAAGAAGGGCGGAAATGCAGACGAGACAAATACTGTTCCGATGACGCCAAGTACAGCATAGGATGCCAACTTAACAGAAGCGCCATTGTTTCGACTGTCTTTGCTTTTCGGAAAGGAAAACATAGCTACAGATCCTTTGATGAAGCTGCCTATATTCTTCCTCCCGAAAGAATGTCTGGATCGTTGCATGGTTTGTTGTGCGCTGCAACATCATTAAAATTGTGCTAAGGCGATGATCAGAAAATGCTCAGCAATTGGTCAGAAGACTTTGGAAACGGTCCTGAAAACGAGATCAGAATTTTCTTCTATCTTGCTGTAAAGGCGGCGATCATAGTCGTTTCGGCGGAAATCCAAGCGAGCGCACAAAAGGAAGGCATATACGACAGCCGGGGCTGCCCAATGTCTGAATCGCGAATCGTCGCTTGATGGATTGCAACTAATGCGATATTTTTCTCATGAAAATACCACCAAATATACTACTCATGGAGCATCGATAATCCTAAAGAGGTAGATGCCGGCGCGATCCAATGCGGATTTGTCGTCCCATCCCGCTCGGGACTACACACCTAGACAACTGCTCAGGCTCATTCCAACGTCCGGGCAGATTGTGGAAGCAAGGCCTCGGGCTTCGTATCGTCGGTTGCGGCAACGAATTTGTCTTGACGGATTTCCTCAACGATCTTTAATTAACTGATCTGCTGGACCGACCAGTGGACCGGGGGGCGCGATGGACGAAAGTCCGATCTTGACCGAGGTACCGAATATCGCGCGGAGCCTCGCCCGCCGAACGGCGCGTGACGTCATCGCCGAGAAGCTCATGGTCCTGATCGCCACCAACATGCTGCGGCCGGGCGACGAGCTACCGGGCGAGCGTGAGTTGGCCAACGTTCTTCATGTCAGCCGCGAAACGGTGCGTGGCGCTATTCAGGCGCTCGCCGCGCAGGGCATCATCGAGGTTTCGCATGGCAGCCGCAGTCGTGTCTGTAAGGTCGACCTCAGCCACATTACCGTGACGATCGCCTCTCCCAATGCAATTGACGGCTATGATCTGGAATCCGTCCATGCTGCACGTCTTCATATCGAACTCAAGGTTGTCCGCGACGCGGCCGAGCGCATCGATGACATCACCCTGGCAAAGCTGCAGGCCCTGCTGGAGGCTCAGCGTCTCGGGGGCGACGATGCGATGCGTTTCTTGATCTGCGACCGCGAATTCCACGTGGCCATCTATCGGGCCTGCGGAAACCCGCTGCTCGCTGCCTTCGTCACCGATTTATACACCTACATGATGAATTACCGCCGCCACGCCATGGCCAAGCCAGGTGCCATCGAGGCGAGCTACAGCGATCATCTAGCGATCTTCGAGGCGCTCGCTTGCCATGATCGAGACGCCGTCGTTGCGGCGTTCGAGCATCATCTGACACGCATTTACGACACGACCAAGGTTCAACTGGCCAGCGGCAATCCGGTCTGATCTGACCAGCATGAGGAGATCTGCCTGACATGCACGTGAAGGAGACAAGAACTGAGATGGAGCAACCCGAAGCCGCACAACGAACCCGGATCGCGCCCGTCACTGGCGGGGGCCGCGGCATCGGTCGCTGCATTCCGAGCGGTTAGTGCCTCGGACGAGGGATGACCGCAAGTCAAGGAAGTGAAAGGTTCTGGGAGGGACTTTTATGGCAGGTGTCGAGTTTGTCGATGTCAGGAAATCATTCGGGGCGTTCCCGGTTATCAAAGGGGTGAACATCGAGATTGCGGACGGGGAATTCGTGATTCTGGTCGGGCCGTCCGGATGCGGAAAATCCACGCTGCTGAGAATGCTTGCCGGGCTCGAGAACATTTCCGCCGGCGAGATCCGTATCGGCAAGCGCGTCGTTAATGGAGTGGCGCCCGGCGACCGCGACATAGCCATGGTGTTTCAGAATTATGCGCTTTATCCGCACATGTCGGTGGCACAGAACATGGCTTTCTCGCTGATGCTTAAACGCTCCCCGAAAGCCGACATGGATCAGCGCGTCAAAAAGGCCGCGGACATCCTGGGCCTCACCAAGCTGCTCGATCGCTATCCCCGCCAGCTTTCCGGCGGCCAGCGCCAGCGTGTCGCCATGGGCCGGGCGATCGTGCGCGATCCGCAGGTCTTCCTCTTCGACGAACCGCTTTCCAACCTTGATGCCAAGCTCCGGGTCGCCATGCGCGCGGAGATCAAGGAGCTTCATCAACGTCTCGGCACCACGACCGTCTACGTCACGCATGATCAGATCGAGGCCATGACGATGGCCGACAAGATCGTCGTCATGCATGACGGCGTCGTCGAGCAGGTGGGAAAGCCGCTGGATCTCTACGACAAGCCCTCCAATCTTTTCGTCGCGGGCTTCATCGGCTCGCCGGCGATGAACATGATCAAAGGCCGCCTCGATACGGAGAGCGATGGCCGTTTCATCGCGTCGGACGGAACCGTCCTGCCCATCGCAAATCCACCGGCTGGCGCCAGGGGTCGCGACCTCATCTATGGGCTGCGGCCGGAATACATTACGCCCGACGACAATGGTCTGCCGGCGGAAGTCATCGTGATCGAGCCGACCGGCTATGAAACGCAAATGGCCGTCAGGTTTGGCGGCAGCGAAGTCAACTGCATCTTCCGGGAACGGATCAATGCCCGACCCGGCGATACGCTGCGCATTTCCATCGATGCGCCGCATGTCCATCTCTTCGACGCCGAAAGCGGTCAGAGATTGACAATGTGATACCGCTTCGGCGGGAAGCAGGAAAAAGAGGAGTTTTCCTGCTCACCCGTCGATACGGGACTATCCGGCAGGGTCGGATGCGATGGTCGTCGTCCACCACACGGGAAGGTGGGCGCCGGGGGGATTTGCTCCCGTTTTCAAAGGAGGAGTATCATGACATTCAAGAGACGTGACTTTCTCGCCGCATCCGCGGCTGCGGCCGGCATTGCTGGCCTCGCACCGCTCGGCATACGCCCATCTTTTGCCCAAGCCGAACCCGGCTATACGCCCGAAAAGGGCGCAAGTCTCAGGCTTCTTCGTTGGACGCCGTTCGTCAAGGGAGACGAGGATGCCTGGCTTGCCAATACCAAGAAGTTCACGCAGGCGACGGGCGTCGAGGTTCGTGTCGACAAGGAAAGCTGGGAAGACATCCGACCGAAGGCCGCCGTCGCCGCCAACGTCGGTTCCGGTCCCGACATGGTGATGTGCTGGTTCGACGATGCTCACCAGTATCCCGACAAACTCGTCGACCTGACGGAGCTCGGCAACTACCTCGGCAACAAATACGGCGGCTGGTATGACGGCGTGCGCGGTTACGCAACTCGGGGCGACAAGTTCATCGCCATGCCGCTGACGGCGATCGGCAATGCCGTCGTATATCGCGACAGCCATGTAAAGGCTGCCGGCTTCAGCGAATTCCCCAAGGATACCGCGGGATTCCTTGAGCTTTGCAAGGCCATGAAGGCGAAAGGCACGCCCGCCGGCTTCCCGCATGGCAAGGCGGTCGGCGACGGCAACAATTACGCCCATTGGCTGCTTTGGAGCCATGGCGGCAAGATGGTGGACGAAGGCGGCAAGGTGACCATCAACAGCCCGGAAACGCTGGCGGCCATCCACTATGCGATGGATCTTTATGCGACCTTCATCCCCGGAACGGAAAGCTGGCAGGACATCAACAACAACCGCGCCTTCCTTGCCGGGCAGGTATCGCTGATCGCAAACGGCGTATCGGTCTATTATGCGGCGAAGAAGGATCCGAAGCTCGCCGAGATCGCCGCCGACATCAGAACCACGAACTTCCCGGTCGGCCCCGTCGGCAAAAGCGTCGAGCTGCACCAGACGAGCTCGCTGGTTCTTTTCAGCCATACCAAATATCCGGAAGCGGCCAAGGCCTATATCAAGTTCATGATGGAAGGCGACCAGATGAACGCCTGGATTCAAGGATCGAGCGCCTATTGCTGCCAGCCCCTGAAGGCCTTTGCCAACAACCCGGTCTGGACCGCCGATCCGGTCCACGCACCCTATGCCCGCGCCTCGGAAACGCTGCGCCCGAACGGCTATGCCGGTCCTCTCGGCTATGCTTCGGCCGGCGTGATGGCCGATTACGTGCTCGTCGACATGTTCGCCGCCGCCGTGACCGGGCAGATGACGCCGGAGGATGCGATGAAAGAGGCTGAGCGCCGCGCAAACCGTTACTACAAGGTTTGATCCCCCGCGAAGATCTGCAGCATGCCGGCGCCGGCATGCTGCGACTGTCCATCAGGAGATAATGCCATGTCGACCGTGACATCCGGCGATACGACGCGCGGCCCGATCAGATCGCTCATGCAGAACAACAATATGCTCGGCTTCCTCTTCATGTTGCCGGCGGCCATCTTTCTGGTTTGTTTTCTCACCTATCCGCTGGGGCTCGGCGTCTGGCTCGGCTTCACGGACACGCGGATCGGGCGTGCCGGGAGTTTCATCGGATTGGAGAATTATCAATTCCTGGCCCATGACTCGGTTTTCTGGCTGACGGTCTTCAATACGTTGCTCTACACCTTCGTTGCCTCCGTCCTGAAATTCGTGCTCGGCCTCTGGCTGGCGCTGCTTCTCAATCAGCATTTGCCGTTCAAGTCGTTCTTCCGGGCGATCGTGCTTCTCCCCTGGGTCGTTCCGACGGTGCTGTCGGGATTGGCATTCTGGTGGATTTATGATTCCCAGTTTTCCATCATCTCATGGTCCCTGATGAAAATTGGCCTGATCCATGGCCCGATCAATTTCCTCGGCGATCCGACCAATGCGCGGATCTCGGTGATCATCGCCAATGTCTGGCGCGGCATTCCCTTCGTGGCGATTTCCCTGCTTGCCGGTCTGCAGACCATTCCCGCTTCGCTGCAAGAAGCGGCATCCCTTGATGGCGCCACGAGTTGGCAGCGTTTCCGATATGTAACGTTGCCGATGTTGACCCCGATCATCGCCGTGGTGATGACGTTCTCCGTGCTGTTCACGTTCACGGATTTCCAGTTGATCTATGTGCTGACCAAGGGCGGACCGGTCAACGCGACGCATCTGATGGCGACGCTTTCCTTTCAGCGCGGTATCCCTGGAGGGCAGCTCGGCGAAGGGGCGGCAATCGCGGTTGCAATGATCCCCTTCCTGCTTGCCGCCATCATGTTCAGCTTCTTCGGTCTGCAGCGCCGCAAATGGCAGCAAGGCGGACAGGACTGAGATCGGGAGAACCTCATGAACACCAAAGCCAACACCGCCAATCCGGTACTCACCGATAATGTCGAAGGCATGGGCTATCTCAACCGCCTGCCTCGGCGCATCGTCATGCTTTATTTGCCGATGGCGGTCTTCGTCTTCGTGCTTCTGTTTCCCTTCTATTGGATGGCGATAACGGCCATCAAGCCGAACGCACAGTTGACCGACTACAATAACTACAGCCCCTTCTGGGTGGTCGAGCCGACACTCGATCACATCAAGTACCTATTCTTCGAAACGTCGTATCCAGGCTGGCTCTGGAACACGATACTGGTGGCGGTGGGATCGACTGCGCTGTCGTTGCTGGCCTCAATCTTTGGCGCCTATGCAATCGAGCGTGTGCGCTTTACCGGCTCGCGATCGATCGGCTTGCTGATCTTCCTGGCTTACCTCGTCCCGCCTTCGATCCTTTTCATTCCGTTGGCCTTCATTGTCTTCAAGCTCGGGATCTACGATTCCAGGCTGGCTCTCATCTTCACTTACCCAACGTTCCTTATCCCGTTCTGCACCTGGCTGTTGATGGGCTATTTCAGGTCGATACCCTTCGAACTGGAAGAAAGCGCGCTGGTCGACGGTGCCAGCCGTTGGCAGATCCTTGTCAAAATTATCCTCCCGCTGGCGGTGCCGGGGCTGATCTCGGCCGGCATCTTCGCGTTTACGCTTTCCTGGAACGAGTTCATCTACGCGCTCACGTTCATTCAATCGTCGGAAAACAAAACCATCCCGGTCGGTGTTCTGACGGAGTTGGTGCGCGGCGACGTCTTCGAGTGGGGTTCGCTCATGGCCGGCGCTCTATTCGGTTCATTGCCGGTCGTCATCCTCTACTCTTTCTTCGTCGACTACTACGTTTCGTCCATGACCGGTGCCGTGAAAGAATGATGAATGCTGCGGCAGCGGACCGCTGATGCAGCGGTCCGCTTCCCCGGTTTTCTGGCATTTAGACCGGTCAAGGAGCTAAGCTGATGGCTCCGCAAGAGAGATTTTCCGATCGCAACACCATCGTCGGAAAGCGCGGTGTTGCGCCGGTCGCAGATATTGTAAGGAGTTCCAACCTACCGCGTGTTTCAGATACGCGATAGTTTCCCCACCAGCCCTGATACCGCCATCGTTTACGGCAAATGACGGGCGGCCGATGTCCGGCGCGATTCGAAATGTACACGAGGAAAATCGATGCTGAAATTCACCTTTGCCGCCGCAGCGGGTCTGCTATCCCTGACCCAGCTCGCCAGTGCTTCGAGCGACGCCGCTTGGAACGCGCTCTTCGCAAAGGCCAACGGTACCTGCATCGGTCAGTCACGGATGGTTTCTCCGGAAGCGAGCGCCCCTGTTGTTTTCGACGACGCCACGGGCAAGATTGCGATCCTTCTTCGTGAGAAGAGCGGCAAGTCGAAGAAGATGGTCAATCTGATTTGCTTGTACGACAAGAAATCCGGCAAGGCGTCCATTGCCGAATACCGGTGGCTGGGTCAGTAAGCCTTGTCGGGTAGCGCCTCAATCGCAGGCGCGAAAACTCGCCTGCGTAGATGTTGTCAGATTGGCTCTCCGGTTAGCCAAGGAGCCCGAGGTCAGCCTTCGCCAGACGATGGAAGGACTAACATCATTGAGGCATGGAGCAGGTGTGATCCGTTGACGACCCGCCCGGCCGCAAGTCAGAGCCTGGTTTGCGTGCACTACCACCAGCTCCGGTTCGAAAGCCCGCACAGGACCCTCTCAAGCTGCGCTATTTCGGTGGCGGAGACCTCATGCGACCTGTCCGGCAGAATGTCGCAATGAAGCCGCGCCCGAGCTCGGGCGAGGGCCGCAGCCGTCTGGGCGAAGGCATCGACGGGTATCCACGGGTCCTTGTCGGAACCGGTCAGGTAGACCGGCAACCGATCGAGATCGGCGAAAGGCCGGTCGCAAGCCGGCGTTCCGACGCGGCAACCGGTCAGGCTTGCCAGAGCGCCGTTCCACGGACCGTGCCGCATCGCATACTCGACCGCCAGGCAGGCGCCTTGGCTGAAGCCGCCGATGACGAGCGGCTTCGGGTGATCGGTCGCGCCGGGAAGGTCGCCGATCACTTGCCTGACATGAGCGATCGCCTGCTCGAGCTGTTGCCGGGTTCGATCCGTCAGCACGTCGGTCGCGCGCGCGTCATACCAGCTGTTACCCCGTGCCCGCGGCAACACGAAGGCGACGCCGGACACTTTGAGCTTTGAAATCACCTGCTCCTGCATGTCCTCTGGCGACTGGGTACGCCCGTGAATGAAGATGCAATGCACCAGGGCCTCCTCGGGGCTTGCGCCGAGGAGGAGCGGTATGTCGTGGTTTGACATGGCGCCGGGCTCAGAATGTTGCGGGTTCGAGACCTGCGATCAGTTCCTGCCGGCGATCTTCGAACCACGGCGGGAAGACCAGCGTCGTGCCGATCTGATCAGCCGGTTCGTCGAGAGCCCAACCGCCTTCAACCGACCAGGCGATCTCGAACAACGCCCCGCCGGGCGAACGGACATAGCAGGACTTGAAATAGTTGCGGTCCTTCTGATCCGAGACGTCGGTGAAGCCGAGGCCCTCGATATGCGCCTTGAGCTTGAGCTGGTTTTCCTCGTTGCCCGTGTTGAGGGCGAGGTGATGGATCGTGCCGCCGGCCAACGTCCAGGTGCCCTGCGGGCCAGTGGATTCGACCAGGACCTCGACGATGCTGCTAGGCCCGCTGGCATTCGGCACGGAGAACATCAGGCCTTCGTCGCTGTCGGCTTCCTTCTTCATTGACATGCCGACACAGAGGAAGTCGTCCATCGCCGTGCGGTCGAAGACAGCGATGGCCGCGCCATAGATGCCCTTGATGCCGTGCGCGGCGTTCACGCCCTGCGCTTCGTTGATGATCGACGGACGGTTGTCGGCCGGGCTTTCGACCAGCTCATGCGGAATGCCGCACGGATGCTTGAAAGCGACGCGGCTGATGCCGAAGCGCGAAATTTTGGCTGCCTCGACGCCTTTGGCGTTCAGCCGGTCGACCCAGTAGTCGGCCGAACCGACCGGGATGGCCTGCTGGATGATCTTCGACTGGTTGGTGCCACGCCTACCGAAGACGGCCGGCTTGCGGAAGGGGAAGGTGGTGATGATGGTCGAGGCCTCGCCGGTCCGCGAGCCATAGTAGAGGTGATAGACGGGGATCGTGCCGTCGAACAGAACCGTGCGCTTGACCGAATAAAGCCCGAGCACCTTGGTGTAGAAGTCGTAATCCTCCTGCACACCGTCGGTGCAGAGCGTTAGATGATGGTAGCCGCTGACAAGGGCCATTTTGTCCTCCTCCAAAGACGTTGCCAATTCCGGATACGGTTCCTCCGCCGTTGTCATCCGGAACCACGGCGCTGCTTGCGTGTCGCAGGTATCGCGTGATTGTCCCGACTATAGCTGATCCATTCTGCTGTTGATTGACATTATTCATGCAGGCTATAGCAGTTTGCTATGAAGATCATCGAAGCGCACCTTGTCCAGCTCGCCGCCGTGATCGAGACCGGCGGTGTCACTGAAGCGGCCGCCATGCTCGGCATGACGCAATCGGCGGTGTCGCGCACCCTCTCGATCCTGGAAAAGCGCATCGGTGAACCGCTCTTTGTTTCCGGCCGACGGCCGATGCAGCCGACGCCACTCGGCGAGCAGCTCGGCCAGCAGGGCAAGGCCATCCTGGCATCGTCGCGCAAGGCGATGGAGATCATCCGCAGCTTCAAGTCCGGCTCGTCGGGACGGGTACGCATCGGCGGTGTGCCCTTCTTCATGGATGCGGTCGTGTCGCCGATGATCGCCTCGTTCCAGCGCGGCGAGCCGGGCATCATGGTGCACCAGTCCTATGGCTACTATCCCGACCTCGTCGCCGAACTGGATTCCGGTCAGATCGACCTCGCGGTGACCCCGACCGGATCGGTGGATCTGCGCGCTGACTTGCATTTCGAGCCGATCCTGACGGCGCGCAACGTGCTGACCTGCGGGGCTGGCCATCCGTTGGTCCGCAAGCGTAATCTCGCGACCGAAGACATCGTCAATTATCCCTGGATCGCGCCGCTGCCAGGCTCTCCGCTGGTGCTCGACTTGCACAACATCCTGCTGACGCTGGGGCTGACGGAGGTGTCGCTACGTTATGCCGGCGGGTCGCTGCTGAGCGTCGTCAACTACCTCGCGGGTACCGATGCACTCGCCATCCTGCCGCATTCCGTCGTTCACGCCTTCCGCGGCGAGAACAAGATCAGCATCATTCCGCTCGATATTCCGCAGCCCGAGCGCGTGCTCGGCGTCATGACGCGCAAGAAGCCCTATTCGAACCCGGCCGGCCGCAAATTTCTCGGCCATATGCGCCGGGAATTCGCTGAACTCCGGCGCGAGGTCGAGAAACACGAAAAGACGATCCAGTGGGTGCAGGGGCCGTTCATGGGCGAGCGCGAGCGTATCTCATCCGCCGACTGATACGGTGCTGAAAATGCGCGGGAGAGGATGCGGCGCACATCCTCTCCCGTCATCATTGCGTCAGGCGCGGCTTCTCGCCAGCACGAAGTCGTGCGTCACTTCCCAGAAATCGCCAGCGAATTCGTAGCTTTTCGCGCGCGCCGGATCATTCACTCGGTTGAATTTCGCAAGCAGGCTTTCCTTGACCCCGAAAACCGCGTCCGAGTGGATATAGGGATCGTCGGGATCGAAGATGTGCGTCGTCAGCCCCTCGAAACCGTCGGCGCTGATGATGTAATGCAGATGCGCCGGGCGGTATGGGTGGCGGCCGAGATCGCCGAGCAACTGCCCGACAGGGCCGTCATCCGGGATCGGGTAGTATTTCGGTTTCACGGCGCGGAACCAATAATGTCCATCCGGACCGGTCCGGAAGATACCGCGCAGATTGAAGTCGGGCTGGATGCCCTTCTGTTGCACGTCATAGAAGCCTTCGTCATTGGCCTGCCAGACATCGATGACGGCATTGGCGATCGGCTTGCCCTCGGTGTCGAGGATACGACCCTCGATGACCATGTCCTCGCCCCTGCTGTCGAGGCAGATATTGGCGCCCATCGGCAGTTCCGGAGCGTCGGCAACGTGGAACGGGCCGAGCACCGTGCTTTCGGACGCGCCCGAGGGCTTGCGGTTGTTGATCGCATCGACCAGCATCGAGACGCCGAGCACGTCTGACAGCAGGATGAATTCCTGCCGCCACTCGTTGCACATCTGGCCGGTGCGGGTGAGGAAGAGGATGGCCTGCATCCATTCTTCCTGCGTCGGCTCCAGTTCCTTCACCGCCTCATGCAGCTTGCGGGTAATGACGTTCATCACCTCCCTCAAGCGCTCGTCCTTGGCCCCGGCATTGCGGCCGGTAACGACCTCGACGGAGTTCTCCTCGGTAAAATAGCCCTTCTCATGCGCTTCCATCATCGCCTCACCGATCCAGAATTGTTGTCAGAACGCGGCGCAATTCGGCTGCGGGGTCAGCCGCAAGCCCTTCGGAGCGCCATGCGACGTGGTGGTCGGGCCGCACCAGAACGGCGCCGGCGTCGCCCACCTCGCGGGCACGCGCCCAGTCGCCGTAGTGATCCTGCCATGTCTGTCGTGGCCCGATGATATGGGTTGCGAGCGGCAGGCCGAGTTCCGCCGACAGGACCTCGGCCGCATCGACCCAGGCCCGGCCGCCGATACCGGTCAGAAGCGTGAACTTGCCGCGACCGCAGAGATCGAGCGTGGAGGCTTTCCGGCTGCCCTCGCCGAACAGCCAGGCATGCGGCAGGCGCGCGCCGGGCCAGGTCGTCTGCTCGAAATGCAGTTCCTGATTGCGGGTGAATAGCGGCTCGGTCTGACCGTCGGTCGCGACCGCCGAGGATTTGTAGCGGTGGTTCATCTCCACGCCATGGGCGTCGAATTCATAGACCTTGAACGCGATCGCCTCGCGCAGCGCAACGCGCTGGTTCTCGGCGGCCGCGCTGTCATCGCAGCGGCGATCCATGTTCTCCTGCATCTTCACCGGATCGATGGAATCGAGCAGGCCGAGCGCGCCGAAGATCGGGCCGAATTCCTCGATCGACTGGTTGGCGCGTGTAACGATCTGCTTGGCGATCGGCGCGCGCTCCTCGGTGTAGGTTTCAAGCAGGCCGGCACCGGCCTGGCCCTTGATGACCATGGCGAGCTTCCAGGCGAGGTTGAAGCCGTCCTGGATCGAGGTGTTGGAACCAAGCCCGTTCGACGGCGGATGGCGGTGGATCGCATCGCCCATGCAGAAGACCCGGCCCTTTTGGGCGCGCGTGGCGTAGCAGTTATTGACCGTCCAGGTGGAGACCGAGGTGATGTCGATGTCGATGTCGGGATCGCCGATCAGGCCGCGGGCCACGCTCTCGGCAAAAGCACTGTCGACTTCCGGCGCGCCCTGGCTGATGTCATAGCCCCAGTTGATCAACCATTCGTTCCATGGCCGGATCATGCGCACCAGGCCCATGCCGATACCGCCGACATTCGAGCCGGGCTGCAGCACCCAGTAGAGAACTGAGGGGCGGTGGGCGACGTAGCGGGTGAGGTCGGCCTTGAACAGGATGTTCATCGAACCGGCCACGCCCATCTTGCCTTCAAAAGGCAGGCCGAGATGCTGCGCCACCAGCGAATTGCCGCCGTCAGCGCCGACCAGGTACTTCGAGCGGATAGTAAGGTCCTTGCCGGTCAGGCGGTCCCGGCAGGTGGTCGTCACGCCCTCCGCATCCTGCACATGGCTCACATACTCCGTGGACATCCGCGCCTGCGTCCCCCGCGCGCAAGCCGTCTTGAACAGCAGCGGCTCCATGAAGGTCTGCGGAAGGTCGTTCATTTCGGTGGGCGAGGAGAGCAGATGCTCGGCCTTGGATTTCGGATGGGTGCCCCAGGTCTTGAGACGGCCGAGTTCCTCGCCGGCAAGCGATGTGCAGAATACGTTCTCGCCCATGATCTCCTGCGGACTGCAATGAAGGTAAGCCTCCCCCTCGACCTCCTGGCCGAGATCGCGCAGCACTTCCATGGTTCGCTGGTTGGTGATGTGGGCGCGCGGCGTATTGGCCAGCCAGCGATAACGGTTGATCGCCATGTTCTCGACGCCGTAAGTCGCAAGCAGTGCCGCGGTCGCCGAGCCTGCGGGGCCGGTTCCAATGATGAGGACGTCGATTTCGATATCGGCCATCAGTCACTCCCTTTGATGTCTTTGGTTTTGGGCTGGCCCGCCAGGATGCGGCGGACGGGAAAGAGCTGGATTCCGCTGTGGTCGGTGAACAGGCCCCAGAGGCCGCGCGGGGCAAACAGCATGATCAGGATGCCGATCAGACCGAGGATCAGCAGATACCAGGAGCCGTAGTCGGCCAGCAGGTTCTGCAGGATGTAGAACACCATCACGCCGATGATCGGCCCCTCGATCGTGCCGATGCCGCCGATCACCACGATGAAAATCACATAGGCCGTCCAGTCCGGAACGGAGAAGGCGGCATCTGGGGAGATGCGCGCCTTCTGCACATAAATCAGCGCGCCGGCAAGGCCTGTCGCCATGGCCGCGACCAGATAGACGACGGACTTCGTCCAGAGCGGATCCACGCCGACCGAGCGCGCGGCCTCGCTATTGTCACGCACCGCGGCGAGACCCAGGCCCTGTTTTGAGCTCAGCAGCTTGTAGATCGAACCGATCGTGACGACGGTCAAAAGCAGAGCCAGCCAGTAGCAGACGATATCAGTGGCCTGCGGTCCGCGCACGCCGAGCAGATCCGCGACGAAGCGCACGCCGAACATGTCACGGGTTGCGCCTGACGGCAGCGAGGTGCCCGTTCCGCCACCCAGCGCTTTCCACTGTGCGAGCGACAGCCGCACGATCTCGGCGATGACCCAGGTGCCGATGGCAAAATAGGCGCCCTGCAAGCGGAAGACGAAAAAGGCCGTGGGCACAGACAGCGCCAGCGCCGCGAGCCCGCCGAGCATGACGGCCGCCATCGGATCCATTCCGAGCAGGCTGACGCCGGCAAACATCGCATACGCGCCAAAGCCGACAAAGGCCTGCTGTCCGACAGAGACCAGCCCGGCATAGCCGGCGAGCAGGTTCCAGCACTGCGCCAGCACCAGCATGGTCAGGATAAAGAACAGATCCTGGACGACCGAGCGCGACACGAAGAATGGCGCGGCGATGGCAAACACCACCAACGCTAGGATCACCAGCATCAATGCGGACGAACCGCGCGTGTGGCTCGAGACGGTCCAGGAGGGGGAAAGGTGATCGCTCATATCAATCCACCGCCCGCGGGAAAAGACCGCGCGGCCTGACGACCAGCACCAGCAGGAAGGCGATATGGCCCGCAAGGATCTGCCATTCCGGATTGATCGCGGCGCCCACGGTCTGCGCCACTCCGATGATGATGCCGCCGGCCAACGTCCCCCAGAAGGAGCCGAGTCCGCCGATGATCACGGCCTCGAAGGCATAGATCAGCCGCGCGGGCCCCATGGTCGGATCGAAATTGGCGCGCGTGCCGAGATAGAGAGCCGCGATCGTCACCACCATCATGGCTAGGCCGGTGGCGGTGGCGAATATGCGCTCGGCGCGGATGCCCATCAGGCCCGCCGTGGCGCTGTCGTCCGAGGTGGCGCGAAAGGCCCGGCCGAGCGAGGTGCGGTAAAAGACGAGGTTGAGCGCGACGATGACGCCAACCGCTGACAGGAAGGTGAGAAGCGGCATTGTGCCGATGCTGACAGGACCGATCTTGAGCGATGCCGTTTCCAGGGCGCCCACCGAAATCCTGCGGCTGTCGGCCGAGAAGCCCTCGAGCAGGCCGTTCTGGATCACGACCGAAAGGCCGAAGGTCACGAGCAAGGGCGGAAGTATGTCGTTGCCAAGCGTCCGGTTGAGCACAAGTAACTGCAGTGACCAGCCGAGTACGAACATCACGGGCAGCGCGGCCATAGCGGCAATGAAGGGATTGAGCCCGAGTGCCGAGACCAGCAGTAGGACCAGAAAGGCGGCCAGCACGATCAGATCGCCATGCGCGAGATTGACCAGCCGCATGATGCCGAAGACGAGGCTGAGACCGGCCGCAAAGAGCGCGTAAAGGCCGCCGAGCAATATGCCCTGAATGATCGTGTCGAGCCAGTTCATCGCGCATGTGCTCCGAAATAGGCGGCGTGGATATCCTCCCGGCTCAGCGTTGCCGGCGTGCCCGTCAGCGTCACCCGTCCCTCCATCATACAGTAGACCCGATCGGCCACTTTCAGCGCCTGGCCGATGTCCTGTTCGATGATGACGATCGACGCGCCGGTCGCGCGGATTTTGGGAAACGCCGCGTAGATATCCCTGATCACCACGGGGGCGAGGCCGAGGCTCACCTCGTCGCAGAGCAGCACACGCGGATTGGACATCAGCGCGCGGCCGATCGCCACCATCTGCTGCTGTCCGCCCGAGAGCGCTGTGCCGGGATGGTGGCGGCGCTCCTCCAACACGGGAAAGAGATTGTAGATGGTGTCGAGCGACCACGCACCGTTGCCGACCCGGCCGTATTTGCCGATCAGCAGGTTCTCCTCGACGGAGAGGGAAGGAAAGAGCCGACGGCCTTCCGGCACCATGGCGATGCCGAGTTGCAGGATATCCGGAGCGGCCAGGGCGCCGATCTCCCGGCCGTCGAACCTGATATGTTCGGGCACGTTGCGGATCAGGCCGGAGATCGATCGCAGCAGGGTCGACTTGCCTGCGCTATTGGCGCCGATCACGGCGACCGTGTCGCCTTCATTCAAGGTGATATTGACGCCGAACAGTGCTTGGAAGTCACCATAGAAGGCCGTCAGGCCATGTGTCTCGAGCAGCGCCATTAGACATCGATCCCGAGATAGATTTCGCGCACGTCCTTCGAGGCCATGATCCTGTCGGGATCACCGTCGCCGATCACCCGGCCGAAATGCAGGACGACGAGACGGCTGACGACCGAATTGAGGGCATGCAACACATGCTCGACCCAGATGATGGAAACGCCGCGCCTATGAATGGCGCGGATCGTTTCCATAAGTTCCTGGCATTCTCCTTCCGTCAATCCACCGGCGATTTCGTCAAGCAGAAGGATCTTCGGGTCGGTCGCGAGTGCGCGGGCGAGTTCGAGGCGCTTGCGCTGCAGGAGCCCAAGGCTTCCGGACAACTGGTTCGCCTTGGAATAAAGCCCGGTCTCGACGAGGATGTCGGCACAGCGGTCGCCGACCTCTCGTTCGGTTTTGTGCGATCCGAAGACGCCGGCGACCAGCAGGTTCTCGAACACCGTCAGCTTTTCGAAAGGCTGTGGGATCTGGAACGTTCTGCCGATACCGGCGAGGCAGCGCGCCATCGTCGGCTGTCGCGTCACGTCATTGCCGTCGAACCGGATTGTGCCGGCATCGACGCGGATATTGCCGGTGATGAGGTTGAACAGCGTCGACTTGCCGGCGCCGTTCGGTCCGATCACGCCGAGCGCCTCGCCTTTTTCCAGCGCAAGCGAAATCTGGTCGGCGACCCTCAGGGCGCCGAAGCTTTTCGATACCTGGTCGAGGGCGAGTATGGACATGGCTCAGCCGATAGCCTCCATCTTGCCGCCGGTCGGAATGTTCGGCGCGGACTGGTTGTCGACGATGACGAGGTCATAGCCGCCGCCGTCCTTGAGGCGCCACTGACCGCCGACCAGCGGTGTCTTGGCGATATTCCTGGCGGCAAAGGGTGGCACATTGAGCCCGTCCCAGGCCACCTTGCCGACGATCGTCTCGATATTCGAGGCGGCGATGGCGGCGATGACGGCTTTGCTGTCGGTCGGGTCGGCACGCTTCATCACGTCGACGGCGACCTCGAACAGTGCGTGGACGAAGCCGATTGGCTGGGTCCAGGGCCGGCCCGTGGCCTTGGTGAAGCCTTCGGCGAGTTCACCGGCGCTCTGGCCGGTCAGCGAAGACTTGAACGGATGGCTCGCCGACCACCAGACTTCGCAGGAAAGGTTGTGCCCGTTCTTGCCGAGTGCCTCGACCGCCTGCGGGAACAGGATTGCCTTGCCGATGGAAGCGACCTTGGGCTTGAAGCCCTGTTGCTGTGCCTGATTCCAGAACGTGGTGAAATCGGGCGGGATCATCACGCCGGTGATGACGTCGCTGCCGTCGGACTTGAACGCATTGATCTGAGCAGAAAAGTCGTCGGTCAGGTTCTGATATCGGCCCGGATCCTTGAGCGTATAACCGAGCTTCTCCAGAACCGGCGGGAAGCCCAAGGTCTTGTCGCCCCACGCATTGCCGTCGCCGTCGTTTGGAAACAGGCCACCGACCTTCCTGTTGGTCTCGAGCTGGCCCCACATATTGGTATAGACCGCAATGACGTCCTCCAGTCCCCAAAAGAAGTGGAAGGCGCTGTTGAACGGTTTCCACGATCCCGGGTCGCCCGGATTTGCTTGTTGGCCGATGAACCAGGGTTGCCATGGGGCTGCCGTCGAAATGCAGGGCACCTCTTCCGCCTCGCAGGTCGTCGCTACGGGGTTGGTTGTCTCCGGCGTCGATGCCACGAGGACGAGATTAACCTCGTCACTGACGATCAGTTCCTTGGCGACTTCGGCGGCGCGGTTCGGATTGGATTGGCTGTCTTTCACCATGACTTCGTAATTCAGGCCAGCCTTCTTGGCGGCGGCCATGAAACCGTCGATGATGAACTTGTCGGCCTCGGCGAAAGCGGCGAGCGGGCCGGTCTGCGGGCTGACATAACCGAGCTTAATCGGGGTGCCCTGGGCGATTGCCGGCATGGCGAGGCCCGATGTCACCGCCAATGCGCCCGTAGCGGCTGCGGACTTCAGCAAGTCACGTCTCGTAATCATATTCATTCCTCCTCCCAAAAGAACTCAATATGGCGGTGGTGTTCCGCTCCAGGCGTCCTTTAATAGTGCGCGGATCGCCGTCCGGTCGATCGGTCGCGGATTGGAATAGGGGTTCTTGGTTGCGATGTCGGCCGCCCGGTCGAGATCGGCCTCGCTGAGGCCGAATTCCATGAGCGCCATCGGCGCCCCGATGGATTTGGCAAAGTCGTAAAGTGCCTGTCCGGGTGTCGCGCCGCCGAAAATGTCGGAGATCGGCATCATCAGATCCGGCACGGCCGACGCGTTGAAACCGATCGTATGCGGCAGCATGACGGAATGGGTTTCGGCATGCGGCGTGTCGAAGGTGCCGCCCAGCGTGTGACAGATCTTGTGATGGAGCGACATCGAGATCTGTCCGAGAACGGTGCCGCAGAGCCATGCGCCGTAAAGCGCCTTTTCACGAGCGGCGGCGTCGCGCGGGCTGCCGATAAGGACGGGCAATGCGTCCTTCAGCGCGCGCATGCCATCGATGCTCATCATTGTCGTGATGGGATTGCGGTCGGGCGCATAGAGCCCTTCGGCGGCATGCGCGATCGCATTCAGGCCGCTGGTGACGCTCATGCCGACCGGCAGGCCGAACGAGAGTTGCGGATCATAGATCACGACTTCGGGCGTAACCTTTGGGCTGCGCAGCGTTGTCTTGGCGCCGTTCTCCGTCTGGCCGAGGATCGGCGTGACTTCGGAACCGGCATAGGTCGTGGGCACGACGATCTGCTGGATATCGGTGCGATAGGCCATGGCCTTACCAAGTCCGGTCGTCGAGCCGCCGCCGAGCGAGACGACGCAATCCGCGCCAAGCTCGGCCGCCCGCGCGACGGCGCGCTGGGTGACGTCAACCGGCGTATGCATGGTCGCCTCGGTGAAAGTGCCGACCGAGAGATGTCCGAGCCGCGCCGACATGGCTTGCGCATCGGATGCCTGGTGCGGTGTGGACAGCACCAGCGCGCGGCGGCATTCCAGGGCCTCCACCCATCTGCCAACATCGCCACTCGTCCCGTTGCCGAAGACGATGTGCGCCGCGCTGCCCTGATAGGAGAAAGACAGGCTCATGTCGTTCCTCGTCCCTTCTTCGCCCTGACCATGGTGAAGGTGAAGTCGAGCGCCGTCGCATCCTCCTTCCCGGTTGGTTTGAATTCCCCGATGAGCTCGTCCTTCACGCCGAACAGGGCGTCCTGGCCAAGATGCGGATCGCTGCCGTCATAGACATGCGTGCTGATCGTCTCAAAGCCATCGGCCTTGATCAGGAAATGGAGATGTGCCGGACGGCGCATGGCAAATCCCAGCCCACCCAGCATCTGGCCCACTGGGCCGTCGCCGGGCACGGCATAGCCGCCCGGGCGAACGGTCTTGTAGCGGAAACAACCCTGGTTGTCGGTCGTGAAGATGCCGCGGAGGTTGAATTCCGGCTGCTGGTCAGGCTGCTGGTTCTCGTAGAAGCCTTTGCTGTTGGCCTGCCACGTCTCCACCGTGGCGCCGGCGATCGGCTTGCCGTCGAGATCCTGCACATGGCCGCTGACGGCAAGTGTCGGGCCGATCCCGTCGAGCGAAATATTGGCGTCGAGCGTAAGCCGTGGCGCATCCGCCCGGTAGAAGGGGCCGCGCACCGTATTGGGCGTCGCGCCTTTCGGCCGGTTCGTGTTTATTTCCTCGACAAGCGCGGTGACACCGAGCAGGTCGGAGAGCAGAACCCATTCCTGCCGGCGGTCGTCGCTGGCATGGCCCACATCGGTCAGGAATTCCATCGCCCGCCGCCAATCGGCTTGCGACGGACGGGTCTCCCGAATGAGCTTGTGCAGATGCTCTATGAAAGGAACCATGAAGGCTTGCAGCGGTCCCGCGGCGTGCTTGTCGAGCCGCTCGGCGACACGCTGCGCAGAGTTGCGCTCACTGAACGATATGTCTGGCATGACTTCTCCCATGACGAGAACCTAACAGGCCGGAATAGAATGCTTGATAATTTTTTCGGCGATTTATATTCGTTATTGTTATGAAGATCGATGAAAGGCACCTCGCGCAGCTCGCAGCGGTCGTCCAGGCAGGCGGCGTGACCGAGGGTGCGACCATGCTCGGGCTCAGCCAGCCGGCTGTGTCGCGCACGCTTGCGATGCTGGAAAAGCGTCTGGGCGAGCCGCTTTTCCTCAAGGGACGGCGGCCGCTGCAACCAACGCCGCTCGGACGGGCGCTGGCCGATCACGGCCAAACCATCCTGACCTCTGCCCGCAAGGCATCCACCCTCGTAGAAGGCTTTCGCCATGGCCGCACCGGGCTGGTGCGCGTCGGCGGCACGCCTTTCTTCATGGATGCTCTGATCGCCGGCATGGTCGCGGGCTTCCAGAATTCCTTTCCCGACGTCCGCATCGAGCAGAGCTACGGCTATCTTTCCGAACTGCGCGCTGCCATCGTCGCAGACCGGATCGACCTCGCCATCTGCCCGATCGACATGCTCGAAGAGGGCTCGGGCATGCATTTCCAGGAACTGTTGCCCGGCCGCAATGTCGTGGCCTGCCGCGTTACGCATCCGCTGCTGCTCAAGCGCAAGCTTGCGGGTCCTGAACTGCTTGACTTTCCCTGGATCGCGCCGCCGCCCGGCAGTCCGCTGCTCGCTGATCTGCGCAGCCTGGTTCTCTCGCTTGGCGCCACCGAGACGAAGATCCGCTATGCGGGCGGTTCGCTGACGAGTGCGATCAACTACATGAAGGAAAGCGACGCATTGACCATCCTGCCGCATAGCGTCGTCTTCGCCTACCGCAACGACAGGGCGATCACCGCGCTGCCGGTCGAAATCCCCCATCCGGAGCGGGCGCTCGGCCTGCTCCGGCGCTCGGGCGATCTCGGCGCACCGGCCATCGAGGCGTTCTCGGCGCATCTTCGCAAGAGTTTCGAGAATCTGAGGCATCTGATCAAGCGCCACGAACAGTCCGTGATCTGGGGCATGTAGCGGGAAAAGCCGGCGGACACTCGCCGGCCTTTTTTCTCAGAAGGTCGCAGAATCGTCCGGCCACAACAGCACCGGCGCCGAGGCAGTATCGGCCACCGGACCCAGCGCGTGCCAGGCCCGGTTGGAATACACCAGCGCTTCAGCTTGCCGCGTCGCATGCGCGCCGGATGAGACGGATGTCAGTTCCGCCGTCACCAGGCAAGCGCCCGGCGTTTCCAGCCGGCCGCGCAGCTCAGCGCGAAACCAGAGCTCGACCTGCGGATAGTATGGCTCTCCGCTGTCGAGGCGCGACCAGCGCACATCCGGTCCGAAGCGATCCTTGCCGGATGTCGCGCAGAGCCGGGCGAGTTGCATATCGGCACGGCGTACGAAATGCACGACGACGGATGCGGCGCGCTCGACCACCTTCGCACTTGAGGACGATGCCGAGAGCGAGAAGGCGACCATCGGCGGGGCGGCACTGATCGAGATCAGCGAGCTTACGGTCAGCGCCACAGGACCCTCGGCACCCTCCGCCGTGATGATGGCGACGCCGGACGGATGGTGCCTGAAGGCGGCCAGGAACGCCTCCGTGAGGCCGGAACCAGTGGCGGCGGCGCCTGTTTCGGGCGCAGCCCCCTTGCCCGGCATTTCTTTCGCCGGCGCGCTCATTTCTTCTCGACCAGGTCGTAGAACTGCCAGGTGCGGTCGCTCCACAGGCCGGCAATGTCGCGGCCGGCAGCGGCGACGACGTTCGGGTTTATCGTGAAATGGTTCGCGGCCGTCAGCATCTCGCGATAGATCCGCTGCATCACGCCGTAGCGCAGCGAAGCTCCACCGAGCGACCGATAGACGAAATGGCAGGCATCGACGCCGGCCTCATGCACTTCAGATTTAGCGAGATGCACCAGGCTGATCTGGCGCGTCGTCATCCGCTTGCCGGCCTCGATCGATGCCTCGACCTCGCGCCAGACCTCGAAAAGGAAGGCGCGGGCGGCCCGGACACGGGCTTCGGCCCGGCCGAAATCGTACCAGAACTTGTCGCTTTCGCCGAGCAGGCCGGCGCGGCCGGTCTTGGTCTTCGCGTATTTCGCGGCCTCGTCGAGCATGCGGCGCGAGGCACCGATCGCCCAGCCGGAATGGCCGATGGCGGCAAGACCCACCACCCCGAGGCTGAAGAATTCCTGCATGCGCTGCGGCTCGGCAGTCAAGATCGGGAACACCATGTCATCGGGAATGAAGACATTATTGGCGGTATAATCGATGCTGCCGGTGGCCTGAAGGCCAAGGACGTTCCAGTTGCCGAGCAGCTCGTAGTCGTCGACCGGCGCATGGGCGCAGAGCACGATTACGTCGCCCTTCTCGTCCTTGGCCGGTTGGCCGTTGCCATCGTCGAGCAGGGCTGCGGTATGAGTATAGGTCGCGTGGTAGATGCCGCTGGCATAGGACCATTTGCCGTTCAGACGATAGCCGCCGTCGACCTTCGTCAGCATGCCGGTCGGCGTACCCTGCCCGGAGAACCGGTTGTCGGTCTTGCCGCCGTACAGGCGGCTGATGGCGGTGTCGGGGAGGAAGGCCGCCGACATCGCGCCGATGCAGGCATGAACCATCGAGACCCAGCCGGCCGCGCCGCTGTGATAGGTGATGGCCTCGATGAGCCGCAAGCCCTGCGTCGGCGAGAGCTGCGCGCCGCCAATGTCCTCGCCGGCGAAGATATGGCTCATGCGGATAGGCTTGAGCGCCTCGAAGGTCTCGTCGTTGAGGCGGCCGAGCTTCTCGTTCGCCTCGGAATTCTTGTCGAGGATCGGGCCGATCTTCTCGACATGAGCCATGAGGGACGCGAAGTCCGTCTTCGTGCCCCAGTAGCCGGATGCGTGCTTGATAGGTGCGTTCATTGACAGTTCCTCCTTGATGGTCCTGGTCGTCGCAGATCGCCCGCGGCGCCGCGCTCGGGTTTCACTTGGCGAGGAAGTCGCCGATGGCGGTGACGGTGCGTGGATCTTCCTGCATGGCGAAATGGCCGACATTCTCGATGATCAGCGTTCGGGCATTCGGGATGGCAGTCTGCCAGAGCGGCGCCTGCGAGGCGGGCAGCATACGGTCCCTGTCGCCCCAGACGATCAGGGTCTCGTTGGGGATCCGGTTCAGCCAGCGGCCGAGATTCGGATGACCCATGCCGTGCACCTTGAGAAGGTTGCCCAGCGCCGTGCCCTCCTTCTCGCGGGCGGCGAGGAAAGCCTCGACCGAGGGGCATTCCGAACCGCCCGGGAAATAACGCGCCGCGACCTCGATATTATGGGCGAGATAGGCGGGAAACTGATCCGGCGGGATCTGGCTCAGATCCGCGCCGGGATGATCCTGATGGTTGAGGCCGGCCGGCGCGTTCAGCACCAGCCTGCCGAACCGTTCGCCGGCGACGGCGGCGATCTCGGCCGCCATCCAGCCACCCATGGAATGACCGACCAGATGCGGGCGCTCAAGGCCGAGCGCCGTGACGAGGCGGAGATTGTGAACCACCATGTCCTGCATGCCGGAAATGTGCGGCGCCTCGGCGCTCTCCCCGAAACCGGGATGGAAGGGCAGGTAGACGCGGAAACGGTCGGCAAGGCCGCGCGCCCAGTCGTGCCCCTCGATCGTTGCCGCGCCATGCAGGGCGAGCACGGCGGGGCCGTGGCCGATCGCCTTCACGACCGTGAGGACGCCATCGATGTCCTGCGTCAGGGTCTCAAACTCCATAGCCTATCCTCCTCGTACATTCGGTCACGCCGCATCCGCGGCGATCAGCACCTTGCATTGTGTCGTTCGGCGCCTGAGCCCCTCGAAGGTCTCAGGCACGTCGTCGAAGCCGACCCGGCCCGTAATCAGCGCCTGGGGGCGGTAGCGGCCGGCGCCGAGCGCACCAAGCGCCGTCTCGAACTCGGCCATGTTGAAGAACACCGCGAAGACGAGCCGGATTTCCTTCGACAACGCCGCGAAGGGATCCCATTCGTCGCCGCCGACGCAGAGACCGACGCCGACCACCGTTCCGTGGGTGCGGACGAGCTTGCAGGCGAAATCGATCAGACCGCGCTTGCCGACGCATTCGAAGACGATGTCGGGTGCGCCGCCCGTTTGGACACGGAAATCGTCGGCAAGTCCGGGGCCGGAGATGGCAAAGCCGGTCGCGCTGACCGAGGCCGCGCGCTCTTCCTGATGCCGGTTGATGTCGGCGACGATAACATCGCGGGCGCCATGGCGCCGCGCCCAGAAGGCGACCAGCAGGCCGATCGGTCCGGCGCCGAGGATCAGCACGCGGTCGCCGGCCTTCAGTCCCGACCGCATGACGCAATGCAGTGCCACGGCGACCGGTTCGGCCAGTGCGCCTTCCTCGATGGGAAGGTCGTCGGGCAGGATACGGCATTGACGGGCGGCGACGGTGGTGAATTCGGCATATCCGCCGCCGATCAGCCGCATCTCGGCGCACCATGCGGGCTCGCCCTTTATGCAATTGTCGCATGCGCCGCATCCGCGCATCGGCGCCACCGCCACCCGGTCGCCCGGCTTGAGCTCGGAGACGGCGCTGCCGCGTCGGATCACCTCGCCGGCAAATTCGTGGCCGAGCACATCGTGGCGGTTGAGGCCGAAGGTCGTCGGGTCCTCTGTCATGTGCAGGTCGGATCCGCAGATGCCGCAGGCGGCAATCCTGAGCAGAACCTCATCGTGCGCCGGCTCCGGGACGGGACGTTCGCCCACCGTCAATGGCAGTCCGACGCCATCGAACAGAACGGCCTTCATGTCGGGTCCTCCATCAATCTTCGTCGCGTCGGAAACCAGGGCGCGTCAACGACCTTGCAGATCAGACCCCAGAGGCCGCCGCGCGCGAAAAGCGCCATGAACACGGTGAGCAGGCCGAGCACCACCAGATAGGTCGCGCCATACTGGCCGAACCAGCGCTCGGCGAAGAAATAGATCAGCGCCCCGATCAGCACGCCTTCCAGTGAGCCCAGCCCGCCGACCATGACGATGAAGATCGCGACATTGGCCCAGTTTGGGTCATAGGCGGAAGGTGGCGTGATGCGCAGCTGGGCCATGAAATAGATGGAGCCTGCAAGGCCCGTACCGACAGCCGCGGCAACCCAGATGAGGAAGCGCAGCTGGCTGACATTGACGCCTTGGCTTGCCGCCGCGACCGGATTGTCACGCAGGGCGATCAGCGCCAGCCCATAGCGCGAGCGCATGAGCCAATAGCTGCCGCCGACCGTGACAAGCAGCATCAGCGCGCAAAGGAGCGAGACGCCGACGGCGCGTTCCATGGGCGAATAGCCGGTCATGACGCGCAGGCTCATGCCCGCGCCCCCATTGACGTAGCTGAAGACCGAAGTTGCAAGCCGCAGCACCTCGGCGACGACCCAGGTGCCGATCGCGAAATAGGGACCGTCGAGCCGGTGCAGCAGGCCATAGGTGGGGATGGCGAGCAGGGCGGGCGCGATCATCGCCAGCAGCACGGCGACGAACGGATTGATGCCCCAGAGCTGCGCCATAACGAACATCATATAGGCGGCAACGCCGACAAAGACCTGCTGACCGACCGACACCAGCCCGGCATAACCGGCAAGCAGGTTCCACATCTGGGCGACGGCGATGTAGCAGCAGAGCTCGACTACGTCGCGGATCAGACCCTGGCTCGCCCAGAGCGGCATCGAGGCGATGCTGAGGAGCGCGATTACGCCCAGCCCCATGGCGATGACACCGGAAAGGGTCTGGCGCTGAACGCGGACCGGCGGCAGATCCGTGGTGCCGGCTAGGCCCGGTGCGGTTGCGAGCGCGTGGTTCACGGTCTCAGTCCTTTCCGAGAATGCCCTGCGGCCGCAGTGCGAGAATGAGCAGGAAGAGGAGGTGGCCGGCGAGAATGCCGAAGCCGGGATCGATGCGGAACCCGATCGACTGGCCGATGCCGAGCACCATGGCGCCGATGAACGCGCCCCAGATCGAGCCCATGCCACCGATGATGACGGCCTCGAAGGCATAGATGAGCTGAAAGGCGCCATCGGCCGGCGATACCGTCGACCGCATCGACTGGAAGACCGCCGCGAAGCCCAGGATACCGACGGCAAGCGCCGTCGCACCGGCATAGACGGCCTTCGGATCGACACCGGTCATCGCCGCGGCCTCGACATCGGCGGCGGCCGCGCGCAGCGAACGCCCGAAGCGAGTATATCGCATCGTGGTCGCGAGTGCCGCCGTCAGCACGGTGGCTGTGACCAGCACGATCACGGGCAGCACCCCGACGAAGAGCGGCCCAAGCTCGAAGGAGGCCTGGGCAATGCCGCCGCTCGGCAACGAACGCGTATCGGCCGACCAGACCTGCAGCATCGCGTTCTGTAGCGCGATCGACAGGCCGAAGGTAGCTATCAGCGAGGGCAGCGGGTCGGCACCGACGACGCGATTGAGGATCAGCCGTTGCAGGATGATGCCGATGATGCCGCCAAGCGCGACGAGCACGATCAGCACCGACCAGGGTCCGAGGCCGAATGTCGAGGCGAGGCTGATGCCGATCAGCGCCAGCAGGATCATCAGATCGCCATGGGTGATGTTGACGACACGCATGACCCCGAACATCAGCGCCATGCCGAGGGCATATTGTGCATAGAGGCCGCCGAGGAGAATGCCCTGGACCAGTCCGTCAAGCCACTGCATGGGATGCTCCGAAATAGGCTTCGCCGATCGCCTCGCGAGACATATCCGCGGAGCGACCGGTCAGGGTCACGCGACCCTCCAGCATGCAGTAGAGCCGATCCGAGGCGGACTTGGCGAGACCGACATCCTGTTCGACCAGCACGATGGCGGTGCCGTTCTGCGAAATCGACGGGATGGATTGATAGATTTCCTTGACCACCTTCGGTGCCAGACCGAGGCTGATCTCGTCGCACAGCAGCAGGCGCGGCTGGTTGAGCAGGGCGCGGCCGATCGCCACCATCTGTTGCTGGCCACCGGAGAGGGACTGGACCGGCGTCGCCTGCTTTTCTTCAAGGATCGGAAACAG
The DNA here is from genome assembly GCF_012641385.1 of Rhizobium sp. P28RR-XV. Lineage (NCBI taxonomy): Bacteria > Pseudomonadati > Pseudomonadota > Alphaproteobacteria > Hyphomicrobiales > Rhizobiaceae > Rhizobium > Rhizobium sp. P28RR-XV. Next base: position 39,629 of record NZ_JABAIG010000023.1, read on the forward strand.
CGCATAAATGCGCTTGATCGTCCAGGCGTCGCCGCGGTCGGGTGCGGCATGGTCGACGGCCACACGCAGATTGTCGAGCACCGACATGCCGGCAAACAGCCGGCGCCCCTCGGGCACGATCGCCACGCCGTCGGCCACCATGTTATGCGGCCGGCTGCCGCCGACCGCTCGATCGCCGAGGCGCACCATGTCAGGCGCGACCTTGATCAGACCCATGATCGATTTCAATAGCGTCGATTTTCCGGCACCGTTTGCGCCGATCAGGGCGACGACTTCGCCCTCGGCGATTTCAAGATCGACACCATAGAGCGCCTGAAAGTCGCCATAGCGGGCCTTGAGGCCGTGGGTGGAGAGAAGCGTCTTTCCCGTCATCCCTCGATCCCCATATAGACGCGCCGGACTTCCGGGTTCTTGATGACGTCGTCCGGCAGCCCCTCGGCGATCTTCTCGCCGAAGTTCAGGACCATGATCCTGTCGGCCACGGCCAGCAAAGCGTGTAGAACATGCTCGATCCAGACGATGGTGACGCCGCGGTCGCGGATGCGGCGGATCAGCTGCACGAGCGCCTTGCCTTCCTCGTCGGTCAGTCCGCCGGCGATTTCGTCGAGCAGCAGCAGGCTCGGACTCGAGGCCAGCGCGCGGGCCAGTTCCAGCCGCTTGCGGTCGAGCAGCGTCAGCGATCCGGCCGAGCGGTTGGCCTTGTCGGCCAGCTCGCAATCACGCAGAATCTGCGCGCAGAGCGCATAGCTCTGGGCCTCGGTACGCCCGCCCCCGAAGGTGGCGGCCACGAGAAGGTTTTCGAAGGTCGACATGCCGACATAGGGCCGGGGGATCTGGTAGGTGCGGCCGATACCGATCTTGCAGCGCGAATAGGGCGGCTGACCGACGAGGCGCTCGCCGGCGAAGACGAGTTCGCCGGCATCGTTCCTGAGGTCGCCGCTGATCAGGTTGAACAACGTGGTCTTGCCCGCCCCATTGGGGCCGAGGATACCGAGCACCTCGCCGCCCCGAACGTCGAAACTGATGTCATGCAGGACGCGGAGCGCGCCAAAGGATTTGCTCAATCCTCTCGCTTCTAGCAATACGCCGTTCAATCGATCCTCCGCTCCGGGCCACGGCAGGCGCCGCCCCTCCGGTCTTCATGCCTTCAGATAGCCGGGCGGGCGGGCCGCCCGGCAGCAATGCCCAACGCGTCAGGGATCAGCTCGCCCAGGGAATCACCTTCATCTTCTGTTCGGGTTCGAACAGTTTGTTGACGGTGTTGTCGACGATCCTCAGGTCGTAGGGCCATGTCTCGCCCTTGACCCACTGGCCGCCGAAAATCGGCGTCGTCGAAACATTCTTGTGCGGACCACTGGAGAAATCGATCTTGCCGATCAGCGTATCGATCTTGGTCTCGACCATGGCATCGCGGATCGAGGTGCGGTCGAGCGGATTGGAAGCGCGCTTGAGGATGTCGAGCGCCACTTCCCAGATCGCGTGGCTGTAGCCAAGCGGCTGCGTCCACTGCTTCTTGGTCTCGCTCTCCCACTGGTCGGCGATCTTGCGGCTCACCTGACCCGTCAGCGTCGACTTGAACGGGAAGGCGGGTGTCCACCAGACCTCGGACGACATGCCGTCGCCGAGCGGCCCGAGCGCCTGCACTCCACCTGGGAAGAGCAGCGCTGCGGCCACGGTGACGGCCTTGGGCTTGTAGCCCTGCTGGGCGCACTGGTTGATGAAGGTCTTGAGATCGTCGGGATAGGTGATACCGCCGACGATTTCGCAGCCGGCATTCTTGAACGCGGCGATCTGCGCCGAATAATCATTGGTGCGCGGCTGGAAGAAACCGGGAACCGTGATTGCGAAACCGGCCTTCTGGGCCGGCGCGGGCAGGCCGTAGTCGTTGTTGCCCCAGGTCTCGCCATCGGCATTCTGCGGGAACAGCATGCCGACCTTGCGGTTCGTGTCGAGCGTATTCCACAGGCCGACAAAGGTGTTAAGCGCCTCGTCGAGGCCCCAGAAGAAGTGATATGTCCAGTTGAACGGCTTGTTCTGGCCGCCACGCGGAAAGATCACCGCCTGCCAGGGTGCGCCGGTCGACAGGCAGGGGCATTCGTTAAGTTCCGCCTGGTCGGCCGAAGGGCTGACGGTGTCGGTTGTTGAGGCCGGCAAGAGCAGATGCACCCCGTCGTTCAGGATGAGGTCGCCGGCGACCTCGGCGGCGCGGTTTGGGTCGGACTGGCTGTCGCGGATCAGGATCTCGACATCGAACCTGCCGGCTGAAGTCTCGAGGCCGTCCTTCAGCATGGCCTTGACTTTCTGGGCCGCCCAGCCGTCGGTCTCGCCGAACAAGGCGAGAGGGCCGGTCGTCGGCGTCACGAAGCCGAGCTTGATCGTGCCGGACGATTGCGCCCTGGCGATCATCGGTGCGCCGAGTACGGAGGCAGCGAGCCCGGCACCCATGCCCTTGAGCACGGTCCGGCGGGATGGCTGCGCAAATTTCGTCTTCAGATCCACCTTGGTCTCCTCCCTCTGGTGTTCTTGTCATCTGCACGCCCATTCGGTGACGGCCGGTCCTCCCAGACCCGCCAATCGCCTCACCTGATGCGGTTCATCGAACCGCCGTCTATCACGATCTGGCTGCCGGTGACGTAGGACGAGCAGGGTGACGCCAGATAAAGCGCCAGCCCCTTGATGTCCTCGGTGTCGCCGATCCTGCCGACTAGCGACTGCTCCTCGAAAGCCTTCCGGTCGGCGGGGATCTTCAGCCGGCCGCCGGCAATATTGGTCATGAAAGGACCGGGCGAGATGCAGTTGACGAGGATGCCGAACATGCCCAGTTCCATCGCCATCTGCCGGACGAAATGATCGACGCCCGCCTTGGCCGGCATATACGGCGTGCCGACGATCGCCTCGTTGATCTGGCCGGCGATGGAGGAGGTGACGATGATCCGGCCGCCGCCTGTCGCCTTCATATGGCGCGCCGAGTGCTTCACGGTCGTGTAGACCGACGAGAGATTGACCTCGATGACCCGGTCCCAGTGGTGATCGTCGAGTACGTCGATCGCACCTTCGGCGATACGCCCGCCGGTCGTCGACAGGAAGCCAGGCCCGGCATCGATGCCGGCATTGGCGAAGACCACGTCGATCCGGCCATGCCGCTCAGCCACGGCATCGAAGGCTTCCTTCATACGCGGACGGTCGGCCACATCGACGACCTGTCCCCACACATTGCCGCCATTGACCTTTAGCTCTGCCACGACGCTGTCGAGCATTGTTGGATTGAGATCGAAAATACAGACCCGCGCGCCGTTATCCGCCATTACCTCAGCATAAGCGCGACCGATACCGCTGGCGCCGCCGGTAACGATGACCGATTTGTCGCGAACGTCGAACATCTCTTGCAATGTCGCCATTCTTCTCCTCCCAATTACAGAGAGGCTAGCAGCGGCGGACGCCTGACTAGATGATTTTTTTCAAATTTAATATGTCAATTGGTTATAATCTAAGACGCTTTCATCGGTATTTCCATTGCCGTGCCCAAGGCAGATTTCGGCGTCTTCGAAGAGCGGTTCGCACGATGATGAGTGGGGAGCTTGCGGCTTAAGAAGCTTTTCAGGTGCCGGGCCTTAATTGCGTCCACTGCAAGACCTGAGACATCAAGGATTCCAACCAGAACATCAACTGGGTTCCGTCGCAGGGCGGCGAGGGGCCGGTCTATCCGAATATGTGAGATGCAATGACCGAGATCGGGCAAAAGGCCTGAGACTTAAGTTCCATAGGCGTTACCCCTCAATTTAACTAATCGCCTGAAACAGCGAGCTATTTCTTGACGGTCACTGGTTCGATTCCGGTCAAGAGCGTCTAGATCATCTTCCAGTAGCGATCGCGCTTCACCGTCCTTAAGGCTTTGGGCGCTTCCTGAAGCCGAAGCGTGGCGCGAGGCAAAGGCATTAAGAGATCCAGCACAGAGAGGCCTGCAGGCGTGGGCCCCTTTGACGCCGCAGGGGCTCTCCAGGCCGCCGGCGTGTAAGCTGCCCTGTCCAGCAGGTCTCGGTTCGGTCTGGGCCAAAATACACGCTCAGTTGAGCGATCGTTGAGACATGTATGTGGGTGGGCATGTAATCCGGCCTCAAACGCGCCAAATCTGACGGAAAGGTTCTCGGCCGTCCCACAATGCTCAATGACACTGTGAGTCGGCGTCGCGCAATGACCCCACCAATCTTTGAAATATCAACACCTTGTGACGCCGATTTGCCGCTAATCACCGTGCCAATTCACATGTTGTGTCTCACAACGATACATCCGAGCGAAATGGTTTGGATGAATGTCACGTCTTGAACACCGTGAATTCTATACCCCGTTGGGAACACGTCGAAAATCATCGACTTCAAGGCATCTTGATCACCTAATAGAATTCAGGGCCTGGCGGCCACTGGCCCCACGATTCAACCGTGAGGGCACGGGATATCTCTCGCCGCCACTGTTATGTGCACCCTTGAGAAATTAAATCGGAAATTGCATATATTAGATAGTTGGAAAATTATTGCAGGAGGTGCCAAGCAGAATTCTGACCGAGATACCTGCATACCGAAAATCGCTGTCATCCTGGCCGCGTTGTTCGCTACGGCTGACTGAGCGTCAGAAGTCAAATGCATTTGAATTCCGATTGAATAACACCGTCCGTGCGGCGCTATCCGCATTTGGATGACGTCAAGCGGCTTGTTTGAACAATGAGTGTCTTGGGACAGGGAGCTTGCATTCATGACGCAGGGAACGAGAAAGATCGCCATCATTGGAGGTGGGATCGCATCTATTGCTGCTGCCTATGCACTGACGCAGCAGGTCGGCTGGCAACAACGGTATGACATAACAATCTATCAACGCGGATGGAGACTTGGCGGCAAGTGTGCGAGCGGACGCAATCGAAAGAAAGCAGATCGGATAGAGGAACATGGCTTACACATCTGGGCTGGCTTCTACGACAACGCTTTCAGCCTGATTCGTTCATGTTACGACGAGCTTGTCGCTCTTAAGCTTCGCTCGCCAGATGCTCCGCTCGGGACTCTCGATAAAGCATTGAAGCCTTTGAACAGCTTCATGCTCACAGAGAATGTGCCGGGCACCTCCCCACAGGAATGGCGTCCTTGGTTCATTGAATTCCCACCAAACGACAAGGTACCGGGCACTGGCGGCGTGCTGCCGCAGCCCTTTGACTATTTCAAGCGGGTTGCTGAGTTTCTTGCCTGTCAGGTGGATTCCATAGAGGACAAACTGCCGCAGCAGAATCCGTCAAGCGGGGCAACCGCCATTCGTACGCCAATACATCACCTCGTGGCCTATTCCCGGACAATGCCGAGCGACGCGCGATTGCACACGGCCAAAGACAACGACGAACTCATGGAAATTCTGGAAGGAGTTCGCATCTGGCTTGACGGCATAAAGCCGGGCGAGTGGATCAATGATGATGTAGCGCGAAGGGTTTACTTCATGCTGGATCTCGGAACGGCCTTTGCGACTGGCATGGTGGTGGACCTGGTTTTTCTCCGCGGCTTCAATTCCATCGATAATATTGAATGCACGGCATGGCTTCTCAAGCACGGAGCTTCCCTGCAAGCCGTCAACTCCGCAGCGTTCCGCGGTTGTTACGATTATGTCTTCGGATATCCGGCCGGCATACGTGATCATCGCGGCGTTGGTGCGGGCACTGCGATGCGCGGCTTGCTCCGGCTGGCGTTCACCTACAAGGAAGCTTTATTTTTCAAGATGCAGGCGGGTATGGGCGACACGATCTTTGCACCATACTATCAGGTCTTGAAGCAGAAAGGGGTACGGTTCAAATTCTTCCATGCGGTGACCAACCTTGCGCTATCGGTGTCGCGCGATGCCGTGGAGCGGATTGATCTGGTCGAACAGGCGCGGGTTCTTTCCGGCTCCTACGATCCTTTGTTTGACGTCAAAGGCCTGCCGTGCTGGCCTTCCGAACCGGATTGGTCGCAGCTCGTCGACGGCGAAAAGCTGTGTGAGAGCGGTATTGATTTCGAATCGGAAAAAATACCGGAGCCGGTTGGCCTTCCGAAGTCTCTTCGTCGTGGCGTCGATTTTGATGATGTCATTCTTGGAGCGTCACTGGCATCTCTGCCCTTTATGACGAAGGAGCTCACGCACGCCTCCCCGCGCTGGAAGCAAATGCTTCAGAAGGTCGAGACGGTCGCCACATGTGCGGTACAATTCTGGCTGAACAAGCCGACTTCAGAGACCGGATGGCCGGCGCTGGTGCGGTCCTACAACCAGTACAGCAAGTTCAATCCGACGAATATGCAAACCGTCATGACCGGTTTTGCGGAGCCGCTCGACACTTGGGCGGATATGAGCCATTTGCTCGTTCGCGAAGCCTGGCCGGATCCCGCTCCTCAATCGATCGCCTATTTTTGCTCGCCCTCAAGAAACGCCGACGTGCCATTGCCCTCCATGCAAGAGCAGGCAGCAAAATGGGCTGATGAGCACCTGGTCCGGATTTGGCCTGAAGCCCGCAATACCGACGGCGGGTTCGACAGAAATTTGCTCGTTTCTCTCGAGGGGCAATCGGAGGGCGCCCGCTTCGCCAATCAATATTTTCGTCAGAATTTTTATGGTTCCGAGCGCTATGTGCTTTCCGTTCCCGGTTCACTCGACTATCGCCTGGCTCCCGATGAATCGGGTTTCGTCAATCTCGTTATTACCGGCGACTGGACACTTTGCGGCATCAATGCGGGATGTGTCGAAGCCGCTACAATTTCCGGATTGGCCGCCGCAAGAGTATTTACCGGCTCTACTGAACCTATCTACGGAGAGCTTGATCTGGTGCCGAGCGAGCTGTCGACGCCCGCCTTGCTATCTTCAACAGGTGCACCCTATGCTGATTGGCCGCTTACTTCAGCCTTTCTTAGAGGATCAATGGAAGGGGTTTTCAGCTTCCACGCGTTTGCCGTGGATCAAGTGACGCAAATGCTTGCTCCCGGTCTTGTCTTATCGAAACAATCGCTGACGCCTCCAAAAACACATCCGGTAACGTTCCTGTTCAATCAGCAGACGAATGTGAGGGCGAGTTTTTTGCCGCAGATCATGGGCTTCAAGAGTTATCTTGAGAACATTGTCGCAATCAACTGCGTCGAGATCGAAGGCGGAGACGGTACGGTATTCAGTTTTCTGCCGGCATTGTTTCTGGACAATGCACTGGCGACCTATTCCGGCCGACTGTTCTACGGACTTGCCAAGCAGCTCGCCAACAACACGTTGAATGGCTCAGTTTATCGCACGGTGAGCGAGGAAGATCTCCCAATCTGGCAGATGCGCTACTTCGATCACGCACCGATCGGCCGGCTGGTACAACTCGGAAATATCAGCCTTGTTCGGGCGCTGTTGGATGCGCCTATCCTGACGCCTCGCTTCTTCGGAACCTGGCAGGCGATGGCTTTCGATTTTTCTGTCGGATCGGCATTTGCCGCACCGGTCGCAGCCCATCTCGATATCTACTCGACAAATGGGATTGGGCTGCCCGCAGGGCGGTTGATATCGCCACCGTTCAGGGGAGGGCAGGGGGAAAATGGCCTGCCCGGAGCATTTCGGTGCTGGACCGACTGGACGCTCAGCAATCCGTTCGATTCGTCACGGGTCAAAACGGTCGCAGCTGCACAGAGGTCGTTCGACTTTAATTGGAAGCAATGAGACCGAAGTCCATGTTGGTGCCTGAAGGGATACCTTATTCAAGTGAGGCGAATGCTTTGCAGGAACGGCGACAGGTGACGGTCCTTTTCGCCGATATTGTCAATTATACCGGTATTGCGCTGCATCTTGACCCTGAGGATTTGCAGATAGTCCTTCAACAATACTATATGCTCGCCAAAGCTGCGGTAGAGGCCGTGGACGGACTTGTGGCCGAGCATCTCGCCGACGGGATTGTTGCACATTTTGGTATTCCGACTGCTTTTCCAGACGCTGCGGACCGTGCGGCGGAGGCTGCGAGGGAGATCGTCGAGAAGGCAAAGAAAATCATAGTGGCAGGCAATAGTCTTTCCATCCGCGTGGGTTTGGCTACGGGACTGGTTGTCGCGGAATTTGATGGCATCAATTCGAAGATTATCGGCTCGAGTGGCGTACTGGCGGCCCGTTTGCAGGCATGCGCGCCTCCTGGATCAGTCTATATGTCAAGCCTGACGCATCGGTTGCTTCGACGCCAGCAAGGAGCCCGCTTTATCGGAAATCTTTCCCTGAAGGGATTCCCTGAACCAGAGCCCGTGTGGGTCCTCGATATCGAGAATGCGACTCCGCTGGTGGGCGAAAGCTTTGCGTTCTTTGGTCGAGATGCGGAGTTGGCCCGGCTCGACGCTATTTGGCAAACAGTGCGGCGCTCCGGGCATGCGAGCGCGCTTTGCATCCTGGCTGGGAGGCCGGGAATTGGCAAAAGCCGAATATTGCGCGAGCACAATCTGCGCTGCCAATCCGAGCAGAAGAGGATCATTCTGCAGGGATCCGAACGCCAGACCGATACTGTGTTTTACCCGATCATAGAATGGATCAAGCTGGATGATCGCGTGTCTCTCGACGCTCAAGACACCGACTATCTCAGAGCACTGTGTGAGTCTGAAACGGCGGCGACACTGCAGTTGAGGGAAGCGCCGGGGACTATTCGTCAGCGGACCTTTGATGCCCTGTCGGCGGCTTTTCGAGCGATCGCGAAACGTGCTCCCATCCAGATCGTCGTCGAGGATCTGCAATGGCTGGATCACAGCACCCTTCAATTGATCGGCAAACTCCTGGAGGACCTGAACGATTGCCCTGTCCAATGGTTAGCAAGCAGCCGACCTGAATTCGCCAGTGATCTGCGGGATTTAGAAGCTTCGGTCCTGATGGTTGGGGAGCTAAGTGATGTTGATTGCCATGCGGCAGTCCGTCAATGCTGTGGAAAAGAAATAGCGATCGCTCTGGCGAGCGAAATCGTTAGTCGATCTGAAGGTGTTCCGCTTTACCTCGAGCACCTTCTTCGCGAACTCAATGAGGGGCGTATATCTGATCGTGGAACCGTTCCGGAAACGCTGATTGGCGCGCTGATCGCATGGATTGATGCGTCCGGGCCAGCGCGGCGCGTGGCCCAGGGCGCATCGGTGATCGGGCGTCGCTTCGATGAAACGATGCTTGCCCAGGTTTTAGACCTCGATCAGAATGTCGTAAACGACGATATCGCACGTCTCTGCAGCTTCGAGATCTTCCAGCGAGACGATGCCGCCTCGATAAGTTTTCGGCACGATCTTATCCGGGAGGCGGCTTATGGGACGTTATTGCGCAAACGCCGAACGAGCCTTCACAGACGAGTTGCGGAGATTTTCGAAAGGGGCGATCCACATGATGGCGATAAGGTCATGGCGGAAATTGCCTATCACCGTGAAGCTGGAGGCGATTACTCCATTGCGGCAGGCTATCGGCACAGGGCCGGTCGTTATGCGACAGCGGTTGGTGCTTTTGCCGAGGGCGAAAACCAGTTGCGGGAAGCTGTTCGCCTGCTAGGGCTATCAACGCGAGCTGGCGAGCATGTTTCACGTCGGCAAGCAAATGTTCTTGCGGATCTCGCGGCCAATCTCATGCAGACGCGCGGCTTTACCGATCCGGAGGTGCTGAATACCTACGAGGACAGCCTGATGCATCTCAGAAAGACCGATAGGTTTGATGGAGACAGCCTGGCCATATTCTGGGGCATTTTCACCTATCAAATTCTTATCGGCCAAACCAAGGCGGCCGCGGTGACTGTATCGAGAATGAAGGCAGAGCTCCATCGCATGCCGGCGGACACAAGACTGCCGGAACACCAGCTCGCTGTATTGGGGACCCGCAACGGAATCCAGTTTTATTCGGGAAGATTTCACGACCAGCTTTCAACGATGGATAGAATAAAGGCGCTCTATGAGTTTGACCGCCATGCACCTCTGGCAGCGAAATATGGTATGGATCTACTTGCAACCGCGCAGGCTTTTTCTCCTCATTCCGCAGCTATCACTGGCCAATTTCAGCTGACACGCGAATTGGTCGCCGAGGCTGATGCGCATCAGGTCATGCTCGATATACCACTTATGCTGCCCTTCATTCATATCTGGGGCGGCGTCGCACTTGCCTATATTGGAGATTTTGACCTGGCAATGACCCGCATCCAAAAGGGTATCGCTCTTGCGGATAGGCAGGGCGCCTCCTTTTGGTCGGCAACAGGCCGAATGTGGAGAACGATTACCGAATTCGAGGCTACGGGCGACACGTCTTGTCGGGCCAGGATGGAGCAGGCGCTCGCCGTGCAAAAGCATATAGGGGTTGGAATAGGCATACCCTACTGGTCCGCCAAGCTCGCGGCTGTTTATGCGCTGGATGGAGATGATCGTCGGGCGCAGGAATGCGTCGGGGAGGCGATGAGAGGTTCGGCTGGTACCAGCGAGGGCGCCTGGCGAGCGGAACGACAAAGGCTGGCCGGCCTCGTCCATGAACGCGCTGGACGATCCGCAAAGGCCCTGTCGCTTTATCAGTTCGCTACGCGAACAGCCGGCAGGCAATCGGCACATTTGTGGGAGATGCGTGCCAGGGCGGCGATTGCTCGCATCAACCCAGTAGATGAAGTGAATAACGAGCGCTTGAAGTTGCTCGCCGGCATCGTTCCATTTCACGGATATGGAAACGATTAGGTAATAGCTCCGCCTTGGGCATTATCGACCAACCGGGATGTTTCCCGCTCGGGAGAACGCCCCGGGCGCCTGACGTCACGAAGACCGAGGCCTTCCAGCCCGCGTGGCTACGATGCGTGCAAACAACCGTCACGCCAACTCTTTTTTTGAACGCACATAACTGCACTGTTTCCGGCAAGCCCGATTAATTGCTGCCATGTGTGAGCCTGCGCACAGAGAAACGCATCCGATTTCGATTTGGTGATGAGGCCAACAACGGCCCCACTGCAGCTTCATCGGATTTCATCATGCGTGAGCACTTTACATGTGGCGATCATTCGCCCCTGCCAAATCTCTACCCGCCTGCGGCGAGGCATTTCGCGGTGGCGTATATGGAAATCACAAGCCTGCGCCGGTTCCTGGTGGCCGGCCTGTCCGAGAGCAGAATGAGAGAATTGCGGAAAATTCTGCAGGAGCTTGACGACGCATCCGGTGTTTCTGCCAGGAAATCAAATGCTGCGGAAAAGGATCCGGTTCTGCTTGTCGCCGTGGATCAGGACGCTGCGGTCGATATCTGTCTGCCCCTTTCGTCCGGGCCTATTGCCATAGTCGCACGCACCCTTCCGGATGTGGATAATTTGCTTCGGCGGGGCTTCGTCGACTATATAACTTATCCATTCAGCGCCTTGGAGATTCAAAGGCGGCTCTTTGGAATGCCGTCGGCAAGTGGTCGCGCGGACATGCCGGCAGATCTGGGCGTCCCGTCGATGGTGCGATCCGCATGTGGGTTCCTTGAGGTCAATATTGCCCGTACGGTTGGCGTCGAGGAACTGGCCTCAAGAATGGGCACGAACCGGAATACCTTGAACAAGGCGTTCAATCAGGTGTTTGGCGTCGGTCCCATGACTTGGCTGCGCCAGCGTCGTTGCGCAGTGGCGGCACAGCTATTGCGCGAAGGATCGGAGAGTATTCTCAATATCGCGCTCAGCGTCGGTTACGAAGATCCGAATAATTTCTCAACCGCGTTTCGCAAGATTTATGATCAAGGCCCTATGGAGTTCCGGAAGAAATTCAAAACGCGGAAACCTTGTTAAGGAGGCCAACGACGCGCCGGTATGATCCCAAGCCGATTGTCTTTTGGTGAAGTCGCGTGCCGATCGAAATTACGCTTGGCGTCGGATCAATCCGATGCTGTCTATTGTTCATGAAGCAAGGCGCTCGGCTGAAGGATGGTGAGCCGCTGGCGTCCCGTTTCCAGTATCTTGGCCCGCTTCAAGGCGGAGATCGAGCGGCTAACCTCCTCGCGGCTGGCACCAATGGAGCCTGCGATCTCAGCATGGGTCGGTAATCTGAGCAACTGGCCGTTCGGCTCGAATACTCCGTCTTCCAAGGCGCAGCGAGCAAGATAGGCCTTCAGGCGCTTATCGACGCTTTGGCTTGCCAATTGGTAGCTATGCGTCGTCAGACGCCTGATACGGCCAACCAAATCGATCGTCACTCTTTGTCGCACCAAAGGCAGTGCGTCCATCATACTGAGGAATGCCTGCCGTCTGATGACGATCAGGCATGAGTCTGTTTTTGAGTATACCGACAAGGAGCGTCCGCCTCCATCGATGGCCGACAGTTCTCCGAAATAGTCCTTCGCGTGCAGGCGAGTGAAAATCAGCTCTCGTCCGTTCTGATCGAGATGGAGCGCCAACAGTGTCCCGAAGCGGAGGAAATAGACGTCGCCGCTGGTGTCCTCCTGGCTGAATACGACTTGGCCAGGCGCATAGAAGCGCGTGAATAGATCGCGCGCATGCGGCGCGACGTCGTCTCGCGAAACGTCCCCAAACAAGGGACAATTGAGCAATTCGTCGACATCGGTCACTTGGTCCCTCCCGAGTCCTGGGCGATTTATACCTATCGCTATATTTGCCGAGCGCGGGTCTTTTCAACCTGTGCAGGAAGCCTGATCTCTAAAAATGGTGCGCACTCGCGATCATTTTGATTGCGAGGTTAAGAACTGGAACTGCAGGAATTGTCCGATCAGGTCAACCGCTCTCGAAATGACGCAATGGCCTGGTGTCGCAGACCATCGTCTAATGTTCGGCGGCGGGACTAGCGCCGTGGCGCAATCATGCCGGATTATGTGTTCCCGACAGCCAAATAGTGTGAAACTCAAAGATTTGAGTGAAGCAATCAGAGGCATGAATCCTTCAGTGCGTGCACAAGATATCGCCGTAAGCAAACAGGTAATGTCAGTGGAAAACGTGGCACTACCGCGGTCTGAACACTCAGTTGGAGAGGCAGGCGGTTTGCTTTCGGGGCTCCCGCGTCATCACCGAGCTATGACGCAAACTTGGGGCCTCCTTTTCGGAACTCTAACCAAAAGGAGCACTTGCGATGACCCTATATATTTTTGAAAGAACTGGTGGAACTCTTTCCGTTCCCAACGTGAAGGCCATCGTCAAAGAGGCCGGCTACGATCCCGCAGCCCTGGCCTATACGCAGGTCGATTCGAAAAAGGTCAATGCAACCGGAGCTATCGTCATGGCTCCGAGCACGCTGGAGCATGCTGCAAAGAAACTGGGATACAAAGGGACGACCGTGACGGTAGTAGATGGCGTTGCCGAAGAGGCCTATTCCTCATCGAACCGTGTTATCAGGTCCGTTGCGCCGAGCATCGGTAACCTACTTGGCGCCACGGATTATGGCGTAACCATCAGCATGGACCAGAATACCGTCGCGGCTCTGTCGAGCGGCAACTATTCCCTTTTTGGCTTTAAGGGAGTGCAAACAAGTGCCGGCGGCGGCGTGCCGCTCGTCTGGTTCAAATCCGATGATTTCGGACTGGACACCGAGGTCTCTTGGGAAGTCCAGTACGAGGCTTACACGTCCAGGTCCGCGATCATTCCCAATGGTCAGATCAAGGGCTTGAGCTCTTACGCGATCGATCTCGGCCAAATGCTGGAAGTTGAGACGCCCCAAGGCACGGGCAGCGTTGTCGACGGCACGGAAGGAATGATTTCGATCGAAAATCTGACGACGACGCAGGTGACTTGCGGGATTTCCGAAGTCGTCGACGGCACGGCGCAGCCCCTTTGCGCTTTCCCGCTTTATGGCAACGGCCTCGATGCGATAGTGCCAATTCAAAAGGTCATGTTCACATTTTCCACCAATACCGTGAATACCGGCACCGTGATCGAGAAAGCCTATAGCCAGAGCATCCTGATCGACCTCACCGCCAAAACCCATCGCGAGGTCTCTTTCGACATCAACGAAGGCTGGTCATGGGGAGGTTTCAGCTGGGCCCAGGCCATCCGCCCCTCGACCAACGTCGTGCCGCTGTTGATCGAGAGCAACGCCTAGTCTGCTGACTTGCGTCAATCAGTGCGACTGGGGTGGGAAATCCTGCCCCAGTTGTTGTGTAATCGCAGATTGGTTCTCGCCAACCTTGCGGCCATGCCCTTCACCTTCACCGTGGAAGCTTCTGTGGCGCTCACGGATCAGGACGCAAGGCAATTGTTCCCGGCAGAAGATGGTAAGCCTCTCTCTTAATATGGAAATCGAAGGAGATTCCGAATGCCCGCGTCCTCGGCATACAAGATCGCTCTCTCCATGGTTCCGGCGACCGTAGAAGCCCTCATCGACGGCGGTTATTTCCTTTGCGGTATGTTTGCTGCCCAGATGACGAACGACGCCGCGCGACCAACCATCGCCTTTGCCACGCAAAGCATCACTCCGAACATGTTGATAGAGTGGATGCCGGCTATAGCGGCCTACACTTCGAATGACCCCATGGAAAGCGGTCGGCTTATTAAGCCCGGTTACGAAACGGCAATCACAGAGGGTCAAACATTCTTTGTAACGACCGGAGGCGTTGGCGACGTAAAAGGCGAAGGTCCATTATCGAAAATTGCAATAGCCAATACCACGTCGACTCCCTTTACGGTCGGCTTTGCCCGATCCGTTTCAGCATCGGAAGCGTCGGTCCCGATCTTTGCAGTACCCCTATATGGAAACCAGATAAACGTTGCCGTCCCCTTACCTAAAATTCTTTTACTGTTTACGACCGCTGAGTTCAAGCCAGGTACGCTGGTGGACAGGTTGACCATAAAATTTCTGCCCACGGCCTCATATAGCTCGTCGCTTCTAGTAACGGCGGACCAAATTCAGATGCGTGAACTAAGTTACGACATTGATGGTGGATGGAGCTGGGGGTTGTATTCTTGGGCTCAACTTGTTTCTGGGGATGCCGATCTCGCGAAAGTGCTCATAGAGCGGAAATAGCATGATTGAAGTATTCCAGCCGGACATAGCGTGAGATACAGGGCCGAGAGAGCTCGATCCAACCTGATCCGACCTGAAGGCGCAGGCGCGGTTCCTCGCCGAAGGGTTTACCCTTACTATCGGCCCATCGATGAAGAGCACTTCAGGAGCATGCTTGCCTGCAACGGCGATGTTCGTTCGCTGTTGCAGGCTCAACCTTCATGATCACTTTATAGAGCGCGCCGTTGACACGCGCCTAGAATGGGTGGCATTTGTCCAATAGTAATTTTCCACGGAAATGAATTCGACGTTGAGCGTCCGACGACACTTTGATGAGGGCGTAGCGCCGTCGGACAGTGCATGAGCCGGGTCGGGGGTGGCGTCCGATCCGGCAGCCAACACTCTGTCGTCTACCGAAGGTTTAGTTAAGCTGCCCGAATGGATGGACTCAGAGGGGCAATGCAAGTACCGCTAATTAGTCCTCGCCGCCTAGCAACATTTTTCCGACATAGCCAGATTTTGGGCCATCAAAGACTATGACATTGAACTGATGGGGTGGATGCCCCCTCCAGCCGGCATCGGCGTATGATGCCTGCGGCTGTCGCGCTCGCCAACAAGATGGCGCGCATCATTTGGGCGATGATGACGAGGGAGCAGAATTACAGAATGGCGTAATCCGCTGCCTTTCTCGAAAGGCAATGCGGTGACGCCTTGGGTGACAAGCCCCGGTGGGAAGATCGACTGACAGAACGATGGGGAAAGGACTTCAATGTTCAGAATGGGGTAAACCAGTCCCGGCGCTCGAGCACAAAGCTCTCTGAGCCGATGTGGTCCCTGTTCTTCGAACTGCATCCCGGCCCGTGGCTAACCAGGCCACACCAAGAGGCCTGACACACGACCGATAGAATTCCTTGTTCGTGGACGACCGTCAAAAATCTTCTTGCCAAACCGGGGGCATCCACACACGCACCGCCGCGATCCGTTGCGCAGACCTGAAAGCTCCCCTTCGCAAGGTCGATCGACAGAATGTGGACTGCTGTCATCTGCCTCTCCTCCGCAAGCGCCACCATGGCGCTGAGCAGGCATCATACGCCGATGCCGGCTGGAGGGGGCATCCACCCCATCAGTTCAACCCGTCACAAGCTGGGTATGCGCAGATCGGTCCTGCGAATGACAACTCGCCTTCCAGCTGATTTTAGCCGGGCATGTCTCGGCAATGCAACTGCGATTCGTGGCAGGCACCTGGTCTTCGTCCACAGCCGGCTTTAATCGCCGAGATCGAGTTTCGTGGATGGATCCCTGACGATTGGAATAAGCGACACGATGCGTCGGTCTAGGAGCTCGGGGTAGCTGCCTATTCTGCCGGCTGGTCAACCTTGGAGCGGATTTCTCCCCGCCGCCATTGCTCCAGTCTTTCAGCATAACGCGGCGCGATCCGGTCGAAATTCTCCCAGCTGTCTGCGGTCATTGCTTCACCAGGTTTGCGCCAGTCGTTGCTGTCGCCGAAGAACTCGGTCACATCGTCTAGCGCCGAAGCCTTTTCCGATTTCATCAGCCGCTTCATATAGGCGTGGCAGAAAGAATCATGTTCCGGCCGCACGTCGCCTTCCCACAGCAGGCCGCCGAGGGTGGAGGAGAGAAAGGCGAGAGGCGTCAACTGGCGCTCCCTAAGTGCTGCGAGCTGTCCGTCGGCGAGCCGCCCTTCACGAAGCATGCCATTCAGCGCGCACCAGCTGGCAAAGAAGGCCTCTTCGACCGATAGCTGCGGATTGGTCCCCGGATAGATTGTTGCGTAAGCTCTCTCTTCGGCAACGCTCAGCAAGAGAGACTCAGGCCGTCCGTCCGAGCCGAGCGTGGTCTTGGCTTTCAGGCCTTCCCGCGGCGCCGGCAGCGTGAACCGGATTGCCTCTATGGCGCCCTCGATTCGACGCACGAAACGGTCGCTCAAGGCAGCATCGTCCATTTGCCAATCGAATCCAGGCGGCAGAGAGCCGCGATACTTCGGAAAAATGAAGGCATGCGAGACCCAAGTGACCCAGCTGCGTCCGTCCTTGCGTGGCGGAAAATAGGAACGGTTCGTAATGCTGGCGCGTGCCCCGATTTCGATACCGAGCTTGCGGTTTTCGAGGTGGACGGTGTTGGTCGGCGTCGTGTTCTTGAACGGCTTCTTGCCGATCGCCTCCGCAAGCCTCAGAGCGGCCGGGTCGTCAATGCGCTTGCCGAGGGCGTCGAGAAGCAGCGGTGTAATGTCTTGGTCTGTCATACGCTCTCCAGATTTGCTACGCCGGCACGTATACCGGGAGGAATGTCCGAAGATCAACTCATGACGAGGCTGCTCATTGTGGAATGACAGCAGCGCGGCCAGCGAACCACGAGCGCGGAACGTCTTCGCGTCATCCAATCACGCGAGGCTGCACTGCTTTCAAAAAGCCGGAAGAGCCAGTAATAAACTTCAAGCACAAGTAGTGTCTGTCCGGCTGGAGGCGAAGCCCATGAGAAAACGGGAATTCCTGATCGGCACGGCTGTTCTGGCCCTGTCCGTCGTAACAGGAGGTGAAGGCATGGCGGCGTCGAACGAACCGGTCGATGCCTCAGCGCTTGCCACGCTCCGGCCCGGCATGCCGATGTCGGCAGTCGAGAAGGCAATGGGCTCTGCCTGGCGCACGCCGGCGCCGCATAAGGGCGGCGTGATCGACATCCTCGAAAACACGCATGGCGTTGTCGTGCGGATCGATCGAAAAGGGCTGATCGGCAGGATCGATTTCAATTCCCGCTTCATGCATACCATCGCCGGCATCCCGATGGGCATATCGCTTGCCGATCTCCGCGCGACAGTGCCGGATATGGAAATCGGAGACGAAAGCGCGACGAGTGGCGGCGCACGATTCGGAACGAAGCAGCTGCTCGAGAGCATTCTGTCCGCCCGCATCACGTTCGACAAGGTCTCCGGCATCGCCATTTTCAATCCAAAGGCGGAATATGCGGAGCCGAGCGCTCCGCCTTACCCCACTGGAAGCGGCGCTCCCGGAGCTCCGTTTTCAGACCCGAACCTGAAGCTGGCGGTCATGTCGTCGCTTCTCTTCGCCAAGGCGCTCGATCTCGGCACGCCGCAACAGCTTGCCAGCCATGTCCTGGGGCGGACGGTCGACCTGGAGCGGGATGGCTACGAGCTCATTCCCGAAGCGCTGGACTATCTCGTCCGCTATCCGCTGACCGACGAAAACCTCGCAGCCGTTGAAAGGATCGAATTCGACGGCAGCGGGGCGATCTATCCCTATGCGTGGTATTTCTGGGGTGGCGAGGAGGACGTGTTCGATATCAAGGACATATCGGGACTCCGTTTCTGCCCCAACCTGAAAAGCTTTTCGGTCAACTCCATGATCGACAAGGTCGATATTCGCGCCCTCGTTCCGCTCAGGAAGCTCGAGCGGGTCAGCATCAACGTGCCGTCCGAACATGTCGATGCATTGCTCGATCTACCGTCGCTTAGAGAGGCGGGCCGCTTTCCCCAGAGCCCGGCCATCGATGATACCTTCGAAGAGTTGGAGCGGCGCGGCGTGCAAGTTTACTGAGCGGAGTCAATCACACGCTCCGACGCCGGGATCTAGTTCGTTCCGAGGCTCCAGCCACGCCGTGTGAAAAAATTCCTAATTCGGCCATCGGATTGAATCCGTTCAGGGAATCCGTCAGGCCAGCGTGCCGCTCAACTTGAGCGCGCCTGCTGCGCATTGACTCGTTTTGGCTTTGAGAACAAATAAAGAACATACCGACTTTTCTCAAGTCAAAAACGGGTTGCCGCAAGGAGATTATGACCACATCAGTCGCCACTTCGAATGCCGTTCTCGACGAGTTGCGCGAGAAGATCGCCAGCCTGGAACGTAGCGGCCTGCGCCATCGCAATGTCCTGCCGTTCGGGGTCAGTGAGATCGATGCGCAGTTGCCGGGAGGTGGCTTGGCCTTTGGTGCGCTGCAAGAAGTGGCCGGCGGCGGGAACGGCGCGATCGACGGGGCAGCCGCGGCCCTCTTCATCGGCGGGATCGCGGCGCGAATGACCGGCAAAGTGGTGTGGTGCCTGACGCGCTTCGATCTGTTCTTTCCGGCACTCGCCCAGGCCGGGCTTCACCCAGACCGCGTCATCTTCGTCGAGTGCGACAAGGAAGAGACGGTGCTGGCAAGCTTCGAAGAGGCCTTGCGCTATGGCGGTCTCGGCGCCGTCGTTGCTGAACTGGTGCGCCTGCCGATGACGGCATCGCGCCGGCTGCAGCTTGCGGCGGAAAAGTCCGGCACATTGGGGCTGGTGATCCGCCGCTGGCAGCGCCAGACGGAAGCCTCCGATTTCGGCATGCCGACGGCCGCGGCAACCCGCTGGCGGATCTCGGTACTGCCCTCCGAACCGCTTCCCGTTTCGGGTGTCGGGCGAGCGCGATGGCTGGCAGAGCTGATGCGGGTGAGGGAGAAGAATTCATTATCGGAGCATGCGATGGCGAGGGTCGTATCTGCCTTTCTTCCGACACTGCCGACCGACCGGATCAGGCGCGCCGATCCTTCGCTCTGCCCTGCCGCTGGTGGTGATCGTCAGGAGCGGCTCGAAGCGATGGGTTGCGGCGACCGATCGGGCAGCGCTCAAACTCGGCCTTCGTGTCGGCATGCCGGCCGCCAAGGCGCAGGCGCTGGTCCAGGGGCTAACGATGATTGATGCCGATCCGACGGCCGACCTCGTCACGCTCGAACGGCTGACATTGTGGGCCTTGTCGCAATACTCCCCCATTGTCGCCATGGATCCTCCGGACGGCATCGTGATGGATACCGAAGGAGCCGATCATCTGCAGGGCGGCGAGGATCTGATGCTCTCCGGCCTCGTCCACCGCTTTCTAGGACGCGGTCTAGCAGCGCGAGTGCCCGGACCACACAACGGATGGAAGCTGACATCCCACCGGCTCCGCCGGCATTGATGGGGCGGGGCAGATGATCGACACGGAAACAGCTCCGTGCTTTGTTCGAGCCTGCGGCTCGCCCGCACACAGCCACCGCGATCCGACAACTGTCATTTACGGGCAGAAGTACTGTGCTATTGTTCGCGCTTACGCTGCACAAGCGGAAGGCGACATGGCGATCAAGATCAGTCTTTCGGCGTACACCAATTCCGACGATGCGTTCGTCGCGTGGGCGCCAAGTGATTTTATTCCGGGATGTTGGGGTTTCCAGCTTGAACGAAAGCGGAAAGCCGGCGGTGCGACGGTCACGGAAATCGTTGAAAACCGTGTCGGCTTCGAAAAAGACAGGCCGAAGTCGGGTGATCACAAGCCGTCCAACGTTTGGCCGTTCCAGAGGTTCAACTGGACCGATCATGCCGTCGACGTTGGAAGCCAGGTCCAGTACCGCATCACAGCGATGATCGCTGATGGAAACGACGGTTTTACAGGCGGCCCAGCGAGTTCTTGGACCGGATGGCTGTCATTGACCGCCGACGCTGGTAAGGGGTTCTCATGCTATTTCAATCGGGGACTCGTCCTGTCGCAGTTTTTTGCGCGGTATATGCGAGACAACCATCTCTCCGCGAAAGCGGTCAAGGATAAACTCAGGAAAAAGGGCGGTGCCGACGAGTTCCGCAAGTTTCTGCAAGGTGACTTGGGTGCGGAGCTATTCGGCATTCTGGCCGATGTCAAGACTTCCGGAAATACGCTCTTCGCGGCCCTCTATGAACTCGATGATGACCTGCTGGAAGAGGCGATCATCGTGCTCTCGAACCAGATGAAACTGATCCTGGCCAACGGTTCGGCGACGCCGGACGGCAACAAAAGCGCCCGGGACAATCTCAACGACCATGGTTTTCCGACGATCGACCGGCTGCTGGGTAGCAAGGGTCTGGGACACAACAAGTTCATGGTCCGCGCGGATGCCGCGGGGCCCCAGGCTGTGTGGACCGGAAGCACCAATTGGGCGACGACCGGTCTATGCACCCAGATCAACAATGGCCTGCTGGTGGCCGACGCTGGCCTGGCGAAGATCTACCAAGACCAATGGGACCGTTTGGCGAAAGCTTCACCGCCGACAACCCAGCCGGCTGATTTCACACCCGGGCTCAAGGCATCCAACGATAAGCCGACGAATCTTAAGGTGCAGGGGGTCGATGTCACGGTCAGATTTACCCCGACCACCGACCGGGGCGACATGCAAGCACTCGCCGATCTGATCAATGGCGCGAAGTCGTCGATTCACTTCCTGATGTTCACGCCCGGCAATGATGGGCTGCAGGACCTGTGCGCGAAGCGCGCCAATGAGAAGGGCATGTATGTCAAGGGCGTGGTGAGCAGCCTTCCCAAGGCAGAGGATGAAGCCAATGGCAATGTCCTCACCGTCGACTTGGTTTCAAGCGATCACAGCTTCAAACCCGATCATTATTCCATCGTCCAACCGCAGGGCGAAGAAGGGATCGGCCCGTGGATTGGCGAAGTAACACGAAAAACCTTCCTCGCCTCGGTCGGCCACGCCATCGTGCACGCCAAGGTCCTGCTGATCGACGGTCTCAGCACGAATCCGATCCTCGTGACGGGCTCGCACAACTTCTCCAACAATGCCAGCAAGCAGAACGATGAGAACTATCTCATTGTCCGGGGTCACAAGCCCCTGGCCCATCGCTATGCGACCTTCATCATGTCGGTTTATCAACACTACCGCTACCGGTCCTATATCCGTGAGATGCAAGCGGAGAAGAAGGATCCGTGGAGCTATCTCGACACAAGCGACCAGTGGCTCAAGATCGAACTGAAATCGAAAGCCGCCGAGATCGCTTACTGGACGAACCCGGCAGCTTGATCTTAGTTTTGCAGACCTAACGCCTTTCCCAGAGAGCTCATGTGGCCTGCCTAAGCTGCATGCTCTCGAGCCACCTGCTACTTTGCGGCACCCCATCCGCGTCCCTCTTTCCGCTATGGAACGCGGCTTTCTCCTGTTTGGCGGACGCGAAGCCTAAGGCCGCGATCGAAGAGCTGTCGACTGGGTGTGTCGAAGTACGTCGATTTCTGCTGCAAAACGTGGGCCGGTTCGCCAGGAAGGCTGGAGCCAAGAATGGCATCAGCGTCAATTCGTATCTGGTTGCGATCTTATGAGTCGGTCACCTAGACTAGTAGAGTCCGCCATCATTGCAGGGCTGCCACACTTGTGTCGTTTCGGGCTAAATTGGTTCGATCTGAACTAGCGCTGGCCTGCTCGCTATTTCACTGAGCAGCCAGTTTCTAAATGCTTGGATTCGCGGCTTTTGCGCGTGCTGCATCTGTGTAACAAAATAATAGGAAAGAGGAGTGCCCAGTGATGCCGCTATGGGGATTCTTACGAGCCCCGAGTTGATGGCTTCCTCGGCATAGATGTCTCGAACTAAGGCCAATCCCTGCGAGGCCACTGCCGCCTTGATCATAGATGGCGCGCTCTTGGCCGAA
Source organism: Rhizobium sp. P28RR-XV (assembly GCF_012641385.1). Taxonomy (NCBI): domain Bacteria; kingdom Pseudomonadati; phylum Pseudomonadota; class Alphaproteobacteria; order Hyphomicrobiales; family Rhizobiaceae; genus Rhizobium; species Rhizobium sp. P28RR-XV. Next base: position 61,977 of record NZ_JABAIG010000023.1, read on the forward strand.
CATCCTGTGACCAGCTTAGCGACAGCCTAATCAACGCAAACTAAAAACGTAATTTTCCCTAGCGGGGCAGTGCACTACACCGGATGTCATAATCCGGACGCAGCCCGAAGGGAAAAGGACGCAAGCGATGTCAGTTGAAACCGTGGACACTCTCGTTGTTGGTGCTGGCCAGGCCGGCGTTGCAATGAGTGAGCACCTGGGCAAGGCTGGTGTGTCCCACCTCGTGCTCGAGCGTAGCCGTATCGCCGAGCGCTGGCGCTCGGAGCGGTGGGACTCGCTGGTTGCCAACGGCCCCGCCTGGCACGATCGTTTCCCCGGCATGGAATTTCCTGATCTCGATCCGGACAGCTTTCCGGCAAAGGACGCCGTTGCCGACTATTTCGAGGCCTATGCCAGGCAGATCGATGCCCCTATCCGCTGCGGCGTAGAGGTCAGAAGCGTCGAGAGGCATGTCGGGCGCCCCGGCTTCCGCGTCGAAACCTCACGAGGCGTGATCGATGCACAAAACGTTGTGGCAGCAACGGGCGCTTTCCAAGTGCCCGTCGTTCCCGACTTGATCGCCAATGCACCCGGCATCACCCAGATGCATTCGACCAAGTATCGCAATCCCGGCCAACTGGTCGAAGGAGCGGTACTCGTCATCGGCGCCGGTTCTTCGGGAACCCAGATTGCCGAGGAGCTCATGCTGTCCGGCCGCAAGGTCTACCTTTCCGTCGGCCCGCATGACCGACCGCCGCGCGCCTACCGCGGCCGTGATTTCTGCTGGTGGCTCGGGGTTCTCGGAAAGTGGGACATGGAAGCACCCGGTCCGGGCACCGAGCATGTGACGATCGCCGTCAGCGGTGCGCGAGGCGGCTATACGATCGACTTCCGCCGTCTCGCCGGAAAGGGCATGGTCCTGCTCGGCCGTACAACGAGCTTCGATGGAACGAACCTCAGCTTCTCCGACGATCTCGCCATGAATCTGGATCGTGGCGATGCCAACTATATGGCGCTGCTTGACGAGGCGGATGCCTACGCGGCAAGAAACGGCATCGACCTGCCGGAAGATCCGGAAGCGCGCCGTATCGAGCCGCAGCCGGATTGCGTCGCGAACCCGATCCTTAATCTCGACCTGGCTCAAGCCGGCATCACGACGATCATCTGGGCAACCGGCTTCTTCTCTGACTACAGCTGGCTGAAACTGGATGTCTTCGACGAGCGTGGCCGTCCGAAACACCAGCGTGGTGTATCGGCTGAGCGCGGCATATACTTTCTCGGCCTGCCTTGGCAGTCGCGCCGCGGATCGAGCTTCATCTGGGGCGTCTGGCATGACGCGAAACATCTTGCCGACCGTATCTGGACACAGCGCAAGTACAACGAATACCGGCCTTCGAGCCAGAAGGTCGGCTGAGGCCAGCCCCAGCACCATCGATACGCATCTCCCGATCCAAGGAATTCGACATGGCCCATACCCGCATCCGTAAGTTCAATACCAAGGACACCTATCCGGAACAGGCGCTGGACAACGACCTCTGCCAGACTGTCGTTGCCAAAGGCACGATGGTGTTCGTACGCGGTCAGATCGGCCAGGACCTCGACACCTCCGCCAGCGTTGCCATCGGCGATGTCGCCGGCCAAACCGAACAGGCCATGGCCAACATAAAGATGCTTCTTGACGAGGCCGGCTCGTCCCTTGATCACGTCTGCAAGATCACGATCTACATCGTCGATCCACGCTATCGCGAGGCTGTGTACCGCGTCGTCGGCAAATGGCTGAAGGGCGTCTTCCCGGTCTCTACGGGTATCGTCGTCTCCGCGCTTGCCCGGCCCGAATGGCTGGTGGAAGTCGACGCCATCGCGGTCATTCCCGAATAAGGTGCCCTGATCCCATGACCTTTTCCATCGCCGCCCGCTGCGCAGAGACCGGCATGTTCGGTATCGCCATCTCCTCCTCTTCTCCGGCAGTCGCCGCGCGCTGTTCGCATGCCAGAGCTGGTGCGGGGGTGGTGGCCAGCCAGAACATCACGGATCCCAGCCTTGGCATTTCGGGCCTGGAGATGCTGGTAATGGGGGCAACGGCGGAAGAAGCGCTTGGCCGGCTGGTGGCATCGACCCCCTTTGCCGACTATCGGCAGTTGGCAATCGTCGATGCACGTGGACACGTCGCCGGTCACTCCGGCGAGCGTACACTCGGAATCCATGCGATGGCAAAGGGTCAGGGTTGCATCGCCGCCGGCAATCTTCTGGCTAGCACCGATGTCGCGCAGCGTATGGTCGCCGCATTCGAGATATCCGTTGGCGATCTTCCTTCTAGGCTGCTGAAGGCACTTGCCGCTGGGCTTGAAGCAGGCGGCGAGGCTGGCCCCGTTCGCTCGGCGGGACTGAAGGTTGTCCGAAACGTTGCCTGGCCGATCGTTGATCTCCGCGTAGACTGGCATGATCAGCCGATCGAGGCCCTCCAGGATCTTTGGGCGGTTTATGAGCCGCAAATGGAAGACTACGTTAAGCGGGCGCTCGACCCCAACGCCGCCCCATCCTTTGGGGTGCCGGGCGATGAATAATGCGATCGCCCGCTGCTTGTTCTTCCAGCTAGCAGAGATATTATGAGGCTATGAGATACACGCTCCGCCAGATCGAATATTTCATTGCGACTGCGGAGACAGGAAGTATCACCCTCGCATCCGAGCGACTGAATATTTCCCAACCATCGATTTCGACGGCCATTACCCATCTGGAAACCGAGCTGCAGACGCAACTCTTCGTGCGCCACCATGCAAAAGGTCTTTCGCTGACGCCGGCTGGCCGCCTCATGTTGGCTGAGGCAAAGCAGCTGGTCGAGCAGGCAGAAAATATCTACACCGTCGCCTCCGAGGTGAACGAGAAGGTCCGCGGCCAGCTCTCGCTTGGTTGCATGGTAACGCTGGCTTCGATGATCATGCCGGAGCTTTCGTATTCCTTCACGTCGGCATTCCCGGAAACCCGCATAATCCAGACCGTTAGCGATCACGAGGAACTGCTCGAAAAGCTTCACCGCGCTGAAATCGATGTAGCTGTCAGCTACGATCTGCTCATCACCGACGATTTCGACTTCGCGCCGCTTGCAACTTTGCCGCCGCATATTCTTGTCGGAGAATCGCATCCTTTCGCTCGTTACACCTCCATCAGCCTGGACGAATTGGCCGACGCACCGCTGATCTTGCTGGATCTACCCATCAGCCGCGAATATTTCCTCGGCCTGTTTGCAAAATCCGGCGTGCAGCCGACCATCGCCATGCGCTCCGCCTACCAGGATGTCATCCGCACGATGGTGGCGAATGGATACGGCTATACAATTGCCAATGTCCGGCCTCGGTCGCAGCTTGCCATGGATGGTCGTACTGTCGTACGGGTGCCGATTTCCGGCAACCAGAAGCCCATGGTTATAGGGGTCTTCACCTTGAAGCAGAACCGCAAGCCTCGGCTGATCGAGATGTTCGAGCAACATTGCAAGTCTTTTGTATCGGATTCCTACATTCCGGGAATGGTCGCCCCGGTCATGGAGCGGCGTAAGGTATCAAGCTGATCGGATCTGCAGAGCTTTTGATGAAGCGCCGCCTCGGAAATGCATTATTTCTCTGCGACCAGCCAAATGCCATCATCGATCAACGCAACACATCTCGGCCATGGTCTACCGGCGTACGGTCAAAGAACCCCGTGCTCCGTAGATTGCCAGCACACAGTCACTTTGGAGAGCTAACGTGAATTCAGACAAGCTTATGGATGGTGACTTCGCGGCGCTGATCGCAGAAATGACCAATGCGGAGAAAGTTGCCCTCCTGGCCGGCCACCGCATGTGGAAGACGAAGGCCATCGAGCGCCTGGGAATCCCGAACATCGTCATGACCGACGGTACCTACGGCGTGCGCTATTCCATACACCAGATCGATAACGATCAGGCCGGCGGCATCGACTTCTCTGCCTTCCTCAATGTTGTCGGCCAGCGGGCAAGCCATGTCGAGGTAGCCTGGGGTGCGATGAAGCAGGCGACCTGCTTCCCGAACGGCTCCAGCCTCGGCTGCTCCTGGGACGTCGATCTTGCCTACGCGCTTGGGACCGCACTTGCGATGGAATGTCAGGAATTCGGCGTGCACCTGCTCCTCGGGCCCGGCATCAACATTCGCCGCACCCCGCTCGGCGGCCGCTCCTATGAATATTATGCCGAGGATCCGGTCGTCAGCGGCGATTTCGCAGCCGGCGTCATCAACGGCCTGCAGGAAAACGGCGTTGGTGCTTCGCTGAAGCACTTCGCCTGCAACAATTCGGAAGTCGAGCGCACATCGATGGACTCGGTCGTCGACGAGCGTGCTTTGCGAGAAATCTATCTCAAGGGCTTCCAGCGGGCGATCGAGAAGAGTAACCCGTGGACGGTCATGAGCTCTTACAACCGCCTGAACGGGCTCCAGGCCGCCGAAGATCACTGGCTGCTGACCAAGGTGCTGCGCGAGGAATGGGGTTATGACGGCCTTGTCGTGTCCGACTGGCACGGCATCAAGGATCGCCCTGCCTCGTTGACAGCCGGCAACGACCTCGACATGCCGGAAAGCGAAACCCGCAAGAGTGACCTGTTTGAAGCCATCGAGGTCGGCAAGGTCGACATGGCTGTCGTGGATGAGGCCTGCGTCCGCGTTCTGGCGCTGGTACGTGCCGGCAAGCTCGGCGAGCGGCGCGACACGGTGTTCGACCGCGATGCCCATCACAAGCTCGCTCGCCGCATGGCAGGCGAATCGATGGTTCTCCTGAAGAACGACGATCAACTGCTGCCGATCACGCCCGCCAAGGTCAAGCGGATGGTCGTTATTGGCGAAGGTGCCGGCGTTCCGATCATTCAGGGCTCGGGCTGCGCGACCACGACGCCGACGCTCGTGGATGTGCCGATTGACGAGATCGTGAAGGTGGCCGGCGACGCTATCAAGGTTGACCAATACCGTGGGACCAGCGAAGTCGAGAGTGAGCGCGCTGTACTCATTGCCGAGGCTGTCGAGGGCGCACGGGGCGCCGACGTGGTCGTCATCTTTGTTTGCACGGAGAATGGTTACGACGGTGAGGGGTCTGACCGCACGACGCTCGACCTCGCACCGGGTCACGATGCGCTCGTCAGCGCCGTTGCCGCCGTCAATCAGAATGTCGTCGTTGCCATCGCCAGCCCTGACGCAGTCGTCATGCCGTGGGTTCCGGAAGTGAAGGCGATCGTCGAGATGTTCTTCTCCGGCCAGGCGACCGGCGGCGGCATTGCCGATATTCTCTTCGGCGTCGTCAACCCTTCGGGTAAGCTGACCACTACATTTCCGAAGCGTATGCAAGACATGCCTTCCTATCTCAGCTATCCCGGCGAGAACGGCCGTCACTACTACAGCGAAGGCATCCATGTCGGCTACCGCTGGTACGACGCCCGCCAGATCGAGCCGCAATATCCCTTCGGCTTTGGCCTCAGCTATACCAGCTTTGCCTATTCAGACCTGACTCTGGACCGCTCGGAGCTGAATATCGGCGAGGAGGTTGTTGCGAGCTTCACGGTGACTAACACCGGCGCCGTCGCGGGGAAAGAAGCGGCACAGCTCTACGTAAGCTACGGCAAGCCGCGGCTGCAGCGCCCGAAGCGCGAACTGAAGTCCTTCGCCAAGGTGCATCTGGCGCCAGGCGAATCGAAGCGCGTGTCACTCACGATCCCTGCTGCGGATTTCGCGCTCTTTGATTCCGGCAAGGGCCGCTGGATCCTCGATGACGATGCCGTACAGATCGAAATCGGTTCGTCCTCGCGCGACATTCATCTGGTAGCGCCACTGCAAATCCGTTCGCGCGCCTCGCGCCATCGTGAAGTGAAGTGGGACACGCAGCCCGTCTTTATCCTCGCCAATCCGATCGCGCGGGCCAAGTTCAATCAGTTCCTCCAGAAGCACCTGTCGATCGACGAGGGTGAGGCGGACCGGATGCTCGAACATTGCGCCAACTCGTTCTTCGGCATGTTTACGACTTTCGATCGGCGCTTCCGCCATGCCTTTCCGAAGGGTGATATCGCGGCGCTGCTCGCCGATATCAACCAGGCGATGGCTGATGAAGAGACGATTGCCCGCTGAGCACCGTTAAAGACAGAGAATAATGGAGGCTCATTGCGATGCGGGCCTTCGCTCGTTTTGGGAGTGTCATTTCTTGAATACGCTCGACCTGCTTGATCGTCTTGTCGCCTTCCCCACCGTCAGCGCTGACAGTAACCTGCTGCTGATCGATTTTGTCCAAACCTATCTCCGCGACCGCGGTTTCGGGTGCCGGCTGGTTGTTGACCAGACTGGCAAAAAGGCGAACCTGTTTGCCAGCATCGGCCCCCGGCAGGATGACGGCATTGTCCTTTCCGGCCACACCGATGTGGTGCCGGTCGCAACGCAGGCCTGGACCTCCGACCCATTTCGGCTGACGCGCCGCGGCTCTCGTCTTTGTGGCCGTGGTTCGACGGACATGAAGGGGTTTCTTGCAAGCGCGCTATCCGCTGCCGACCGCATCAATGGCAAGTTATTGAAGCGGCCTTTGCATCTCGCCTTCTCGCATGACGAGGAGATCGGCTGCGTCGGCGTGCGCTCGCTGATCGATGTCCTGGCCAAGGAACAGTTCAAGGCTTCGCTTTGCATTGTCGGAGAGCCGACATCCATGTCGATCGCCCTAGGTCATAAAGGCAAATTGGCGGCCCAGGGGCGTTTCAGGGGGGAGGCGGGCCATTCCTCGCTTGCCCCGCGTTTCGTCAATGCCATTCATCTGGCCTGCGACTTCGTCGGCGTCCTGCGCAGGGTGCAGGACGAGATTGCCAGCGTAGGGTTCCGAGATGCGGACTATGACATTCCCTACACGACGGTTCATGCCGGCAAGATCGCCGGCGGCGAAGTTCTCAATATCGTGGCAGAACGCGCCTCGGTCGATTTCGAGATTCGCCACTTGGCGCAGGACGATGTCGAAGACATCCTGGCACCCATTCGCGCCTCTGCCGGTTCCTTGACCGAAATCGAGGTTTGCAATGCCTATCCGGGGCTCGCCACCTCAGCCGCGAGTGCCGCAGCAGCTTTCGCAGGGCGTTTGCTCGGGGAGGCACCATTGACAAAGGTCTCGTTCGGAACGGAGGCCGGGCTGTTCGCCTCGAAGCTCGGGCTTGATGCGGTGGTGATCGGTCCAGGTAACATGGACCAGGGCCACCAGCCGGACGAATATATCGAGGAAGCGGAATTGGAGCGCTGCGACGCCATGATGGATCGTCTGATCGGCGAGCTCTGCTAGGTGTCGAGGGGCCACCGCCGCATCCGGCGGCGGCTGCGACTGCGCCCTACAGGCGCTGCTCGCTTTCCTTCGAGAAGATGGAGGCGATGGTGGGATTGAAGGCTAGGCGGACTTCTCCGGACAGGCCGCGGGCCTTGGCCGCGGGAAGGCGGACCGACAACTTCTGTTCTCCCAGCGCGAACCAGACCAGCGTATCGGCGCCCATGGGCTCGATAAAGGTAATCGGCGCGAAGAGCGTCGGCAGCGTCGTCCGATCGTCGGCAAGCTGGATGTCTTCCGGCCGGAAGCCGATCACTATCTCCTGGCCATCGACGGCAGGTTGGCGAAACGGATATGCATCGATGGGCAACTGGTAATCGCCGAAGGCAGCCATTGGCTCGCCGTCCTCGATCTTCACGCGGGACGATATCAGGTTCATGCCGGGCGATCCGACGAATCCAGCGACGAACAGAGTTTCGGGCTTCTCGTAGAGCTCGTCCGGCGACGCGTATTGTTCGATCTTGCCGCTTTTCATGACAGCCACGCGGGTGGCAAGTGTCATGGCCTCGATCTGGTCGTGCGTGACGTAGACGATGGTGCTGTGCAACTCCTGGTGCAGCTTCTTGATTTCCAGGCGCATTTCGGTGCGTAGCTTAGCATCGAGGTTGGAAAGCGGTTCGTCGAAAAGGCAGATCGGGCTACGGCGTACGAGCGCCCGGCCGATGGCGACGCGCTGGCGTTGCCCACCGGAGAGCTGCGAGGGGCGGCGGTCGAGAAGGGGCGTCAGCTGCAGCAGGTTGGCTGCCCATTCGACACGCTGGGCAATCTCGGCCTTTGCAACCTTGTTGACGCGCAGCCCGAAGCCGAGGTTCTTGCGAACGGTCATGGTCGGATAGAGCGCGTACGACTGGAAGACCATGGACATGTTGCGGCGGCTGGAATCGACATTCGTCACATCCTGGTCGCCGGCGATTATCCTGCCGGTATCGAGGTCCTCGAGGCCGGCAATAACGTTCAGCAGCGTCGACTTCCCGCAGCCCGAGGAGCCGAGCAGCACGATGAACTCGCCGCTGGCAACCGAAAGATTGATATCGCGAAGGATGTGCTGTGGTCCGAAGGACTTGTTTGCGTCGATAACGGAAATCTGTGTCATTGCATTAGCCCTTCACAGCGCCGGCTGCGAGGCCACGCGCAAAATAGCGTCCTGAAAGAATGTAGATGAGAAGCGGTGGCAGCGCGGTCAGGAAGGTGGCAGCCATGTTGACATTATATTCTTTAATGCCGGTTGTCGTGTTGACGATGTTGTTCAGTTGTACCGTAATCGGCAGGTGGTCCCGTCCGGCGAAGATCAGGCCCAACAGGAAGTCGTTCCAAATGCCGGTTGCCTGCATGATGATGGCGACGACTAGAACGTTGACCGACATCGGCAGCATGATCTCGAAGAAGATCGTGAAGAAACCCGCGCCATCCATCTTTGCCGCCTTGGAAAGCTCAGGCGGCACACCCTGGTAGAAATTGAAGAATAGCAGCGTCATGTAGGGCAGGCCGAAGATGATGTGGATTAGGATGATCCCAGGCAGGGTCCCGTAGAGCCCGATGCTGCTGAAAATGCGGACCAATGGGTAAAGGATGACCTGGTAGGGAATGAAGGCGCCAAGCATCAGCGACAGCAGGATTACGCGGCTTAGCTTCGACTGCCACTGCGACAAGGCAAAGCCGGTCAATGCGCCGAACAGGATCGAGAATATGACGCTGGGCACGACGATCTCGACGGAATTCCAGAAATTCCCGTGAATGCCGTTGCATTCTATCCCCGTGCAGGCTGTTAGCCATGCTTTTGTCCAGGCGTCGAAATTGAGACTTTGGGGCAGGGCGAAGATGGTGCCGGTGCGCAGCTCGTCCGCAGTCTTTAGGGAAGTCGAGATCACCAGCAGCAACGGGATCGCGTAATAGACCAGCGCCAGTGACAGGATGATGTAAAGCGGGATACGGCCGGGCCTGGTGCTGCTTGCGCGCGGCATCGCATGAACAACAGGTGCGCCGGATTGGGCGAGAGGGGTCGCAGTCATCGCTTCTGCCTCTTGAGCTCGATATAGACATAGGGCGAAAGGGCGCAGATGACCGAAACCAGCATCAGAATGGCTGCAGCTGCCGCCGTGCTGATATTCGCACGCTGGAAGAGGAGATCGACGACGAACTTGCCCGGCACATCCGTGCTGATGCCCGGTCCGCCGCCGGTCATGGCGACGACAAGGTCGTAGCTCTTGACCACGGCGGTCGCTAGCAGGATCACGCAGGTCAGGATCAGCGGGCGAAGCATGGGCAGCACGATGCTGACATAGGAGCGCCAGACGGGAATGCCGTCGATCTTCGCGGCTTTCCAGATATCGCCGTCAATGCCCCGCAGGCCGGCCAGCATGATGGCCATGACAAGGCCGGAGGATTGCCAGATGGCGGCGATGGAGACGGCATAGATCGCCTTCTCCGGGCTTGCCAGCCAGTTGAAGCTGAAATCCTGCCAGCCGAAGCTGCGCACCAGTGCTTCGATGCCCGTTGTCGGGTTCAGTAGCCATTGCCAGGCAAGACCGGTGACGACGAAGGACATGGACAGTGGATAGAGGAAGAAGACGCGGAAAAGCCCTTCCGCCTTGACGTTGCGATCGAGCAGGGTTGCAAGCGTCGTGCCGATTACGAGCGAGCCGGCAATGAACAGGCTGCCGAAGATTAGCATGTTGGCGAAAGCCGTATGCCAGCGCGGCATGGAAAGCAGTGTCGCATACTGGCCGAAGCCGTAGAACTTGTAGTTCGGCAGCATCGTCGAATGCGTCAGCGAAATATAGAGCGTCCAGAGGATCGTGCCGTAGAAGCAGACGGCAATAACCACGGCGCTCGGCACAAGCGTCAGCTTTGCCGCGAGGTTCTTCTTAAACATTGCTAGCCCCGCTGGTCGACATCGCAACTCATTGACGAAACTGCCCCGGCAACTGTGCCGGGGCAGCAGACACTAACGGCAGGACCTAGTTCCGTGCAACGATGTCGGCATACTGCTTGGCAGCATCGGCAGGCGTCATTGACGGATTGCTCCAGAACTGGGTCACCAGGTCCTTGATGGCGCCGACCGTCTCGCTGCTGAAGGAGAGTTCGGCGTTCGGAGCGAGGGCGCTTGGGTCCTTGAGCAGGCCGGCTGCCTTCTGGGTGCAGATGTCAGCATCCTTCAGGTTGACATCGAGGCGCGGGGGCAGGGCGCCCTTGATGGAGTTGAAGGCAAGCTGTGTTTCCGGATCGATCATGACGTCGACCAGCAGCTTGCGGGCAGCAACCTGCTCGGGCTTGTCGCCGATCGGGAAGACGAAGGTGTCGGAAACGATGTTCAGCACCCCATTGGTGCCTGGCGCTAGTTCGCAGCCATATTCCTTGCCCGGTGTCATCTTGGCAGCCTGGAACTCGCCCTTGGCCCAGTCGCCCATGATCTGCATCGCGGCCTTGCCGGTGATGACCATGTTGGTGGCGTCATTCCAGTTGCGGTTGGTGTTGCCGTCATCCACATAACCACGCAGCTTGGCGAACGTCTCGAAGGACTTGACCATCAGCGGACCGCCGGCTGCGTCCACGTCATGCTTGGTGTAGACGTCGGTGTAGAACTTGTTGCCGCCGGTCGCGATCATGATCGAGCGGAAGACAAGGGCTTCCTGCCATGCCTGGCCTCCGAAGGCGAGCGGGATGTAACCCTTGGCCTTGATCTTGTCGGCGGCGGCGAAGAACTCGTCCCAGGTTGCCGGCGGCTTGACGCCGACGTCGTCGAGTACCTTCGTGGAGTACCACATCCAGTTGGCAGTGCCGATGTCGATCGGAACGGCGTAGAGATGACCGTCGACGCTGGCCTTGTCGACGACCAGCTTGGGCAAAAATGTCTGCCAGCCCTTCGTGGAGGCGATATCGTCGATCGGCGCCAGGATGCCTTCCTCGACCAGTGGCTTGATTTCGCCGAGGTCGACGACCATCGAGGTCGGCGCGTCGCCGCCTGCAACACGGCTCAGAACGGCTGCGCGGGCAGCTTCATAACCTGTGACCGGGCTGTCCTTCCAGGTGCCGCCCTTCTTCGCGACATCATCGGCGATGACCTTGATGGCGGCCGCTTCGCTACCGCTCGTCCAGTAGTGCATGACTTCGGCGGTCTGAGCGAAAGCCTGGCTGGAAAGCAGGAGCGCGATTGCTGTGCTGGCGCCGGTCAATGACAGTTTCATTCCCATTATGATCCCCTTATCGGTTTCATTTTCCGTGTCGAGTTAATTTCGTCGCACGTTGAATAGCAATTTTGATTTTATGTGCCATTGCGTCACTAAAACCGATCTTCCATGGGCAACGGATGCACTGAATGCAATTCATGTGGTGGAAAGGATTATTCGTCGCGCGCTTCGGGCTACGACTGAGCGCGAACGCCCAAGACGATGGCTAGTTGATGAATCGCCGTCCATTTCGACGATCACACGCTCGCGAACGTCGTCGTTGCGCAACAGCCCACTCAGCGAGGTGCCAGGGTGCATCATGGGCAGTCAGGGTATTGGCAAGGATGACACGAAGGCCGCATTTTCGAATCTAGTCAAGGCGAGCGTGAGGACGCCAGTGTTCTGATCGAAGTCTCGCATAGCGCTAGAGAAAATTCTTCCGATGAGTCGCCGCTGAAAACAGCAATTCAATCCACTTTGCTTTGAAGATTAGAACATCTTCGCTAATCAAAAGACTACTAAATATATAGGGCAAATTATCTATTTAAGTGGGCGCTTCGTCGTTATGAACATCCTCGCGCTGAGTGGCAATGTCAAAAGACCGTCCAGGACGGCGTCTCTGGTGAAGATGGCTGCCGATCGCCTTCGGCAACGCGTTAGTGGTCACGTGCAGTCCATCGAACTCGTCGTCGCAGCGCCCGTGCTCTTTGGGGCGCTCAGAGCGGACCAGCTCGATACAGAGGGCAAGGCGATCATTGCCGCGGTGCAAGGCGCTGATATCATCATCGCAGGATCGCCTGTCTATCGCGCGTCCTATAGCGGCGCGCTGAAGCATCTGTTTGACCTTGTCGATTATCGCGCGCTGACGGGCAAGTGCGTCGTCTTGGCCGCAACCGGCGGCACGCCGTTGCACGGCCTGATGCTTGAGCACCAATTGCGACCGCTCTTCGGCTTCTTCAATGCGATGACCGTTCCGACCGCAATCTATGCGCTTGAGGCCGACTTTACTGCTCACGAACCGCTGCAATACGACGATCGATCCCGCGAGCTAAAGCGATCCTAATTTGTTCCAAAGATCAGGATCGATAGTCCTGATTTCATCGTTCAGAGCACGGTCGATGGCATCGATCCGCCTTTGGGCATCTATGAGATCGTCTATTTTGGAGAAGTCGTTTTCGGCCACCGTCGATGAGGCAATCTCCTGGCGCAGAGTGACCAGCCAGTTTCGGATTTTTCTGAGATTTTCGATATTTGGATTCGATTTCCACATGGATCTGCCGTGGTCCGTTGAAGCTTAACTAAGATCCTGGATGTCTTTTGAATTCTGCTTGTAAGCAAACATCGGCATTGTTGGTCTTTGGTCGACGTTTTGTGGAGGTTTCGTGAACGGGTGAGCGGGAGCGTTGACGCGGAGGCCCTGTCTGGCGTTTCTTCTTCGGGAAGGGGGTGCGGATGGAC